>QZIZ01000149.1 GCA_003599195.1 Deltaproteobacteria bacterium | reverse complement strand
CCCGGCAGTCCGGAGGACAAACAGTTGAAGCTGCTGGCGGATATCCTGGGTTCCCGCCCCGAGGCCCGGACGCTCAAGGAACGGTTGGAGCAATGGCTGACTGCCAAGATTGAAACCAAGGACAGCGCTGCCGCCTCCTGTCAATGTTCCTGAGAAAGGCATATCCTGAGTTTTGCGCGGTTATTTTTTATATTGATTTATTTGCTTAAGCGGATAAATAAGAATGATATGAGGGCGGAGTCCCGGTTTTTCAAGTCCCTGCAAGATTCCACGGCACCAAAAAATTTTTGACTTAAAGTACTTAATAAATCGGTTATCCGGTTATCAAAGAGATAGGAGTATTTTTATGGCCGTTACCGTCGCCAGGCGTCTCGGTTTCGTTGAACGCTTCCTGACCCTGTGGATCTTCCTGACCATGGCTGCCGGGGTTGGCCTCGGTTATTTTCTGCCCGCTTTCACTCGAGGTTTGACTTACTTCCAGGTGGGCACCACCAACATCCCCATCGCCATCGGCCTGATCCTGATGATGTATCCCCCCCTGGCCAAGGTGCGGTATGAGGAACTGCCCCAGGTCTTCAAGAATTTTAAGGTTCTGAGCTTATCTTTGATTCAAAACTGGGTCATCGGCCCCATCCTCATGTTCCTGTTGGCCATCGCCTTTCTCAGCGGCTACCCGGAGTACATGGTGGGCCTGATCATCATCGGCCTGGCCCGGTGCATCGCCATGGTCATCGTCTGGAACGACCTGGCCCGGGGAGACACGGAATATTGCGCCGGCTTGGTGGCCTTCAACTCCATCTTCCAGATGCTCTTTTTCTCGGTTTACGCCTATCTTTTTGTGACGATACTGCCCGCCTGGCTGGGGATCGCCTCGGGCCTCAAGGTCGAGGTCACCATCCTCCAGGTGGCGGAAAGTGTGATGATCTACCTGGGCATCCCCTTCTTCGGCGGCATGTTCACCCGCTTCTTCCTGGTCAGGCGCAAAGGGATCAAATGGTATGAAGAAAAATTCCTGCCCAAGATCAGCCCCATCACCCTCATCGCCCTCTTGTTCACCATCGTTGTCATGTTTTCCCTCAAGGGCGAGTATATTGTGGAACTCCCCCTGGATGTGGTGCGCATCGCCATTCCCCTGGTTATCTACTTCCTGGTGATGTTTTTCATCACCTTCTACATGTCGGCCAAGGCGGGCGCGGATTACCGCATCTCCGCCACGCTCTCTTTCACCGCGGCCAGCAATAATTTCGAACTGGCCATTGCCGTGGCGGTGGCGGTCTTCGGCCTCCAGTCGGGGGAGGCCTTCGCCGCGGTCATCGGTCCCCTGGTGGAGGTGCCGGTGCTCATCAGCCTGGTCAACGTGGCCTTGCGGTTCCGGGAGAAATATTTTGTCCGGGAAATCTGCGAGCCGCGAGGTGTGGCGGGGGAAGGTTAAGATTTGTGAATACCGGCTTTTCCAAAAGAGGATAAAGAATGTTTAACAAAATCGTGTTGGCCACTGATCTCTCTCCCGCCTGGAATGAAGTAATCGCCTGCGCCGGGGAGTTCAAGGCCCTGGGCGCTTCCGAAATCATTCTGACCCACGTGATTACCGTTCTCTTTCTGGGGGGGTTGGAGGGCTCTATAAAAGCCGAGGCCCGGCCGAAATTGGAGGCTCAAAAGGCCGGTCTGGAGGCCCAGGGGTTCAAAGTGAGCATCGAGATGCCCACCGGGTTGCCGGCGCAATCCCTCAATGAGGTGGCGCGCTGCTGCGGCGCGGACCTCATCGTCGTAGGCTCCCACGGCAGATCCTTGTGGCGGGAGGCGGTGCTGGGATGCTTCACCTGTGCGGCAGTGCACCATGCGCAACATCCCACCCTGCTGCTCAATGTGGCATTGAAAAAAGGCCTGCCGGAAGGTTACTGCCGCTTGCAAGCCAGCCAACTGCTGCGCCATGTCCTGTTTCCCACGGATTTCTCCACGACCTCGGAGCGGGCCGGAGATTTTCTGACCCGGCTGGTTCCTCGGGGCATATCCGAGGTTACGGTGCTCAACGCCCTTGATGTGCCGGGGGGCGAGGCCTATCCGCCGGGCTTCCAGGAGATGGCGGAGGCCAAGGCCCGAGCTTCCTTGGAGAGCCTGGCAGAGAGCCTCCGCCAGGCCGGGGTCTCCCAGGTTAACAGCCGCTTCGATCCCGGCCACCCCCTGCCCGCCATTCTCCGGGTTTTGGAGTCCCAGGATATCTCTCTGATCGTCATGGGCACCCAGGGTAAGGGTTTCATCCAGGAGCTTTTCCTGGGCAGCGTGGCCCACAATGTCTCCCGGTTGGCGGCATGCCCGGTGCTCTTGATCACGCCGGCGGGCCGCACGTAGGGACGCGCCTTGTGTTCGCCCCTGGAGAAAAAAATATCTCACGCAAAGACGCAGAGACGCAAAGCAAGACGCAAGATTATAGATTTATTAAGGAATCTAACAATTCAAAAGGAAAATAAAAATGAAATCATCACGTTATCAGGCAATAAAATCGCTGATCCTGATTGCGGCATTTTTCCTGATTTTCCAGGCGTTCCCGGCCTGGTCCCAAAATTCGGCCTCACCCTCAGGCAAGCCCGCGCTCCTCGAATTCGGGGCCGGTTACTGCTTCTCCTGCAAGGAGATGGAAAAGGTGATGGCGGCATTGAAAACCAGCCACAGCGACCAGGTGGAATTCCGCATGGTCTATGTGGATAAGGAAAAAGACCTATTTACACAATACAAGATCTTGATGATCCCCACCCAGGTCTTTCTGGACGCCTCGGGCAAAGAAGTGGACCGGCATATCGGCCCCTTGACCAGGGAAGAAGTCATTCAGAAGCTGAAAGAATTGAAATTCATTAAGTAAAGCAAGGAGACACTTTCATGGGATGGAGCGAATCTCTGGGCCAGGTCATGCAGACCCGCCCGGTCCTGGCTTACGGGGCCTCTTACCTGGGCGGGGTGATCGCCACCGCCAGTCCCTGCATCCTGGCCAGCATTCCCCTGGTCATCGGCTTTGTGGGCGGTTACGCCGGGGGCAACAAGAAACAAGCCTTTTTCTACTCGTTGACCTTCGTGGTGGGCCTGGCCGTGGTGATGTCCATCCTGGGGGCCATGGCCGCGCTCATGGGCACCATGTTCGGGGACGTGGGGACCTACTGGTATTTTGTGGTGTCCGTGATCCTCATCGTCATGGGCCTGCAACTGGCCGGAGTCATCAACCTGAAGCTGGGCGGCAATGCGCAAAGGTTTCTGCCCCAGAAGACCGGCCTGATCGGCGCCTTGATTCTGGGCGCCCTGTTCGGCCTGGTGCTGTCCCCCTGCGCCTCCCCGGTCCTGGCGGTGATCCTGACCCTGGCAGCGGTCCAGGGCCATGTCGCCTACGGCAGCACCCTGCTCTTCGCTTACGCCCTGGGGCAAGGGACCCTGATCCTGCTGGCCGGCACTTTCACCGGGGTGATCGAGAGCTACCTGCAATCCAAAAGCGCCAAAGTGGGCACGATGCTACAACAGGCGGCGGGGGGCCTCATCTTTTTTGCCGGTTGCTATATCTTGTTCCAGGGGATCAGGAATTGGTGATCTCCCAAAAGGCTAAAAGGAATTCAACATGAAAGATCAAGATATCAAAGAAGTTATCAAAGAACGTTACGGCAAGATCGCCCGAGGTGAGGTCACCTTCTGCTGCCCCTCCTGCGGCCCCACGGTGGCTGACCAATCCCTGGCCGTGGGCTATTCCGCTGATGATTTGCAGTTGGTTCCCGAATCGGCGGTTTTAGGATTAGGCTGCGGCAACCCCACCGCGCTGGCGGACCTGAAAGAGGGTGAAACCGTCCTGGACCTGGGCTCGGGCGCGGGGATTGACGTCTTCCTGGCGGCCAAAAAGGTGGGGCAGAGCGGCCGGGTCATCGGTGTGGATATGACCGCAGACATGATCGCCCAAGGCCGCGTGCTCGCGGAGCAGCACGGCTTTACCAATGTGGACTTCCGCCTGGGCTATATCGAGCAGCTCCCGGTGGCTGCGGGAACCGTGGACGTGGTCATCAGCAATTGCGTGATCAACCTGACCCCGGACAAGCTGGCGAGTTTTAAGGAGGTCCACCGGGTCTTGAAGCCCGGCGGCCGCATCCTCATCGCCGACCTGGTGACTGCAGGGGAACTGCCGCCGGACGTTAAGGCCAGCGCCGCGGCCTGGGCCGATTGCCTGGCCGGGGCCATGGAGAAGGAGGCTTACCTGGAGACCATCCGCCGCGCCGGTTTCACGGAGGTGACCGTAGTTTCCGAGTTTGCCTATGAGGCTCCGGGGATGGATGAGCGTTTGCAAGGAAAAATCCTTAGCGTCAAGGTGCGCGCTTTTAAAGGTCATTGAATGCCCGGCGACGATATCACCCAAATCTCCCTGGGCAAATTCCGGGTGGGAATCACCGGCTTGAAAGCCGCCATCGAGGAGCTGCGTTCCCGGCAAGGGCGCCCGGACGCAGAAATCGCCCAGGCCCTTCTGGAAAAACTCAAGCCCGGGAATTATATCCCCGCTTCCGCTCAGGAGGAATATAAGAAGGCATTCTTGCGGGAATTCAAGAAGGCCGCGGGCGAGGCAGTGGAAGAGGAAAGAACCGGGCTGAACGTAAAAGTTCTGGGCATGGGCTGTCCCGCGTGCGACCGGCTGGCGCAGACGGTCAGGCAAATCCTTTCGGAGCTGGGCCTTCCGGCGGAAGTGGAGCACATCCGGGATTTGCAGGAAATGCAGAACCTGGGCGTCTTCGGCGCCCCGGCCTTGGTGATCAATGGCGAAGTGAAAGCAGTGGGGCAAATACCCGCTAAAGAAAGGCTCAAGCAATGGCTCAGCGAGATGGGTCTGCAAAATAAAGAGGGGAGAGTTTAAATGGTGAAGAGCAAGGCCAAATTAATTACCTTTGCCGTCTTGATAACCCTGCCATTTTTGCTGTCCGGAACCTCGGTGGCGTCTGGGTCCCAACCCAAGCTGGCCCAGGTGGTATATATCACGCTCAGCAAAGCCTGCGGCTGCATGCAAGCCGTTTGTGAGGCGGGGGAGATTGTAGTGGGCAACGTCTTTAATGGCCCCAAGAAGTCTCTCTTAAAGCGCATTGACTATTCCACCGACAAGGAGACGGCCAAAGTTTATATCAGGAAGTATCGGGTCACCACCGCCCCGGCCCTGCTGTTTCTGGACGCCAAAGCCAATCTGCTGTGGACGAAAATGGGGGATTTGAACGAACAGGAAATCGCGGACAAGCTTTCCCAGTTCGGCTTCTGATAAAACAAGAGATACTTGCTCAAAAGATAACAGGGGGGAAAAGAATGGCGCAAAGAAGAATCATCATCTTAAGCATCATCCTGGCAATCTTGAGTATCCCGGTAATGGCTCAAGCTGAACCGGCCAAATTAGGCCAGGTTATCTATATCACGCGCAGCAAGGCCTGCGGTTGCACCGCCGAAAAGGTCAAGGCCGCGGATAAGGTGGTAAACCAGGCATTTGCCGGTTCCCGTCAGGCCTCCCTGAAACGCATTGATTACGATACCGACCGGCAAGCCGCGGTGCCCTATATCGGTCAATTCCGCCTGATTCAACTTCCCGCCCTCCTGTTGCTGGACTCCCAGGGCCGCCTCCTGTGGAGCGCCATAGGAATCGTCGACCCTAATAAGTTGGAAGAACAACTGAAGGGATTCGGGGCATGAACAGCGACGCTGTAATCATGAAAAGGACTCGATAAATGGATCATACCTCGGAAAAGGCTGCGGCCTTGGAACAGGAACCGCAGGAATCATACTGGATCACCGCCTGGAAAACCGGCAAGGACTGGCTGATGGGCCGGGAAGGCAAGATCTTTCTCCTCTTTGCGGGCATCTTTCTATTCGCTTACTATTTGCCCCTGGGGAGACCCAAGGTGCAGGAGGCGGTCCTCGAGTCTTTCCTCATGCTCCAGGCCTACGCCCGCAACCACACCCTCACCTGCGTGGTGCCGGCCCTGTTCATCGCCGGGGCCATCATCACCTTCCTGTCCCAGGCCTCGGTGATGCGCTACCTGGGGCCCACGGCCAACAAGTTCGTGGCCTACACCGTGGCTTCAGTCTCCGGGACCATCCTGGCGGTCTGCTCGTGCAGCGTGCTTCCCATGTTCGCCGGCATCTACCACATGGGCGCGGGCCTGGGTCCGGCTTCGGCCTTTCTTTACAGCGGTCCGGGCATCAATATCCTGGCCATTTTTCTCACGGCCCGGGTGCTGGGGTTTGAGTTGGGTCTGGCCCGGGTCATCGGCGCGGTGGGCTTCGCCTTCCTGGTGGGTCTGGGCATGGCCTTCATTTTCCGGAAGGAGGAAAAGGCCAAGGTAGCCGCGGCCATGCAGATGCCGCCCCCCGAAGCGCCCCGGCGTCCTTTTTGGCAGACCTGCGTCTTCTTTTTCAGCCTGGTGTTTTTCCTCATCTTCGCGGCCTGGGTGACTCCCCGGGATGTCACCATCCATCTCAAGGACGGGCAGCAGGTCCAGGCCGTGGTCCTGGAGGAGCGCTCCCAGGACATGATCTTCCAACTTGCCCAGGAATGGGACGGCAAACAGAAAGAAGATCAGATAATTATCCCCAAAGACCGCCTGGAACGCCTGGAACGGGAGCAGAGCCTCACCATGACGGTGGCCCGGAACAAGTTTTATATTGCCGGGGCCATCCTGCTGCTGATTCTCCTCATGCTCTGGCGCTGGTTCACCAAAGAGGAAATCGACGAGTGGCTGCACAACACCTGGGAGTTCACCAAGCTCCTGGCGCCTTTGCTCTATGGCGGGGTGCTGGCGGTGGGTTTTGTCAGCGCCCTTATACCGCCTCAATATGTGGCCTCCCTGGTGGGAGACAACAGCCTGGCTTCCAACTTTCTCGCCGCTCTCATCGGCGCGTTCTGGTACTTCGCGACCCTGACGGAAGTCCCTATCACTCAGGCGTTAATCAAGATGGGCATGGATCAGGGCCCGGCCCTGGCCCTACTGCTAGCGGGTCCGGCTTTATCGCTGCCCAACATGATCGTCATCGGCCGGGTCATGGGCTGGAAGAAGACTGCGGTCTTCTGTACCATCATTGTGGTCATTTCCACCTGCGCCGGTATGGGCTACGGCTGGCTGGCGGGGTAGCACATTTATTGGTGTCATAAATTCTCTGCGCCCTCTGCGTCTCTGCGGTGAATCCTTTAACCGCAGAGGCGCGGTGAACACAGGGACGGCTTAAGCATTTATTTAAGTAACCCGCATCAAAACATCGATTGGAGGATTAAGATGAAAAAATTACAAGTTTTGGGCCCCGGTTGCCCCAAATGCCTGGAATTGGCCAGGCGCACCGAGGAGGCCGCCAAGGCCGCGGGCGGCGATTTCGAGGTGGAAAAGGTCTCCGAACTCAACAAGATCATGGCCTTCGGCGTCTTCATTACCCCGGCACTGGTGGTGGACGGGGAAGTAAAAGTAGTGGGCAAGGTGCCCAGCGTGGATGAAATCAAGAAGATGATCTCTTGAGGCTCTGCCGATGCTGAAAGTCTTGTTTCTCTGTACAGAAAACGCCTGCCGCAGCCAAATGGCCGAAGGCCTGGTGAACCATGACCTGGCCGGGCAGGTTAAGGCCTTTTCCGCGGGGATCAGACCCAGTAAGGTGAATCCCCGGGCCATCCAGGTCATGGGTGAGCTGGGGATCGACATCAGCCAGCACCGTTCCAAATCCGTGGACGACCTGGCCGGGGAGCAGTTCGACCTGGTGATCACTGTCTGCGACCAAGCCCAGGAACAGTGCCCCCTGTTTCCCGGGGAAACCGAGGTCATGCACGTGGGTTTCCCGGACCCGGCCAAGGCCGCGGGCACGGAAGCGGAAATTCTCACCATTTTCCGCTGGGTGCGGAACGGCCTACGGGAACAATTGGGGCATCTTTTACGGCAGAAACTCAGGGAGCGCGGGGAGAAAAATTAGTGTCGCCGGAATCGCTTCAGCCAGAACTCAGCCACACCTGCGCCCACCCCTGCTGCTGCTCCCACGAAGCGACGGAAGCGGAGGCGGCCTCCGGTCCTGAGGCCGGAACTTTTTCGGTTCCGCCGGGAATCAAAGGATTGGCCCTGTGGGACTCTCTTAAACGCTACGCCCTCTGGTCCCTGGCCTTTTTCGGCATCTATGCCAGTTCCTCGGTTTGCGTCTTCTGAGGCACTCCCGGCTGCCCGGTGGGCAGTAGCGCCGCGGCGGTGGTGGGCGGAGTGTTCGGGGGCATCATGGCGTATGGCAAAAGCGTAGTACCTCGTCTAAAAACATGGCTGTACGGTTTGTCTGGCGGTCACAAGGCTTAAGATGTTACTGGACCGGATCGACAATTTTGACATCTTCCGCCCGAAAATGGACTCCTCCAAAGAAGTCCTACACGCCATCGCCACCTTAGAGACGGACATCTCCCCGTCCTTCCCCTATGTGAACGCCGAATTGGGCGGCTGGGATTATGATCAAGCCAATCAGGTGCTTCTGCTCAAACTCTCCAACGGCAAATGGATCACCCTGCATCCCCACAAAATCGCCATCCGGGGGGCCAGGGATATAGAAGAATGCCACGTCCTCCTGGGATGGATCAAGAGGCAGATCAATGAGATTTACGACCACCGGAACCACATCACTCCGCGTTATGTGAGCCAAGCCGGTCTCAAGATCATGGAAATTTTGAAGCTGCTGCCCATGACTAACTGCAAACTATGCGGCTATGCCACCTGCATGGCCTATGCCGCGGCATTGCGGGAAGGTGAAATCTCCCTCAACGACTGCCCGCCCCTCGGGGAAGAAAAATTCCAGGAGAAGCGGGAAAAGCTTCGGGCCTACCTGGAAAGCTACGGCTGGCGGGCCCTGGATGATGAATAATAGTAAGGAGGCCAATGTTTATCAACAAATCATCACTCGGGGCTTTGATCTGGCTATTGTTGCTCCTTGGCGCGCCCTTGGCCGCCGCATGAGGCCATGAATCAACATGACCTGGCCCGGGATTTCTATCACCGCCTGGCCCACCGGGTGTCCCATGCGGACACCCGGGAGATGTTCGAGTACTTTGCTAAAGAAACGGAGGAAAACCAGACCCGGTTGCATCAATGCCTGACCCCGGAAGGATGCCCGGTGGTGCTGCCGGTGCACGATCTCCACCTGGCGGAACACTTGAAGGTGCCGGAGGTTACGGCAGATTTGTCTCCCAAGGATGCCCTGGCCCTGGCCGTCAAGCGCTCCGAAGGGTTTGTGAGGTTTTGCCAATCCCTGGTCGAACTTCAACCCTTAGGCGAAATCCGCCGCCGCCTGGAGTACCTGGCAAGGCGGAGTTAAGCCACAAAGAAAAGCTGGAAGAAATTTTCGATACGGTAGCTTTTCCGGAAATGTGGAAAAGGCCTGTTCGAAAAAAGCACCTGATTTCAAAAGACCCTGTTTGGAAGTCCTTCTCCGAGCGAAATGGTTGCCCTGAGGGGGGTAGAGGGCGAGGCATAATTGTCCAATCAGATTCTTATCTTAGACACCTGGGGAGGTGCTCATATCTGCTATGTATCACCTTTTTGTTCTTTAACTAAATTATTTCGATATATTTTTAATATTGCAATTATGGAACGATAAAAGAAACTTGATAAAAAAAAAAGCGAACAGGATGTTTTCCCCTTTTCGCCTTTCCCCTTTCCCCTTTCCCCTATTTCCTCTTAGCCACCAAAATGCTGGCATCTCCTTCATCATAGCGCAGGTGTTTGGGGGAGATTAGGCCCGCCTCGGCCATCCATTCCGCGACTTCGCCCCAGGTGTAGGAGCGGCCCCGGGGGGTGACCGCCAACATGTGGACGCTGAACATGGCCGGGCCCGTGGGGCTGGCGCCGTCCTTATTGAGGTAAAAGTCGTGGATGGCCAGCGCGCCGCCGGGGTTCAGGGCCTGGACGCACTTGTTGATGATGAAATGGCACTGGGCCACATCATGGCTGTGGAGAATCTGGGAGACCCAGATGAAATCGTAGCCCTTGCCGATATCGTCTTCGAGAAAGTTCCCCGCCAGGGTGTCAATGCGTTCGCTCAAGCCGTGTTTGGCGATCTGTTCCCGGGCGATCTTGATAGGGTTGGGCAGATCAAAGACCGTGGCTTTAAGCCCCGGGTGGGCCTTGGCAAAGGCGATGGCATAAGTGGCGGGGCCCCCGCCCAGGTCCAGGAGCCGCTCCACCCCTTTAAGGTCCAGAACCGCGGTGACATTGGGAGCCAGGTCCCGGGCGATGGCGTCCATGCCGCAGATGAAGGCCCGGACCTCCTTTTCGTCCCGCTGCGGTCCCTTGGTGTCCAGCCATTTCTCCGGGTCCGCCTCCCGGGGGTGGCCGGCGAGCACAGTGTGCTGCAAATCGTTCCAGCCCCGGTTCCAGGTGTGCTCCATGTGCCTGATGATTTCGCCCCGGTAGTCGTCCTTCCCCCGGACCAGGAAACGGGAGGCATGCTCGCTGTTGCGGAAGTAGTCCACCTCCTTGACCAGCAGTCCCAGGGCCGCCAGGCCGTTCAGGAAGATGCCCGCGGCCCGTTCATCCGCCTTGAGCCAGCTTGCCGCCTCCACCGCGCTGCAGGGCTCTTCCAAGAAATCGAAGACCGCCAGGTCCACGGCCACCATCAGCATCTTGGAGGCCTGGAACCCCCGGGCCATGGCCAGCAAATCCATAAAATCCCCGCCAGGAGCAGGCATAGTTTTTCCTTTCTTAAAAGACAGTTTCCGGTTTTCTGTTTTCGGTTAAGACCTTAAGCCGTGGTGGGCTGATTAGCATTTTAATCATCGAGGGCAGGGATGCAAGGGTTAGGAAGATTAGGATCTACTTCAATTATCCGGCGCCAGCCTTCCCCCCGGATTCGCTTCTTCCCTGCCCAGGGCGAAAACCGGACCAGCGCTCAATACCGAGCTCTCCCAGAAATCCCGGCGATAACGGTAGTAATCATGCAGCCGGGTCAATCCCCGGGCCAGAGATTTCAAGGGTTCCTCCTTCAGGTTGGCCAGGCAGGATTGGAGGAGAACCAGAAAGGAGGCAGGGAGAAAAAAATTCTCTTTGCCGATGCTGGCCTGAAACTCCAGGCGGAAACTCCCGTCATGGAACTGGAAGAATTCGGCTTGATAAGTACGCTCCGGCGGTGCGGAGTCTTCCTCAACCAGGCTCAACTCTCCCAGGGGCAGGCGGATGCGGCTGGGAGGCCCATCGGTGTTCAGCACCAACTCGCAAACCTGGTTCACAAAACTCATCAGTTCCCGGGCCACCCTGACTTCGTTCAACTCCGCCAGCTCAAAGAGGATGCGGGCATAGAAGAACAGAATCAGGGGAACCGTGTCCTTTTCCGGATCCTGGCTGTGATGCCAGAAGATCGCAGGCTTGACTTTTCCCCCTGGGAAAAAATCAATGCGCACGGTAGCTTGGTGCCGGCCCCGTTCCCGGCGGAATCGCTGTAATAAACGCTTAATCATTTGCCGCGAGACTGGCTGGAAGCCACGGGTCCTTGCACGACCTGGATTTTGTATCCGTATCCGGACAGATTGGCAGGGGCGCCAAAAAACACCACCATAAAAGACTGGCTCTCCCCCGGCTCTAAGATCTGCTTCTGGGCCCGGCCTCCCGGGGTGTCCAGCCAGCGGTTGATTTCCTGGGGATCCAGGCTTTTAAGCTCATCATCGAAAATCACGGAGCCGGCGTAAAAATCCCGTTTCTTGACGATTTTTTGCTGGGGGTCGGTGAGCACGGCATGAATTTTAATCGGGCCCCGGAATTGCTTAGAGGCATTCTTTACCTTGCCTTGAATAACCAGGAGTTGGCCGCCTTTGGTGTTCACCATTCCCCGGTAACGCTCTTCCTGGCCGGTGATCTCCAGATCCTTCAAGTCCGCGGGCGCCGGCGCCGGCGCCGGGGGGGGAGGCACAGTCACCACTTTGGGAGGTTCCTCCACCTTGGCCGGAGGCGCTGCCGCCGGGGGGGCCACCACGGGGGGCTTGGCTTTGAAAGTGGCGGCCACCCAGGCGTACCCCCCGAACCACATGGCGGCCCCGCCCACCAGGGTCCCCCCCGCCAGGCCCAAAACCAAGGCAATAATCCAGGGCCAGGGGGAACGTTTGGCGGGAGCGGTGAACAGGATGGAGGGTTTGGGCAACGCGGCTTTCGCTGCGGCTATCTGGGCCTCGGGGGTTTCTTCCTCTTCCCCCAGGCTTAAAGCCGATTTTCTTACACCCAAGGAAGGGGGCTCCGCCGCTTCGGGACGGCCGCGGCTGAACAGGGAACTGATCCCGGCTTCCTCTTCTTCCGGGCGGGTCTCCTCTGCCAGCTCTTCTTCATGCTCCACCCAGAAGACATGTTGACAGCGGGAGCAGCGGACCTGGGCCCCGGCCCCGGTTATCCTGGCTTCGTCCAGGAGAAATCTGGTATGGCACTTCTCACAAGTGACTACCATTCCTGAACCCCTCGAAATAATTGAGCAAAATATCGTGCATTCCCCTCCTACCTTACCAAACCTGCCAGGAAAGTCAACGGTATCAGAAAATACTTCCAAGTTGAGACCTTTGCGAAAGTCTCCTCACTTGTCATTCCGAGGGAGCGGAGCGACCGGGTAATCTCGCAGGTGCCCGGAAATACGAGAGTCTTCACTCCGCCTCGCTCCGTTCAGAATGACAAGAGGAAATTTCGCAGAGGTCTCGAGTTATAGGCTACGAGAAAAATAAATGTGGATAATCCATCGATTAACAGGTACTTTGACAATAAGGATAAAATCCCGGATTATCCTGAGGAAACGCCATGCCCTATATCAAAGCCGGCCTGCGGCATAAAATCGATCCTCTTATCGATCGCCTGGCCGCGGAAATCAGCAGCCAGGCCAAAGAATCCGGGGACCCCGGAGCCTTCGCCGGAATGCTGAATTATACCTGCACCCGCCTGGCCCTGCTGCTGGCCCGCCGCCAATTCGGGGCGATGCGCTACTGGCTGGTCGCCCTCATCACCGGCACTTTTAAAAATATCGCCGATGAGTTTTATCGCCGCCTGGCCGCGCCTTATGAGGATAAACAGAAGGATGCAAGCGGTGACGTGGATTTATTTCAGGAATATTTGGAAGAAATTCAAAAAATGTGATAAGTCAGGGCAAGCGCGGCTGTCAAGGAGAGAATTTTCGTGAAACCCGATTACTCCGACCGGGAACTGGACCACTTCATTGCCTCTCGAATTATGGAAAGGAAGGGGGTTCTGCCTTATACCTCCGACATCGGCCCTGCCTGGCAAGTGGTGGACAAAATGATGCGCAAGTATCTCTGCGAGATAAAACTGGATGTGTTTTTAGGGGTTTCCGGGGACTTATGGATAGCCTCTTTTTACAGCCCGATTCGCAGCCGCAGGTATGAAAGCAAAGGCAAGACCGCGCCCCTGGCCATCTGCCGGGCGGCGAAAGAAGCGTTTTTGGACTTGGTGGGTGATTAGCAAATTGACACTCTGATGGATTGACCCAGACCCAAGGCTGGGAGTTCAAAGTTCAAGGTTGAACCAAAGCCTTTGCCAGCAATTAACTATCCTCTCGAAGCCCTACCTTCCCTTAATTAATTAAATTAAGAAACACTCCCAGGATACCCCTAACTTTGAACCTTGAACTTTGAACCTTGAACTCTCTTCCCTTTAAACGTAACTCTGATATTTCGGCTCATACATCAGGGATTTGATCACCTCCTGGAGGTTCTCAGGTTGCGGCACGGTGGCCAGGCCCCGTTCGTAAGCCACCTCCGCCACCGCCGCGGCAATGGCCGCCGAGACTTCCCGAATTTTGGGCAGGGGCGGAAAGAGGCTCCCCTGCTCCAGGTCTTCTTCGGAAACCAGCGCCGCCAAGGTTTTGGCGGCCACGGAAAACATCTCATCCGTCACGTGCCGGGCCTGGGAGGCAATGGCGCCCAAACCCACTCCGGGGAAGATATAGACATTGTTCCCCTGGGCCGGCACAAATCTCTTGCCCCCGTAAACCACCGGATCGAAGGGACTGCCGCTGGTGTAAATGGCCCGCCCCTCCGTCCAGGCATAGGCCTCCTCCGCGGTGCATTCGGTATTGGAGGTAGGGTTGGACAGGGAAAAGACCAGGGGCCGTCCGTTGATCCGGGCCATGGCCTCCAGAATGGGGCGGGTAAACATTCTGGCCCTGCCCGAGACGCCGATGATGGCCGTGGGTTTCAGGGTTTCCACCGCGGTCAGGAAATCGGGGATGAAGTCATGGTCATGGGCATAACGGCGCTTGTGGCCGGTGAGATCACTGCGGCCCTTGACCACAAGGCCTTTGGAATCCACGAACCAGCAGCGCTCCCGGGCCTCCTGGAGCGAAAGGCCCTCCCCCTCCATGGCCGACACCGTCAGGTCCGCGGTGCCCAATCCGGCTTCCCCGGCCCCCAGGAAGAGGAATTTTTGATCGCTGAGCCGGCCCCCGGTAATGCGCAGGGCGGAGTAGATCCCCGACAGGGTCACGGACGCGGTGCCCTGGATATCGTCATTGAAGCAGCAGATGCGCTCCCGGTACTTTTCCAGCAGCCTGAAGGCGTTTACATTGGCAAAATCTTCAAACTGCACCAGAGCCCTGGGGAAGACTTCTTCCATGGCCATGATGAACTCCTCCACGAAGTCGTCATAGGCCGCGCCCCGGAGCCGCCGCTGCTTCAAACCGATATAGAGAGGATCATTCAGCAGGGCCACGTTTTCCGTGCCCACGTCCAGGGTGATGGGCAGGCTTAAGGAGTGGTGAATACCGGCGCACGCGGTGTACAGGGCCAGCTTGCCCACCGGAATGCCCATGCCGTCCGCGCCCAGATCCCCCAGACCCAGGATGCGCTCCCCATCAGTGACCACGATGATGCGAATGTCTTTATACGGCCAGTTACGCAGCAGTTCGGCCATCCGGCCCCGGTCTTTGGAGGAAATGAAGATGCCCCGGGGGCGCCTGAAGATGTGGCCGTATTCCATGCAGGCCTGCCCCACGGTGGGGGTGTAGATGATGGGCATCATCTCTTCGATATAGTCGGTCACGATCCGGTAAAACAGGGTCTTATTGCGGTCCTGGAGGGAAATCAGGAAGATGTATTTCTCGATGTCATTGGGTTTGCGGCGGACGTTCTCCAACACCCGCAGCACCTGGTCCTCCATGGAATGGACCTTGGGCGGCAGCAGGCCCCGGAGTCCCAAGACCTCCCGCTCCTTCTCGGTGAAGGCGGTGCCCTTATTAACGGCCGGGTCCCGGATCAAGCGCACCCCGGTGGGAAAACCCAGCATCCGGGTGAACATCTTCTCCCAGTCGTCGGCCAACCTGCTGTCCTTCAGGGCTGCGGCCAGATTCACCAGATCCAGAAACCTGGACACCGTCTGCGGATCCATCAGCTCCCGGTCGATGCGAACAATCGTATCTTTTTCGTCAAAAGTCACCTGGTACATATCTTTCCTCTCGCCAGACTTCTAGGCGGATTTGGGATTTCGAGCCATTTGCAAAAATTATTTGAATGAATTTAAGCGCTTGCAAAAGTCTGTTTCAGTCCCCCCTCCCACGGTCCATATAAAGGGTGGGGGTTTTGGGGGAAGGGGGCTTCTTGGCCAACTATCTGTAATCAGACCAAAAGACGCCACCCCCACCCTAACCCTCCCCCCTCGAAGGGGGAGGGGACTTTTCGGTCGCTTCGCTCCCTCGTAATGGGCAATCTAAGCAATCGAAGGATTTTGCAAAAAGGCTCGATTTCGTTTTTCAGTTAACGGAATAATATTGAGCCTTCGGAAAAATTCCATAGAAAAATTAGGAGAAATGGGAAATGGCCCAAATTTTCTGATTATTCCTTCTTTCGCTGCACTTAAGATAGACATGATTAATTGGCGCGCAACTCCGAGGCGATCCAAACGCAACGATCCCCCGGCGCCCGGACAGGACGGCGGGGGATCGGCGGGTTAAGCGGCCCGGCTCTTTCCACCTCGGAAAGGAGCCGGGGATTTAATTAAGGAAGGACGGTAACAGCCAGGGTGGAAGAGCCGCCCATGCTGGATCTCACCTCAACACTGGCCGGGGCAATGGGGACGCCGGCAAATACCGTGTCGGCCCCGCCGGCATTAAGCAGTTGCCCGGCTTGCGTCGCCTGGGGCCAACCGAAGGCTCTCAGGGTGAGCGGGCCCACGCTATCGGAGGAGACCGCGGCAATGGTCAGGGTCTGGGTACCCACACTATATTGGGCCTTGGTGATGGTGACCACGTCCACTATAGTTTGTTTCAGAACGGTGTTCTGGGCGCCATTGATTCTCCCGGTCACCACCACCTGATCCGGCACCACTCCGTCAAAGGGGAAGCGGCCGAAGAA
This sequence comes from Deltaproteobacteria bacterium, assembly GCA_003599195.1. Taxonomy (GTDB): domain Bacteria; phylum Desulfobacterota; class Desulfobaccia; order Desulfobaccales; family 0-14-0-80-60-11; genus SURF-52. The sequence continues at coordinate 1,205 of QZIZ01000149.1, read as the reverse complement.
CCCGAGTCCCGAGCGGGTCAAACGGGCACCCGGCGCGGGCCGCACCCGGGCGCTGATCTGAACTCCGGGGGTTATGGGCGCAGGCTCGGTGACGAAGACTTCCGCAAAGGCCCCATTCACCGCATCCTTGGTGTAGGTGGTCCGGCCAATGGTAAAGGGGGTGCCGGCGAATTTCTCGCCGCCGGTGACAAATTGGTCGGTTTGGGCGGCAACGAAGCCCGGCGGTCCCTCGACCCGGAAGAAGTTGTTGCCGGTGGGGCTGCCCGTAACCGTAGTCAAGGTCCCGGCATCACCGAAGAAGTTTGGGTTGGCCTCAAAGCCGGCTTGCACCAGGAAAGGATCGATCTGGCCGTTCAACGCGCCTGAGAAGTCCCCCGGCGCGCCGATGCCCACATCGCTGGTAAAATTGATGGCCCGAGTGCCTACGTCGGCGGGATCCACCGTGAAGGTATTGGTGCCATAGGGATGAGTTACGGTATAGGTTCCCGCCACCGGGGTGTCAATGCGGACGCGAACCCGGGCAAACACAATCTGGTCGTTGGGCGCGGCATCCCCCCCACCAAACGCGGCCTCCAGGGCCAAAACCAGCAAAGCCTGGCCTCCACCGGTGGGGAGAGGATCGATGATGGCCGTGGAATGCCAGTACATGGCCTCGCTGCCGAAGCCGATCTGGGCAGAAAAGGCATTGCCGGGAATGACCGGATCAGGAATACTGACCGCATTGGGAGGAACGGACAGGGTCACGTTCTGCCCGGTGGAGGACCGGAACCAGAAGGGGAATCCGTTCGCCGGGTTGGTGGGTCCCACCGCGGTCAGGGCCGGAAACGCCACCTGGGCGAAGGCCAGAAGCAGCACTACGGCCAACAGAAAAACCTTTCCTTTCTTAATCATGACTGTTTTCTCCTTAATTTCTTTCTAACGCCAGAATGTCATAAGTTTTTATTAATTTAGATTAATCCGGACTTAATTTAAATAGGCAGAATTGCCTATTTGCCCATAGGTATTATTTCCTAAAAGACCTGTAGCAAAATTTATAAAGTTACCTGACACTTTTTGTTTTTCTACATAAAATACTTATATGGCCCCGTAAGAGGCCGGAGAGGTTAACCCTGGCACCACCGTTGCGGGGGAGTGCGAGCGTCAGCGGATATTGCGGGGGGCTGAAGTTGGCGATGTTCTTTCAGCGTATACGGCCCAGATCGGAA
>QZIZ01000017.1 GCA_003599195.1 Deltaproteobacteria bacterium | reverse complement strand
TCAAGAGCGCCCTCCGGCAATTCTTTGGGTTTCCGCATGCCCTTCTCCTTTCAGAGAAAAGCATATCATAAGTTGTCAATAGACTGCAACTTGGTATTAGGGCAGGCAGGGGATTTTTTTAGGGGAGATTAACCGCGGGTCATGTTCCGGAAAAGATTGCCTATCTTTTCCTCAAAAAAACTACGCCAGCCTTTGCCTGAACCGCAGCACGCTTAACCCCAGCAGTGCGGTCCCCAGGACCGCCAGGCCCGCCATCTGGGGCCAGAGGACCGCCACGCCCACCCCTTTGAGGAAGACGTCCTGGATGATAATGATGAAATAACTCAACGGGTTGAGGTAGGTCAGGTACTGCACCGCCACGGGCATGTTGGGGATGGGAAAGACCAGGCCCGAAAGCATGATGGTGGGTAGGAAAACAAAGGTGCTCACCATCATGGCCTGCTGTTGGGTGGAGCACATCGTGGAAATGAACAGCCCCAAGCCCACGGTGCTGATGAGGAAGAGCAAGGTGCCCAGGAGGAGCACCGGCGGGCTTCCCCTAAGCGGCACCTCGAACCAGAAGATGGCCACCAGGGTAACCAGGACCACGTCCATCAGGGAGATGAGGACAAAGGGGATGGTCTTCCCCAGGATGAATTCCACCGGCCGGATGGGGGCGACCAGAAGCTGCTCCATGGTGCCCATCTCCTTTTCCCGGACCACGGAGAGGGCCGTGAGCATGATGCTAACCAGCATGACCACCATGGCGATGACCCCGGGGACATAGGTGACGTGGCTGATGCGGTTTTTGTTGAACCAGGTCTGCTCCTCCACCACCACCGGCGCGCCCCGGCTCGCCGGCAGCCCCCGGCGGCCCATCCGCTCCTGGAGCAGTTCCAGGGAATAATCATTAATTATGGTGTTGGCATAGCGGCCGACGATGAGCGCGGCATTGGAGTCCGTGCCGTCGATGATCAACTGCATGGCCGCGGGTTTGCCTTCTTTCAGATTCCTGGCGAAGTCATAGGACAGGCGCAAGGCGAAGGTCGCCTTCCCCCGGTCCAGGAGGTCCCGGATCTGGCCGGGGTGGTCCAGGTAATAGTCCAGACTGAAGGAGGGGTTGGAGGCAAAGCGGTTAATCAGGTCCCTGGTTTGGGGAGTGCGGGCTTCATCGAAAACCGCGGTGGGGATGCGCTGAATGTCGAAATTAATGGCATAGCCGTACATCATGAGTTGGACCAGGGGAGGCATGAAGAGAAAGAGGCGGAGCCGCGGGTCCCGCACCGCCTGAATAAACTCTTTGACCAGGAAATGGTAGATGCGTCTGAGTCTCATAATTACCGGATCTTTTTCACCAGCTTGCGGCCCGCGACCAGGAGGAAAAACGCGGCAAAGGCCATGAGCATACACGCGTTGGGCCAGAGGATTTCCAGGCCGATGCCCTTCAGGTAAATGCCTTTGCTGATGGTCACCAGGTAAGTGGGGGGGACAAAAGAAGACGCCACCTGCAAGGCCAGGGGCATCTGGCGGATGGCGAACATCGCCCCGGAGAGAATAAATGCCGGCAGAAAGGTGGTGAGCATGGCCATCTGGTAAGCTTCCAACTGGCTGCGGGCCGCAACCGAGATAAGAAGCCCCTGGCCCAGGACCACCAGCATGAACAGCCCGGCCAGGGCTATGAACAGCAGGGCGCTCCCCCTAAGCGGCACCTGGAACAGAAACTCCCCCAGGGCCATGGCGATGAACATGTCCAGCATGCCCACCAGGAAATAGGGGCCCAGCTTCCCCAGGATCAGCTCCCACTTTTTCAAGGGCGTACCCATCAATCCCTCCATGCTGCCCCGCTCCTTTTCCCGGATGATGCACAAGGCAGTGAGGAGCGCGCCCACCATGGTCATGATGATGGCAATGAGGCCGGGCACGATGAAATTGCGGCTCTCCAGGTCCTCGTTGTACCAGACCCGGGAGTCGCTCTTGACGGGAAGCTCCAGGCGGGCGGAGCCCTGGAGTTGCAGGCGCTCCACGATCACGTTTTGGCTGTAAGCGGAGACGATGCCCTGGAGATAACCGATGATCAGGTTGGCGGTGTTGGCGTCGGTGCCGTCGATAATGGCCTGGACCCTGGCGCTTCCCCCGGACTTAATAGACCGGGAAAAGTCGTAAGGAAGCACCAGGGCCAGCTTCACCTTGCGGGAATTGATGAGATCGGCAATCTCCTCATAACTGAAGACGGAACGGTAGATTTGGAAATAGGCGGTGCCTTTAAACCCCTGGAGGAAATCCTGGCTCACCCGGCTCTGCTCCTGGTCGTAGACGGCCAGAGGCACGTCTTTGAGATCAAAGGTCAGGGCATAGCCGTTCAAGAGCAGCATCATCACCGGCAGGAGAATCACCTGGATGAGGCTGGCCAGATCCCGGCGGATGTGGATGACTTCTTTGCGGAAGACCGCCCAGGTGCGAATGAGGTCCATGGTTTTAATCCGTCAATGGGGGGTTACGGGTTGCGAGTTGCGGGTTGCGAGTTAAAGACATCGCGTATAACCCGCAACCCGTAACTCGCAACTCGCAACCCCTAGCTATTCCCTGCCCGCTCAATCAAAGAAATAAACGCGTCCTCCAAACTGGGATCCACCCGCCCCAGGCCCCGGATGGCAATGCCCTGCGCGGCCAGGGCCTCCTTCATGGCCGCCTCCGCGGCGGCGGCCTGGGCGGTGGCCACGTGCAGGCCGTCACCGAAGACCGCGGCCTCCGAGACCTGGGGCAGTTTCCGGATCAGCTCCAGGGCCTCCCCCAGGCGGTCCGGGAAAACGGCGATGATCTCCTCCTTCACCGCGGCCTTCAATTCCCGGGGCGTGCCCTGGGCGATGATGCGGCCCTGGTAGATGAGCACCAGTCGGTCGCAAAATTCGGCCTCATCCATGTAATGGGTGGTGACCAGCACGGTCACGCCCTTGTCCGCCAGGGAATAGATCAGGTCCCAGAAATTGCGCCGGGAGATGGGGTCAACCCCGCTGGTGGGCTCATCGAGAAAAAGGATCGGGGGCTCATGCAGGATGGCCGAAGCCAGGGCCAGGCGCTGCCGCAGGCCCAGGGCCAGGGTGCGGGTGAGGTCCCGGCGCCGATCCAGCAAACCCACCTGGCGTAAGGCCTCTTCCGTCCGCGCCCGCAGCCGATCCGGAGGGAGGCCGTAAATGCCCCCGAAGAAGGCGAGATTTTCCTCCGCGGTTAAATCCTCATACAGGGAAAAGCGCTGGGACATGTAGCCGATATTCTGCTTGATGGCCTCCGTTTCCCGGACGATGTCGCAGCCGGCCACGGAGCCGGAGCCGCTGGTGGGCAGCAGCAAACCGTTCAACATGCGGATGGTGGTGGACTTGCCCGCGCCGTTGGGTCCCAGGAAGCCGAAGATTTCGCCTTTGAGCACCTCGAAACTCACCCGGTCCACGGCCCGGAACTTGCCGAAGTCGCGGGTGAGGCCTTTGACCACTATGGCTTTTTCCTGGGGCATCACCCCTCCTCCCGGCGGACGATCTGCACAAACAGCTCCTCCAGGGCTGGTTCCGCGGGGGCGATGCGGACGCTTTTCACTCCCCCGGCCTCCAAGGCCGCGGTTATGGGCGCGATCGCCTCCTCCCGCCGGGCCACGGTGGCCATCAACCGGTCGCCCACGGCCAGGACCTGGCGCACTTCCGGGAGGGCCGACAGGATCCTCCGGGCCGCGCGCAGATTATCGGCCCGCACCTCCAGAAGCTCCCCCTCAAAGGTGGCCTTGATCGCCCCCGGGGTGTCGGCCACTAACAGCCGCCCCCGGTGCATCAAACCCACCCGGTGGGCCCGCTCCGCTTCGTCCATGTAAGCGGTGGACAGGAAGATGGTCATGCCGGTGCGCAGCAATTCATGCAGGATATGCCAGAATTCCCGGCGGGACACGGGGTCCACCCCGAAGGTGGGCTCATCCAGGATAAGGAGCTGCGGCGTGTGGATCAGGGCGCAGACCAGGCCCAGCTTCTGGCGCATGCCGCCGGAGAGGTTGGCGGCCAGGCGGTCCTGGAAGGGGGCCAGGTTGGAGAAGCTCAGAAGCTCCGGCACCCGGGTGCGGCGCGCGGCCTTGGGCACCCGGTAGATGTCGGCGTAGAAGGCGATATTTTCGGCCACGGTGAGGTCGTCGTAAAGGCCGAAGCGCTGGGGCATGTAACCGATATGCTCTTTGAGAGGTTCCGACTCCTTAACGGTGTCAAAGCCCAACACTTCGGCCCGGCCCCCGTCCGGATCCATGATGCCGCAAAGCAGGCGGATGGCGGTGGTCTTGCCCGCGCCGTCCGGCCCCACCAGGGCAAAAGACTCCCCCCGGGCCACCTCGAGGCTTAAGCTATCCACCGCCGCCAGGGTCCCGAAGCGCTTGGTCAGGCCCGTAGCCCGGATGGCCGGCTCAGTTGGCGCGGTCCTTGAGGAAGATGGCGGCATCGGCGGGCATGCCCGGCTTCAGGGAGTGGTCTTTATTTTCCACCCGGATTTTGGTGCGGTAGACCAGGGTCACCCGCTCCTTGTGGGTCTCCACGGTCTTGGGGGTGAACTCGGCCTTGGAGGAGACAAAATAGATCCAGGCCGGATATTTCTTTCCGGGGTAGCTGTCGGTGGTGATTTCCGCCTTCTGGCCGTACCGCACCTTGGCCAGATCGGTTTCGGGCACGTAACCCTCGAAATAGGCGTTGTCCAAATCCCCCAGGGTGAGCACCGGGGTGCCGATGGCCACCACCTCACCCGGTTCCGCGGGCCGCACCAGGACCACGCCGGTGACCGGAGAAGCAATGGTGGCGTAGCCCAGGCGGGTGCGGGCCAGCTCCAGGGCCGCCTCGGCCCGGCGGGCCTCGGCCCGGGCCGCGTCGATGTCCTCTTTGCGGGGGCCTTCCTTTACCAGGCTAAAATTTTCCTGGGTGCGGCGGTGAGCCTCCTTGGCCACCAGAAACGCGGCTTCGGCCCGGTCCCGGGTCTGGGCGGAGACCGTCTTCCGCTCGAAGAGGGCCTGCATGCGCTTAAATTCCCGGTCCTTGTCCACCAGGTCGGCTTTGGCCTGGGCCACGGCCGCCGCGGCTTCCTTCTTTTCCTGGGGCCGGGAGCCGGCCAGCAGCTTGGCCAAAGTGGCCCGGGCCGCGGCATGCGCGGCTTCGGCCTGGGCCACGTCCTCCCGCAGGTCTTTGTCTTCCAGCGCGGCCGCGGTCTGCCCGGATTTAATCTCATCGCCTTCCTGAAAGTTGATGGCCGCAATCTTGCCGGGGACCTTAAAGCCCAGGTCCGTTTGCGTGGCTTCGATGTGGCCGGATAAGCGCAGGATGTCCGGATCGGCTGCTTTGCCCCGGAAAACCAGCATATAGGCGAGGAAGGCCGCCACCAACAAGACCGCAGGAATGATGAGTTTGGGACGTTTTAAAGCCAAAAATTCCCCCTCCCCGTCAGGGCTGGAGTTCGATTTTTCCCAAAATACCAGAATTCCGCGGGTAAATCCAGCGTCGGCAGCGGGCAGATTTTGAGGGAGACTGCAAAGGGGGCGAGGTAATGCTTCGAAATTCGTCGGGGCATCAATTTCTTGATGAGCGGTCTTGGTCCTGGATTTTTAATAAAATAGTTCTATCTAAACATTTTTACCTATAGACAATAAATTTATGATGTGGGATAATTAGCGGAAGGCAAATAAAACCTGAGTACGAATCGAGCCTCCGAATGAGTCCCACGCTGATTGCTTTCTATTTGGGCGTCTTTGTCGGTTTGCCCTTGGGTATTGCTCTGTTCTATTATTTTCTCTGGCCGAAGAGGAATGGCGGCCGGTAGAATAATCACCGATACCGATTTCAATCAACTACAATTTTCTGTGTGCGGAACCTTGTGTTCACCCCGAATGCACCTGGGCGAACACCAGGTCCCCTATGATCCTTTACTGCGGATGCGGGCCAAAAGCCCGGTGGTGGAGTAGCCCGGCACCAGGGGGATGACCCTGACTTCCCCGCCCCGGGCTTGAACCACCTCCCGTCCCACGATCTCTTTCAGGCGGTAATCCCCGCCTTTCACCAGGATATCCGGTTGCAGCGCAGTGATCAGCTCCAGCGGGGTATCTTCCTCGAAAAGCACCACCCGGTCCACACAGGCCAATGCCGCTAGCAAGGCGGCCCGGTCTCCTTCCGGGTTGATGGGGCGGTCCGGGTCCTTATTTAGGCGCTTGACCGAGTCGTCGGTGTTCACCCCGACGATGAGCGCGTCCCCCAGGGAGCGGGCCTCCTCCAGGTAACGCACGTGGCCCGGGTGCAGCAGGTCGAAGCAGCCGTTGGTGAAGACCGCCTTCCCCCCCCGGGCCTGGAGCTTTTTCACCCACCGGGCCGCGGCGCCCCGGCTGATTACCTTATGGCTGGTATGGCAATCGGTCATGGAAAAGATTTTCCCACAGAGACACAGAGAGCACAGAGTTTCACAGAGAAATTAAAATATTTGCGCCGCGGAGCGGCGCAAATGTTTTAGTTTATTCCTCTGTCCGGAACTTTTTATCCCCCTAAAATAAACAGCCGGGCATAGACCACCGTGGGCGCGGCGAAGAGCAGGCTGTCCAGGCGGTCCAGCATCCCCCCGTGGCCCGGGAGGATGCCGCTGGCGTCCTTCACCTGGGCCCGGCGCTTGAGCATCGATTCCACCAAGTCTCCCAAGATCCCCACCACGGCCAGGACCAGGGCCAGCACACCGAAGGCCTTTAAACTCGTCAACGGCAAGAGCCATTTCCCGGCCAGCGTGCCCACGGCCAGAGAGAAAATAATTCCGCCCGCCGCTCCCTCCCAGGTCTTCCCGGGGCTCACCAGGGGGTAGAGCTTCGTTCTGCCCAGGACCTTCCCCACGTAAAAGGCCCCGGTATCCCCGGCAAAGATGACCATGAGCAGCCATAAGACCCACAGCTCCCCCTGGGGAAGATACCGCAGCCAGATAAAATGCCCCAGCATAAAGGGCAGGTAAAGAAGCCCCAGGACGTTGACCGCCAGATCCCGGATTAATTGCTCAATATGCCCGTAGCTGAAAAGATAAAAGAGGAAGAGGAAAAAAAAGCACCACACCAGGATGAACAACACGGTGGAGGGATTGCAGGGTATAAAGCCCCCCGGATAACACAAGGCGCTGGGGGGCGAGGCCGTGCAAAAGCTGAGGAGCAGCAGCGACCCCAGGAGGATGGACTTGAACCGCTGGGCCTTGGGATTGTCCGCCAGCAGCATCCCCAGAAACTCCCATTGGGCCAGGGCGCTCACCAGGAGGATCACCAACACCAGGCCGAGTCGGCCTCCTTTGAGGAGGACCAACAACAGCAAAGGCAAAGCGACCAACGCGGTAAGCCAACGGCGGCCGTGCATAAGAATACCGTTTTCCGTTTTCGGTTTTTCGTTTCTATTTGGCTTGGGTACGACTCCAAAAATAAAACAAAACAGACCCGCTCACCAGGGCAATCCCCAGGGCCACCACCTGGGTCAGGGGCATGTCCCCCCAGAAGATGGGACCCCGGTAGTCCCCGGGGTGCCGGAAAAATTCCACCCCGAAGCGCACGAACCCCGCCAGCATGAAATAGGTAAGCACCAACTGGCCCTGAAAACGCTTGCGGGTGCGCAGCCACCAGATAATGCCGAAGACCCCCAGGAGAGCCAAGGCCTCATAGAGCTGGGAGGGGTGCAGCGGCTCCCGCACGGGGCAGAGGCTCTCCGGGTTGGTGAAGGTCACCGCCCACGCCAGGCTGGACGGCGCGCCGTAGCAGCAGCCGGCCATAAAGCAGCCGATGCGCCCGAAGATCTGGCCCACGGGCATGCCCACCGCCAGGCAGTCGAAGGACATCCGCCAGGGGAGATTATGCCGGCGCATGTAATAAAAGGCCACCGCCAGCGCCATCACCAGGCCGCCGTGGAAGACCAGCCCCCCTTCCCAAATGGCGAAAATCTTTAAGGGCTGGGTGACGAACTTGGGCAGTTCCAGGAAGACGTAGAGCAGACGGGAGCCGATTAAGGCCCCCATGATGATGTAGAAACAGAGATCGTAGAACCGGGCCGGGGGCAGACCCTGGCGTTTGCCCTCCTGCGCCGACAGGTAGATGGCGCTCAAAAAGGCCAGGGCCAGAAAAAAGCCGTAAGTGAAGATCTGCAGCGGCCCGTACTTAAGCAGGACTGGATACATCGACGCCCTTTTCTTCCTTTAAAATCACCCAGACCAGAAACCCGGCCCCCAGGCAGATCATGATGTCCGCCACGTTAAACGCCGGCCAGTGGTAGCGGCCCCAGTAAAAATCCAGAAAATCCACCACTTCGCCCATGCGCACCCGGTCCACCAGGTTCCCCAGGGCCCCGGCCATAATCAGGCTGTAGCCCAGTCCCGCCAGCCTATGGTCCTCGGGCAGGCGCCACCAGAGATAGCCCACCACCGCCAGGACGATGCCGGTGGTGCACACGAAGAAGACCCGGAGATAAGCCAGGGGCCAGGCGGCCATCAACCCGAAGACTCCGCCCCGATTGTGGATATGGACCACATTGAAGAAGCCGTCGACCACCGTAATCTGGCCCCCGAGCGGCAGGGACCGGAGGATCCACTCTTTAGTGGCCAGGTCCAAACCCACCCCGAGAAGCAAAATCGGGAGAAGAATATAAAGCTTCCGGTTCATGCTTCTTGACCTTCCAGCACCTGGCAGCAGCGGGCGCACAATTGGGGGTGGGCGGCGTTTTGGCCCACCGTGGGATAAGAAAACCAGCAGCGCACGCATTTATCAGCCGCGGCTTTGTCCACGGCCCAGGTTAAATCCTGAATTTCCTGGCCCATCGAGCCAGGAATCGGCAGGTTTTCCCGCCCCTGGAGAATGTGCAATTCGGCCACCTGGGCTAAAGTCCGAAGGGCCGCGGCCTGGCTCTGCAACTGGGAATAGAGTTCCTCCGTAGCCGCGGCCAGAAAGACCCGGGCCTCCTGGGCAGTGGCGATGGTCTTCGCCTTCCGGGCCTCTTCCAGACCCCGGTTGATCTCGCCCCGCACTTTCAGCAAAAACTCGTATTTTTTCAGCAATTCCCCGTCCGGAAAACCCGGCGGGGCCTCGGGAAAGGCCGCCAGATGCACGCTTTCCGCCTTATCCTCCCCTGGCAGATACCCCCACACCTCCTCGGCGGTAAACGAGAGAATGGGGGCCATCAGCAGGGTGAGGGTGCGCAGCAGCTCATACAAAGTGCTCTGGGCGCTGCGCCGGGCCGGAGAATCGCTGCCCGAGACGTAGAGCCGGTCCTTGAGGATGTCCAGGTACAGCGACGACATCTCCACCGCGCAGAACTGGTGCAGCCGGTGGAAGGCCAGGTGGAACTCGTAATCGAGATAAGCCTTTTTCACCCGCTCGGTCAGTTGCGCCAGCCAGGACAGGGCCAGGCGGTCCAGTTCCTCCCGGTCCTCATACTTGACCCAATGGCGTTTGGGGTCGAAATCGGAGAGGTTGCCCAGCATAAAACGGGCGGTATTACGGAAGCGGCGGTAGGCCTCCGCCAGTTGCTTCAAGATGGCGTCGGACAGGCGGATGTCGTCCCGGTAGTCCTCGCCGGATACCCAGAGGCGTAGAATCTCTGCGCCGTATTTATTGATGACCTCCTGGGGGGCGATGATGTTGCCCACGGACTTGGACATCTTCCGGCCTTCCCCGTCCACCACGAAGCCGTGGGTCAGCACCCCCTGATACGGCGCCCGGCCCCGGGTGCCCACCGCGGCTAAAAGACTGCTGTGAAACCAGCCCCGGTGCTGGTCGGAGCCTTCCAGATAGAGGTCCGCGGGGAATCCCAATTCCGCATTGGCCTCGCACACTGCCGCGAAACTCACCCCGGAGTCGAACCAGACGTCCAGGATGTCCGTTTCCTTGGCGAAATTACCTCCTCCGCACTGGGGGCAGCGGGTGCCGGGGGGTACCAGGTGGGCCGCGTCTTCTGCGAAATAAAAATCCGCGCCGTCACGTTTTACCCGCTCCACGATCCCTTCCAGGATTTCCCGGGTTAAAAAGACCTCCCCGCATTCCTGGCAGTGGAAGGCGACGATGGGCACGCCCCAGGCCCGCTGCCGGGAGATGCACCAGTCCGGGCGGTTTTCCACCATCAGATAAATCCGCTCCCGGCCCCAGCGGGGGATCCAGGCGGCCTTGTCGATGGCCTCCAGGGCCTTCCGGCGCAGGCCGTTGTGCTCCATGGAGATGAACCACTGCTCCGTGGCCCTGAAGATGATGGGTTTTTTGCAGCGCCAGCAGTGGGGATAGCTGTGGGTGACCTCTTCCCCGCCCACCAGTCTTCCTTTACCGCGGAGCAACTCGATGATCCCGGCGTTGGCCTGCCAGACTCCCTGGCCCTCGAACTCCGGCACCTCTTTGGTAAAACGGCCGCTGTTATCCACCGGGGAATAGGGTTTCAGCCCGTACTTGCGGCCGCTGTCGTAGTCTTCCTGGCCGTGCCCCGGCGCGATGTGCACCAGGCCCGTGCCCGCGGTGAGCGTCACATAATCCGCCAAAATCACCTGGGAGTCCCGGTCCAGCCAGGGGTGGCGGCAGACCAGGCCTTCCAGTTCGTGGCCCCGCCGGGTATTGACCATTTCCCCCTTGAGGCCCATTTGCGCCAGGAATCCTTCCGCCAGTTCCGCGGCCACCACTATGCCCTCATCCCCCACCCGCACCACTGCGTATTCCACATCCGGGTGCACCGCGATGGCCAGGTTGGCGGGCAGCGTCCAGGGAGTGGTGGTCCAGATCACCAAGTAATCGGCAGCCAGGGCGTCCCGATCCAGCCTCTCCTTGATGGGAAACTTCACGAAGATGGAAGGGGTCTTATGCTCCTCGTACTCCACCTCCGCCTCCGCCAGGGCGGTGTGGCAGGTGGCGCACCAATGCACCGGCTTCTTGCTGCGGTAAACGGAGCCGCTCAGGAAGAACTTGCCGTATTCCTCCAGGATGGCGGCCGCGTATTCATGGTTCATGGTGAGATAAGGCCGCTCCCAATCCCCCAACACGCCCAGGCGCACGAACTCCCGGCGCTGGATGTCGATGAACTCCAGGGCGTATTCCCGGCAGCGCTGCCGCACCTCCACCTGGCTGAGCTTCAGCTTTTTGGCCTTCAGCCCCTTGTCCACCTGGTGCTCGATGGGCAAGCCGTGGCAGTCCCAGCCGGGCACGTAGGGGCAATCGAACCCCATCATCTGCCGGGACTTGATGATGATGTCCTTCAGGATCTTGTTAAGGGCGTGGCCCAAGTGAATATGGCCGTTGGCGTAAGGCGGGCCGTCGTGCAGGAGAAACCGGCTGCGGCCTTTGCTCTGGGCCCGGACATGGGCGTACAGGTCCAGGTCCGCCCAGCGGTCCAGAATGGCCGGCTCCCGCCGGGGCAGGTCCGCCTTCATGGGAAATTCAGTGCGGGGCAGGTTCAGGGTCTCTTTATAATCCATGCGGGTAAAAGCCTCTTTTCGATCTCTAACCTATTTAACATATCCCATCGGCCCGAAAAATCAATAACTAGGTGGGGGAGGAGGGAGGGAGCAATATTAACGAGATTCAAACGGGTTCCTAAGACAGTCAGGCAAAAAAAAAGAGCTCTGCCATGCTTGATCATATTATCGATTAAGCCGTTTTTCGATAATAAGGTTTATTATATGTTCGGAAACGATAATAAAAAAGGTAGCCGCCGGAGCGGTTCTCAAGCGCAGCTTGGGAACTGGATACCCCTGACCCTGGCCCCTTCTCTATTCCCTCCCTTGACCCCATAAATCTCTTCCGATAGAATCAGCCGCATGCGCCAAGCCATTATCGCCTTTCTGCTGTCGGCCTTCGTTTTTCCGGGGTTGGGGCAGCTCTATAACAATGACCGGAAAAAAGGCATCATCCTGGTGCTGTTGGCCAACCTGCTGTTCGCGGTCCTGCTCCTGGCCGGTCTGGCCCTTTTTTCCCGGGGATACTATGAATATTTCTATCCCAAGCCCCTGACCTGGGACATCGTCCGGGAACTGGGCCGGTATCTGCTGGGCCACCCCTTGTTTTTCCTTCCTTTGAGCTTACTTATTGGTTTGTGGGGGTTTGCCGCGCTGGATGCCTTCCGGAGCGCCCGCCGCCAGGTTCCCGCGGCCCCGAAGGAGGAATAAAATCGTGAGCATCGAACTTTTCTGGCTGTTTATCCTCTTGATTGCCCTGCAGCCCCTCATCAAGCAGAAAGTCATGGAATTCGGCCGCAAGCGCCTCCTGGTGAAGCTGGAGCAGCAGCGCTCCTCCCGGATGATCCTGCTGGTCCATCGCCAGGAGAGCATGGTCCTGCTGGGTTTCCCCATTTTTCGGTTCATCGACATCAACGACTCCGAGGAAGTGATCCGGGCCATCCATCTCACGGATGACAACGTGCCCATCGATATGGTGCTCCACACCCCCGGCGGCCTGGTGCTCCCTTCCACCCAGATCGCCCGGGCCTTGAGAAAGCACAAAGGCAAAGTCACCGTGTTCGTCCCCCATTACGCCATGTCCGGAGGTACGCTTTTGGCCCTGGCCGCGGATGAAATCGTCATGAGCGAACACGCAGTCCTGGGGCCGGTGGACCCGCAGTTGGGGCAGTTTCCCGCGGCCTCCCTGCTGCGGGCGGTGGCTCAGAAGCCGGTGGCCGACGTGGACGACAGCACCCTGATCCTGGCGGATCAGGCGGAAAAGGCCATCACCCAGGTGCGAAACAGCGTCCTGGAACTCCTGGAAGGGAAGTTCCCTCCGGAAAAGGCCGCGGAACTGGCCCGGCTGCTCACCGGGGGCACCTGGACCCATGATTTCGCCATCACCTTCGAAATCGCACAAACCCTGGGGCTGCCGGTATCCTCCGAGATGCCCAAGGAAATCTTGGAGCTGATGAGCCTCTTTCCCCAGCCCATGCGCCAGATCCCGGCAGTGGAATATCTCCCCTTCCCCCACCGGCCGAAACAGTGAGGGGGGCCCTGAAACATTTCTTGCGCCTTTGCGCCTTTGCGGCTTTGCGTGAGAAAAATAAAGCATTAAACGGTACTTAAAATGCGTCAATACGTGCTAGATGAAATCGGCCGCAAAGACCTCCCCCGCCTCCGGGATTACCTTAAGGAACATGCCCAGGCTTCCTCTCTCGAGGGCATCTGGTGGGTGGACCTGCCGGAAGACCTGCTGAACCCGGAGCAATACGCCCACCAGGACCATCGTCCCTTCCGCTTCGCCGTGGAGCTGGGGGATGACTTCCTGCGCTTTGAACTCCTGATCCGCAGCCGGGAGACCATGCGCTGCTCCTGCATCGGCTACGCCACCCCCGGCCAGAGGAATTTTATCCTGGCCTTCGCCGACCGCCTGGTGGAGGATTTGGCTTTGAAGACCTGAATTTGAAATTTTTTATCCCCGCCCCATTTTCAGCCGATATTTATTAGAAGGTAAGGTTGATTGCAATCCCAGACCTCGGTCTCTTACATATGAACCATTCCGAAAAATCCACCGCCGCCTCCAGCCGGCCCCCGGAGAATTGGGGCCCTGTTCTGGATTTCCATCTGCACGCCAGCAGGATTCTGTCTTCCGTCGCCGACGGGGAAAAAGGGTCGTTTTCACCCTTGCCTTTGCGCAATCTAATGCCGGAAACGGAAATGCCCTTCAATGTCTTTATCAAGTGCAAACCCAAGGACCAGTCGGATCCCGAGTTTATCCTCTGCTGTCCTAAAGGCCAAATTTTCCAGCGGGAGTGGCACCGTAAGCTGAAGAAACTGAAAGTCCCGTGGGTTTATTTTCCCTTAAAGGAGGATGAGGCGGTCCTGGAATTTCTGCACAGCAATCTGAAAGAAATCACCCCCAGGGCCTGCCGCAGCAATCCGGAAAAGGCGGCCCTGGTCCTGGACGCCATGCTCGTCTGGATGCAGCATTTCTTTGCCACGGAGAGGGGCCGCACCGGCGCCAAATTGGATATGGCCCTGGACTTCATCGACCTGGTATTTGCATCCGTCAAGAGATCCAAAAACTTCCTGAGCCACGTGGTGGAAATGAACCACCATGATGAGTATCTCTTCAGACACAGCCTGAACGTCTGCGTCATCGGCCTGGCGTTCATCAATTACCTGGGGTTTGGGGACAATGAAGCCCGATCCTTCGGATTGGGAGCTCTGCTGCACGATTTGGGAATGATCCAGGTGCCCCGGACTATCCTGCAAAAGCCCGGACGCCTGGAAGACGATGAAATGCGCATTATCAAACGCCATCCGGCGCAGAGCTATTTCATGTTAAAGCACCTGCCCTCAGTCCCCGTAGAAGCCATTATCATGGCGCAGCAGCATCATGAGAACGGCGACGGCTCCGGCTATCCCACGGGCTTAGTCAGCGGCTCCATCCATCTCTGGGCCAAGATCCTGCGGATCATCGACAGTTATGAGAGCGTTACCGCCGGCCGCCCCTGGCGCAAAGCCAAATCCCCCAAAGAGACCCTGTGGGACATGCGAAACCAATGGGAAAAGAGCCAGGTCTATGACTCCGGCCTCCTCCGGGCCTTGATCAAATTCCTGGGGGACAGGGATTGAGCCGCCGCCAGCGCCCCCGGCCTGAATAGTAAGCCCCTGTTTGAACTCGTTTCTTCCATTACTAAGAGTGATCAGTGATCAGTGATCAGTTATTAGCTATCGGCTGTTAGCAAGCGAGTCTTTTACTGATTACTGATCACTGATTACTGATGACTTTACTCAACATACCTCGGCCTCCCGGAATTCCCGGTAACCCTCCCCCGACTTAATAGGGCGACAACGTATACTTCTGCTCCCCCTTCGGGACATACCACTGGGTGAAATTATAACCGATGCCCGCGGCTGCGGGTTTGACGCCCCGGAAGCGTTTGGAGATGGCCGGCAGGGCGTCGGGGACGAAGAGAAAGGTATAAGGCTGGTCTTCGGCCAGGATCTCCTGGAGGCGGAAGTAAGCCCGGCGGCGTTTTTCCTTATCAAAGGTATGCCGCCCCTCTTCCAGGAGCTTATCCACCTCCGGATTTTTATAGTGGATAAAATTCAGCTCCCCGGGCCTGGTCTTGGAGGAATGCCAGATATCGTACTGGTCCGGGTCCAGGCCGGTGTTCCAGCCCAGGAGCACCGCCTCGAAGTGGCTCTTTTCAATGAATTGTTTAATAAAAGTAGCCCACTCCACGGTGCGGATCTTCACCCGGATGCCGATCTCCTGGAGCCGGCGCTGGATGATCTCCGCGGTGCGCACCCGGATATCATTCCCCTGGTTGGTGAGGATGGTGAACTCAAAGGGGATGCCGTTTTTGGCGAAAATCCCATCCGGGCCTGGCTGGTAGCCCGCCTCCGCCAGCAGGGCCTTGGCCCTGGCCGGGTCGTAGCTGAACTTGGGGACATCCGGGTTATAGAACCAGGTCCCGGGCTTATACGGCCCGTAGGACTCTTGGCCCAAGCCCATTAGCACCCCTTCGATGATCTCCTGTTTATTGACGGCCAGGGTCAGGGCCTGGCGCACCCGGCGGTCTTTGAAGCGGCCGTCCTTCAAATTGTATCCCAGGTAGACATAGGTAAAGGGCATGTAGCGGTACTTGTTGTACATCCGGGCAAACTTGGGGTACTCGGTCTGCCGGGTGTATTGCAGGGGAGTGAGGTTCATCTGGTCGATGTTCCCGGACTTCAGTTCCAGGAACATGGTGGCCGTGTCCGGTTTGATCAGGAAGATATAGCCGTTGAGATAGACCCGGCCTTCGAAGTAATCGGGGTTATAGGCGAGGGCGATCTTCTCCCCGGCCTTCCATTCCCCGAAGCGGTAGGGGCCGGTGCCTACGGGGTTGCGGGCCAGGGGGGATTGGGTGATGTCTTTGCCTTCCAGAAGGTGGCGGGGCAGAATATTCAAAGATGCCCAACTCCCCAACGCCGGGGCGAAGGGCTGGCCGTAGGTGACTTGAAAGGTATAATCATCCGGGATTTCGGCCTTTTTCACCTGGAGGTAGTCTCCGGAGTAGGCCGTGGGGGTCTTGGGGTCTACCATCACCTGGTAGGTGAACAGCACGTCTTTGGCGGTGCAGGCCGCGCCGTCATGCCACTTCACCCCCCGGCGCAGCTTAAAGGTGATGGTCAGGCCGTCCGGAGAGACCTCCCAGGACTCCGCCAGCTCGCCTACCAGGGTGAGGTCGCCGTCGTACTTCAACAGCCGGTTGTAGACCAGGCCGATGATATCGAAGGACGCGGAGTCGCTGGCCAGGGGCGGGAGCAGGGTGCTGGCGTCGCCGATGGAGGCATTGATGAACAGGTCCCCGTAAGCCGGGCCGGTATCCGGGCCGCCGTATACTATCTCCTTCTCCGGGGAGCCGCAGCCGGCTATGGTCAAAAGGGCCAATCCCAAGAAAAAAAATGTCCAGCAAACCCACCCATTTCCCCGGCAAAATCTCCTATTCCTTGTCAATTTTATCCCTCAGTCGTAAAAAGTGGTCAGTGGCCAATGGTCAATTGCCAGTAAAAACCAAGGATTTGCCCTGCTCTGAAAGTATTTCTCGCACAGGCTGGAAAGCCTGTGCCACCAATACCTTTCATGGTTTTGGGGTTCCTTTGGAACATGAATGGCTCGTTCCCAAGCTCCGCTTGGGAACGCCCGATTTCCCGTCCAAGCTCTGCTTGGACACCACCTTTTTCTCCCTCTCCCCCCGCCCGAAGGGTTCCCTTCTCCTCTGCCGTTAGCTGGCGGGGGGAGAGGGCCGGGGTGAGGGGGGCAAACTTTCCACTGCTGCTCTATCAGTGTTTATCGCACAGGCTGGAAAGCCTGCGCTACCATCCTCTCGTTCCCAAGCTCCGCTTGGGAACGCAATTTTTGGCCGCAGCTCTGCTGCGGCGGCCTGTCTGCCATTATGCGGCAAGGCCTCGGGAAATTGCACCCTGATTCACCGGGGATTTTCCCATACCCCGATTTTCTCTTGCCCTGGGACCGCCTTTTAGATAAATTTAAGAAGTCGGGACGTGGCTCAGCCTGGTAGAGCACAGCGTTCGGGACGCTGGGGTCGCTGGTTCAAATCCAGTCGTCCCGACCATTTTCCCCTTCAGCCCGCCGCAATTCTTTATCCTCACACCGCCCTTAACGCATCAATCAACGGCAGCCTCGCCGCCTTGAGCGCCGGCAGCAGGCCCCCCACCAGGCCCATGCCGAGGCCAAAGGCCAGGCTTTTCCACAAAATCTCCGGGGTCAGGGTGAAGCGGAAGGTAATCTCCGCGAAGCTGGACCAGTTGATGGTGGATAACGTGATGAAATTGAGCAGCGACGCGGGCACCATGCCGATCACCCACCCTAAGGCCCCCAGGAGCGCGGCCTCCAGCAGAAAGGCGATGAGGATGTGGAAACGCTGAAACCCCAGGGCCCGCATGGTGCCGATCTCGTTGATGCGGGTGCCCACCTGGGCGTACATGGTGATCATCGCGCCTAAGACCGCGCCCAGCCCGAAGATGGCGGTGAGCACCAATCCCAGGAGGCGGATGAAGTCCGCCAGCCGCCGGGATTGGGCCTCGTAGAATTCCACCTCCCGGCGCACCTGCACCGGCAGCCGAGGGTCGGACTCCAGCCGGGCCTTTAGGCCGTCAAAGGCCTCGGGGTTGCTGAGGCGCAAAGTAGCGGAGGAGAAGGCCGTGCGCCGGAAGGCCTGGAGGAGCTGCTCCACGTCCCCCCAGATCTCCGACGAAAAGCCGGTGTTGCCCGCGTCAAAG
>QZIZ01000122.1 GCA_003599195.1 Deltaproteobacteria bacterium | reverse complement strand
TAGCTCGGGGGGTCTCTCAAGAAAACCGCGGCTGAGGTGGGGATTGTAGCCGCGCTCCTCGGGAAACTAAAGACCATGCTCGGTGGCCCCTGGCGCTTGGCCATCACCATTACCCTGATCGGTCTTTATGAAGCCTGGAAAAAGATTCAGGAACTGCGCAAGCAAGCTCCCGATTGGCGGGCGGACAAGGGGCTCGCCCAAAATATTCAAGACAGCCGGGCAAGGGACCGGGACCGGTTTTCCCGGGAAATGGATACGGTGAATTTAAACCTGGCAGACGAAGCCCGTCGCCGGGGTATCTCGGTGGAAAAGTATCAGGAACTACTCAAAGAGGACCAGAAATGGGCAATTGAAGGCCGGTACAGAAAATTCACCGCGCCTTCCCGTATGCCTCCGGTGTTACCCGAGCATGAGACGCCGGAAGAAAGGGCGGATAGGGAAGCCAGGGAGGCTAAAGAAAAAGCGGAAAAAGAGCAATACATCGGCAAGCCCAAGGACAAGGGCGGGAAGGCCGAGGCGGAAGAAGACCTCTTCGGCGCTTACTTGAAAGTTCTGGATCAAGAGCGCCAGGCGGAGGTGCAGGCGGCCCAGGATTCCCTGGAGCTTCTCAGAAGCACCAACGAGAAGAAGAAGGCCGAACTGGAAAAGGCCATGGCTGAAGGGTTGATTGACGGCCAGACCTATTACGCCAGGCTCCAGGAACTGCAAAAAGAAGAGACGAACGGGGCCCTGGCCCTAATGGAGAAAAAGAAAGCAGCTCAAATCCAGGCCCACCGGGAGGCCCTGGCCGATATCGACCGCCAGGATGTCAGCCCGGAGATGGCCGGTTATTTGCGCCAGCAGGAAGAGGCCAAACACCGGATGGTAATGGCGCAACTGGCTGCGGAAACCGTCCGGGTCAAGATAGAGGGCGAAAAGAAGGTCACCGAAGAGCTCAAAAGGCAGATAGAGGTTAAGCAACAGTATAAACGCCAGACGGAGGATTTGAGTATCGAGACCGGGGCGCTCTTGGGGGCGATTTCCCAACAAGAGGCGGCCCTCCAAAAGCTATACCTGGACTGGCAACGGACCAAAGAAGAAGCACTCAAGGCCGGCGCTTCCTTAGAATTCTTCCAGGCCCTGGAAGCGAACTATCAAGCCAAAAAAGCTGATACGCAATTCGGCGGTTATGCTTCCGCCATTACCCAAGGTGTCAGCTCCCTGGCGGACGCCCTGATGGAAGGGGGCCAAAACCTGAAGCAGGCGGCCCACAATATCTTCAAGAGTATCTTTACCGAGGCCATGAAACCGGGTTTGGAGCAGCTTAAAGGATTACTGGTTTCGGGCTTCAAGAATCTCTTCGGCGAGGTGGGGACGGCCGTCAGCAGCGCTATCATGGGCGTCATCGGCTTGATCGGCATGCTGCTTATGAGCGGCGGGGACTCGTCTTCCTGGTCTCCTTCCGGGGTCACTTCCGGAGTCACGGCTCATGAGGCGGTGCGGGGAGTGATCGCAGGCGATACTTCCATTCCCATCGTCAAGATCGGGGAGAGCCTCCAGGATGCCCTGGTGCCCACCAATGCGATCTTGGGGCAGATTGAAGAAAATACCCGGGGCATCAAGGGGCTGTCTCTGCAACTTACCATTCCGGGGTTGGAAGAGGCGCTGGAAAAGGCCTTCTCCGGGTATCTCGAAAGATATTTCGAGACCCTGCTGCAAACGGGAGGGGCCTGATGCTGATTCTGGCTCCTTTCTCTCCCCATATCAAGGGCGGCGGGGTCATCACCGTGATCGTCGACAGCCCGGAGCAGGCTCTTTTCTGGGATCTGGTTTCCTATGATCCGGCGACCGGCGAGGGGCCTCCTCTGGGGTCCTTGCGCTGGCCGGTCACCAGGGCCGATAAAGCGGGCCTGTCGGTCAATGTCTACCTGGCTCCGACCGATCCGGGGATGGCCGGGAAGATTGACCGGATAAAGGTAAGGGCGGCCTGATGTTTGAGCAGATTTACACCAGCACGAAGGCCGTAAGGTTCGAGTCCGGCATCCAGCCGGGGGGCCTTTGTTATCTCGCGTCCTGGGACGCCTTTTTTCTGCTGAACTTCAACAAGGTGGATAAGGTCTTCCGGGACGGAACCCAGATCAGCATGGGGAATCCCATTTCGGGCTGGGCCATGGGCAACCGCCAGGGGGGACGGCATTGCTGGTTCCCTTACTCCATTTCCCCCATTGATTGTTACGGGGCGGACGAGATCACCGGCCAGTATAATCCGCTCGGAATTTTGAATCCGAATTGGAAAATTCCAGCCTGGCGAGCCGGGGATTACGTAGACGATGTGGCCGGGGTTTTTCTCCATAGCGTTTCTGCCGGCCTGATCAAAATTTTTCGGCTGGCGGATGGCTATGAAGTCGGGCAAGTCCTGATCCCTTCCGGTCCCTTATACGACTCCATCGCTTACGTCAGTCCGGGACAGGCTTTTGCCTTTGATAAGGAAAGCGGCAAGGTGGCCCTGATCGATTACCTTACCCCCACGCTTCTTTGGCAAAGCAAGGTCGCTCCTTTTGCAGCCGCGGCCTTTGACTGCCGCCACCACCTGGTGGTCACCCTGGGGACGGACGGGAAGATCAGGATTTATTTGTGTACCCCGGTTCCTGCTTCTTTGTCTGCCCCTGCCTTCAGCCCGGTCGGAAACCCTTATCGCCTGGCCGGAAAGAAGGTCATAACCACGCTCACTGGCGACATGGGCGAGCCCTGCCAGGATTACTGGATTCATTGGGAGCTTCTGGGGACTCCGCCCAGGGGGAGCCTTCTGAAAGATAAGAGCAAGACGGATGCTCAGGGGCAAGCTGAAAATTTTTATTTCGGCCCTGTAGATACCGGTGGGGAAGAAACCATCAAGGTGCGGGTAATTGTTTAATGGCGCTCTATCCTATTTCTACTAAATCTCCGTGCCTTGCCTACCATCGTTGGGATGGGGTGTTGCGCCCTTATAATCAATGGCTCGTTAAACCGCCCCGAATTTATGATGAATCTTTATCGTCCCTGAATCATTTCTTCTATGATCCCGGGGCCGACAAATTGGTGGGCTATGCTGTTTTCAGTACCAATGCCTGGCCCGGCTGGGCCGTCTGGCGCTATGAATGGGAGGCGGTCAGCGGAGCTTTCCTCAACCGTGGCCAGGCCAATATCTTTGCCATTGCCTGGGCGAACCATGCGGGAACTGGAAGCTACGGGGCCATTTATACCACCTGGAAGTCAGGCTACGTAATTTCGCAAGTCAAATCGAGCAACCTTAGCCACGCTGCCGGCATGTGGGAGATCGATCCCTGGTCCTGGAACCCCCAAAGGATTTTCAACTTCGCGGTGGTAAACCGGGAAAATAAGATCATCGCCGGGGTGGGTTCCTGGTTTCTGGAAACCTGGGACATCTCGGGCACTCCCTTCTTGAAGGGGCAGCTTCGTCTGCCGCAACCTCTGGGGTATTTGGCTTACGAAGACCGTAAGCACTGCTGGGTTATTACCCAGAAGGGGCTGATCGCCAAGGCGAATTACCAAATCCCTCGCTGGGAGATGCTCTCTTCCGTCCAGAATCCCTCGTCCGATGCAGTCAACTATCTCTGCGCCTTCGATACCAAGAGAAAATGCCTGGCGGTCTTCCGGCAGCGGCCTGATGGACCAGACGGCGCCTGCCAGTGCCAGCTGGAGTTCTACTACCCGCTTTACCGGGTAGCCGGGCTTACCACACCGGTTCCGGTATCCCGCATGCGGGCTGGTGACCGGGTAAGGTTTGTCTCCCACCTCTATGGGGATACCGGGGAAGGAGTGGCCAGCTACTTGATGTACGGGGAAATTTTGGAGCCGGCCTCCGGGAAATTGCTCACTCCCATCTCCGGCGCGGAGTTAAATGGCGGAGCAACTTTCAGATATCGGGCCATAGCGGCCGGTATGGACACTCTCAAAGTCAGCGCCACCATCACCGATGGGGAGGGGGCTTAAATGGCGGAACTCACGGCCCAGACCACCTTTACCATTC
Organism: Deltaproteobacteria bacterium; assembly: GCA_003599195.1. Classification (GTDB taxonomy): domain Bacteria; phylum Desulfobacterota; class Desulfobaccia; order Desulfobaccales; family 0-14-0-80-60-11; genus SURF-52. The sequence goes on along the minus strand of QZIZ01000122.1, from coordinate 13,774 downwards.
AAGAGCCGCCGGAAATTTATGAGGAAACGGTGGACTTGGTCCTACTCCCGGAAAACGCCGGTTCCCTGGCCTTGCGGGAACTGAGATACCCCGGGGATGCCTTGCCCCCGTTGATCTACGGCCAGAACCCGGATAAATGGGAAAACTTCGACACCGCCCCTCTGACCGCGAGGCCCATTCTTAAGGGGGAAATGACGCTGGCGGATTACAGCCTGACCCGGTGGCCGGGGTACCTCAAGGACCGCCCCGTTCGGGAAATCTGGACAGGGTCGGACATAGAAAGCCACATGGAGGCATATTTTCTCAGGCGGCTTTGGGAATATTTCGCCACCCCGCCTTCTTACGGCTTTATCACCTGGACCCCCAAAGACCGGATTGACAAAGCTTATAGCATCGAAATCGAAAGTCTGACCGTGGGCGGCCAGGACACCATCTCCTTCGATTTCCTGGCCCTTAAACAAGGCCTGATCACAGGGGATGTGATCTTTACCTTTCGGATCATCGGCGAGGCTTAAGATGCGCGCCCTGATCGAACCCATGGAAGAAGTTTTAAAGACCGGCACCAGGCGGCCGGCTTTTAAAATTTACGCCTTTGACCCGGCGCTCGATTCCATGGGAGAGATCGTCCGGGGTAATTATTCTCAGGAGCCATATGATTTGACCTCCTTTTGCACAAATATCTCCTGGACTCCGGCGAAGCTCTCCTTTACGCTGGCCGACCCCCAAGGGCTCTTTCATCCGGATACCGGGGTTGACAGGGCATACTTGAGGGACGGCGCCATCATCCGGCTCCGGGAAGGGGATGAACGGGTCCCGGAAGAACTCTGTCCCTGGACTTTTACCGGGTTGATCCGGGGGCAGGTCGGCTGGCAAAAGGCCAGGAAGTCCCAGAATTTGGAAGCCAAAGTGACAGCCTTCAGCCGGGAAAATTCCCAGAGCTTAAAAAGGCGGAAAATCACCAGCAAGGAGTATACGGTGGGCACGGAATTAGGGGTCTTTCTCTACGATATTTGCGAGACCTTCTTGGGGTTGTCGCCTGAAGAAATCCGCATCCCCCCCGTTTTAGGCCTACAACTTCGCCACCGGGTCAACCAGATCGCCCAGATGGCCCCCTGGGAGGCTGTTTCCACCATCCTGGAGACGGTGGGGAAAGTCCCCTATTTCGACGGCGACGGTCGCCTTGCTTGTCTGGATAAGAATCTCCAGCGCCTGCCGGACAGGGTTTTACCCGATTACATCAGGATTCACGATTACCAGATTCCCGAAAGAAGCCAAGATTCCATCAATAAGGTCAAGGTGGTTTTTCTGGACTCGGTCCTTGAAAGGGTAAATGGCCCTTACCAGAAGCTGGGCCAGGCCCAGGTAACCACCGGTTTTTTCAGTATGCACGAAACCCTGAACTGCTGGTGGTCGGAAGATCGAAAGCAAAGGGCTTCCGGCACCTCGATGCGGGTCCTTAAATCCGTCAATTCCGGGATTCTGCCGGTGGGCTCGGAGCATTACACCCAGATCGACGAGTTTCACGGCCGGATCGATGTCGATATCGACACCTGGGTGGCCGTCTTAGCCTCGGTCATGCTGATTGAATATTCGGTGGCCGCCATCATCCCGGATATGGCCCTGGTCTTTAACATCGGCTTCGGCGTCTCGGTGGGGGAAGGGATCACCATTTCCGTGGGACGGCTCATCCAGGCCCAGGCCATGGCGGTGCTGCTGTTGATCATGATGTCCATGGGCAGCGCCCAGTACGAAATCTGGGGCACCCCCTATGATTACGCCTACCTGGAAAAGACGGCCACAGCCATCGAAGAAGGGCTTAATTATTGGGAGGAAAACGAAAAGGAGATCAAAAACGACTTCTTGGGAACCTATGAACAGGCGGACAACCTGGCCATCCGGGAGCTGGTTTGGGAAAAGTCCAATTCCTACCCCCGGAAACTCATTATCGATGATGACCTGGCTTTGGAGATCGGGGATATCGTGGTCCTACCGGACGGCCGGAAATTCATGATCACCGGCATGAGCAAAAACATTCGCCGGGGGGAAGTGCCGATCCTGGCTTTGGACGGCTTTAAGGTGATGACCGCATGAGCATCAAAAAGATCATCGATTGGTCCATCTTGCAGGCCGAAGGAGAGAAGGTAGGGATGATCGCCAGCCCCTTCTACCAGTTTTATGCGGACGGCAAATCCTGGATGTGGGCCTGTGATGTGGATATCGGCGAGGAGGAGGTTTTACGCAATGTCCCTGTCGCCTGCAACAACCGGGAAATCATCTATGCCGAGCAAGGCAAATCCGTTGCTTTAAGGCGTATGAACAACGGCAAATTGTGCATCGCGGGCCTGGCCAAGACCAGCCGGGGTCTGGGACATGTCATCTATGTGAAGTTTGAAGAAGATACCTATCAGATTGTCGGGTCCGCTTGGACCGGCAAGATCGTGCGGCCCCTTACTTATGGGGAACTTGGAAGTCTTGGGCCTGCGGGCGGCTATGGCGCCTTGCCCTACGGGGCCCAAGGCCGCTTCACCCCGGCCGGGGCCTTAATCGAGATTCTGGAGAATTAGAGATGGCCAACCAGATCAGCTTGTTTCTCGACTGGGTCTTCGGCATGACGGATTATATCGAAAGACATGCCGCCAATTATGCCTTGATCGAGAGCGTCTTAAACCAGATTTTAGGCCAGCTTACCGGTCAATCGGGCGGCATCTCCGTACCCTATGGCTTGCAGGAAATTTTCGACCGCCGGGGGCTGATCGGCCGGGATTCCTATGATTTTGAAGAAGGGATTCTAACCGGCCCTGACTACAATTTCCAGGTGGCCCCCGGGGCTTACTGGAGTAACGGCACCTTTTACCGGAAAACCTCGCCCTTCACCCTTTCCATGGCGGGCAAGGAAAGCGGCGTTTACTTCCTCAATCTCGATGCCGCCGGGAACCCCCTGGTCTCGTCTGCTGCTGATGCCACCATCACTCGGCAATTTTCTTGGGATGCCGGGACCCATACCATTTCCGGCAAGGCCCTCTACACCGGGGTAAACATTCTTTTTGACGGTGGTGATTATGCGGACATGCTTGATTCCGCGGCCAGAGGAAAAAGCTTCACCCGGGTGGCCGACCGCCTGGAGGAACTGGAGCAGGGAGGAGACATCTTTGGCGGCAACTACGCCCAGGACCTCCCCCATAGCGGCTTGAGTTTCAAATTCAAGGCGGGAAAAGTTAGAAACGACTCCTTTATTACCGATACCCCGGCAGGGCAGGTGGCTCTAACGAACGGGGCCACCAATTATGTGGAGGTCGATCCTGTGACCGGTGTGGTCGCCGCCAACCAGACAGGGTTTACTTCCGGCCAAATCCCCCTTTATCAGGTCCTTACCGCGGCTAACGCCATTACCATCGTCAATGATAAACGCACCCCGGCTGTAGCCGGAACAGGCGGTGGGGGGGGAGGCGGCGGCCATACCCAGGGGACTGATACCGGCACCACGGCCCCTACCTTTATCATTGACTCCGATGCTGCCGGGAATCCCACCGGCCGGGCCGGGCTGGAAGTGGAAAACGGCGACGATCCCAATGCAGCCCTTAAATTCAACCGGGATACCGGCAAATGGGAATATACCGGAGACGGCGGGGCCTCCTGGAAGGAATTGGGGGAAGCTGATCTTGATTTGGGAGCACAAGAATTAACCAAATACGTGCCCCAGGAAGACCCGCCCCTGGTTCTGGAAACCCTGGGGCGGGGCTCTTCCTTCGATTACGAAGACCTGGATTTATCCCCTCACATCAGCGCCCCACTGGGGGCGGCGGCCGCGGTCCTCCGGGTTCAGTTCTGGGATGCAGCCCCAGGTGAAGGGATAAAGGTTCTTTTTAAGAAAAGGGGTAGCCCTGGAAACCCGGTCACGGCTTACACGGTTTGGTCCGGCGTCAATGATCCGGGCACCATCGTGGTGCCCCTGGATACCGGCCTCGCTTGCCAATACTACGTTTTTGCTTCCGGTGCGGATACGGCCAACATCCGGATTTTCCTCCAGGGGTTTCTCGAAAAAGTCACCGGGGTGGGGACCCAAGAGAAGACCTTCAGCCAGGATAATATCTCCTGCCCGGCCAACAGCCAGGTGAACCTGACTTTGGAAAACTTCGTGAATCGGGGCCTGGTGCATTACTTCAAGATCGAGGAGACCTCGGGGCTGCCCACCAACGTCTTTGACGTGCATCTGTATGCCGACTCTTCATTTTCCACCCTGCTCTACAAGGTGGAGAACATCGGCCCCGGCACCCCGTTCGAGGATTGGCTGCCTTTCTGGGCTTATGATGCCGGGAGAGAGAAAAAGCTCAGGCTGCGCCTGATAAACCATGATGCGTCCCATGCCGGGACCTTTTCCCTAACAGTTACCGCTGAACAGTTTGCTTAGAGGAAATATGCCATGGCTATAGTTGCGATGATTTCAGGTGAGTGGAATAATCTGGCGGAACTCACCGCCTACTCGGTGCAAGCCTCTCCTAACTCTACTAAAAAAAGAACGGGTAATTATAGCATCCGTCTCGATGGCGGCTCGTTTGCTTTCATGCAGAAGACTATTCCTGCCTTGAACGAAGCTTACCTGCAATACGGCTGGCTGACGACCAACAACTGGTCCGGAGCTACCTTCGGTTTGCGATCCGGAGGTACCTGGCTGGTCTCCATCAGCAGAAACGCCTCCGGGTTCCTGGAAATTCGTTCCGGGCAAGGCGGAACCTTGCTGGCCACCGGTATCACGCCCATCACCACCGATAGGTGGTACTTGGTCGAGCTGCACTTTAAATTGGCGGACTCCGGCGGTATAGCTGAACTGCGGATTGACGGCAATCTGGAATGCACCTTCACCGGGGATACCAAACCCGGCAGCGAAACGACTTTTGACAATCTTTACTGGATTTCCTGGGCCAGCGGTCCCCAGTGTTACTACGACGATGTGGTAGTAAACGACATCTCCGGCCCGGTCAATAACAGTTACCCCGGCGGGGTAAAACTTGCGCTGCTGAAGCCGACCGCAGACGGCGCCACCAAAGAATGGACCCCGAGTTCCGGCTCCGATCACTACGCGCTCGTGGATGAGGTACCGCCCTCCGGCACTGATTATCTGCGCGCGACTGCCAACGATCTCGTTGATCTTTTCGGTCTTGAGGACCTGCCTCCCGAGGCTCAGTCTGTGAAGGCTGTCGCCCTGGACTTCCATGGGTTGAAGGGGAGCACTGTTGCCCCTTCCAGAATAACTCAGATAGTTAATGTTGGGGAAGTTGACTATGTTCAGGCGGACCAGGACCTGCCCCTGGCGGAAGGACTTGTCAGAAAGATAATGGATGAGAACCCGGCCGGCGGCAACTGGACTGTAGCCGTGGTTAACGGCCTGATCTCAGGCGTCAAGTCGAGGCCTTAAATTATGGCAAACGACTTCTCCCTGGACCCGAGATGTAAGGCTCTTTGGCGCTTTGAAGCAGGCGCGCTGACTGCGGATTCCAAGGGGACCAACACCCTTTCTCAAGATGGTTCTCCCGCCATAGACACCGTAGATTATAAGGAAGGGGCCGCTTGCGTCGACCTGGAGAAGGATAGCTCTCAAGGTTTTTACATTCCGGATGTCAGCTTGGATACCGGTTTCCCTTTAAAAAGTGGAGACAGCACCAAAAAAATCTCGGTCTGCTGCCGGTTCAAGCCCGAATCGATTCCAGGTTACAACGTTTACAACACCATCTGGGCCAAGCAATACTGGAGCGGGTCGAAAGTCTCGGTCCTGTTCCAACTGACCAACAACAAAATGCGTTTCATGTGGGGTTATGGAATAGGCACTCAAAATAGTTATTACGATTTCTACACCCCGATTGCCGGCCACTGGTATTTTGTCGCCATTGTTATTGATGGCATCGCCCGGACGCTCAATATTGAAGTCTGGGACGACACGGCCGGCACTCATAATAGCTTTAATTATACGCCTTCCGGCGAACTGCGGGTCCACGATGCGGCCTGGACCATCGGCACCGAAGACAACGGCGCTTCCCGAGGCAGTTACTTCGACGGCAAAATCGACGAAGTAGTGGTCTTTAACGATCTCCTGGGAATTATTGAGATTGAGGCTATTCGTAACGGCTCCTATTTATACCCCATATCGGAGATCCGGGGACACACGTTAGGCGTAACCTCGGCCTATGAGCTCGCCCCGGCTGTCCAGGCTCATGCTTTAGGGGCCCTGGTGGCTTATTCCCTGGTGCCGGATACGGGCTGGATTGACGTTCACGCGGTTGGGGTTTTGGTGGCGTATGCGGAGCGGTTGCCTTTGAAAAGGGTTTTCCCGGTACCAGAACCGAGGACGCGATGGCAGAGCCAGGCCGGGAAAAGAAAATTTCCGGCCGTAATATGATCAAGGTCGAAGGCCAAATAAAAGCGGAAAGGGGGAGCGCCCGATGCTGCTGGAAAAGCTAATATCCGGCCCGTACTTCCAGGTAACCCTGGCCGCGGTGGTGGGGATCGGCGTGGTGGCCTTAGGGCTTGCTGTGGCGGTGTACAAATTCTTTTTGCCCCGCCTGGGCAAGGCCCTCATGTCTCCGGCTCCCGCTGAGGCAGCAGGGGAAGCCCGGGCCATTCCCCCGATGCTCATTAATCCTGAATACTGCACGGCCTGCAAAGCGGAACATGAACGGTCGATCCAGAACCAGGAAAACATCGGCAAGCTGTTCAATAAGTTTGACGATCTGAAGGACAGGTTCGACGAGGGGTTTGGGAAGATTTCCCAGGAAATCGGCGATACCAAAACCGAGATCATCAAGGCCCTGGCGGCCAAAACTTAAGGAGGTGCGCTTATGCCCGACAAAAATTACCGGGTGACTGCCGAAGGGGGCCTCAACATCCGCTTGGGGCCGGGGGTTGATCATAAGGACGTAGGTAACTTGGCCTATGGGGAACTGGTCCGGTCCCCGGAAATGGAGGGGTCGGTACCAGAGGGGTGGCTGCCCATTCTCCTGTTTGTCTCCCGGGAGCATTTGGAGGGAGTTGGGGAAGGGGAGGAGGAAGTCCGAGAGGATCCTTCTAACCAGGTCCAGGTTTATCCCCCCGTGCCCGGAAAAATGCGGACTTCCCGCCCGGGCCTGGAGTTTATTAAAAATGAAGAAGGCTGCGTTTTGCACGTCTACGATGATCCGGCAGGATACCCCACCATCGGGGTGGGGCATCTGATTAAACCGGGGGAAGCCTTCGATCAAATCACCGAAGAAGAGGCCTTACAAATCCTGGCTCGGGACTTGATGGTCGCCGAAAACGAGATCAACAGGATGGTCCGGGTGCCCCTGACCCAAAATCAATTCGATACCTTGGTCTCCTTTGTTTTCAACGTGGGCAGCGGCAATTTTGAAAAGAGCACTCTCTTGAAATTGATTAATCAGGGCCAGTATGACGCGGTCCCCGGAGAGCTGGCCAAATGGCGGAAAGCAGGCGGGCGGGTTCTGCCCGGCCTGGTGGCGCGGCGTCGACGTGAAGGGGAATTGTGGGGAGAGGGCCAGGAAGTATCTCCAGCGCCCCCGGCAGAGGGGATGGTGGAGCAAACCCGGGCGGGAAAATGGAAGGGGATTGTGGGTATTACCTTTACTCCCGAATCCTTCCGGGAATATGTCCAGGGCCTCAGTTGGGACAACTGGCAACCGGAGTTCATTGTTCTGCACAACACGGAAGCCCCGAGTTTAGCCATGCGTCCCAACGGTTTCACTCTCCAACATATCCTCGATCTCCAGGCTTACTACCGGGATGACTGCGGTTGGTCTGCCGGGCCTCACCTGTTTGTGGATGATAAGCAGATTTGGGTTTTTACGCCCCTGACCATCCCCGGGGTCCATGCCAATTCCTGGAACTCCCGCACTCTAGGGGTGGAAATGTTGGGGGATTATAGAACGGAGCCTTTTGACGAGGGCCGGGGTTCTACCGTAAAGGCAAACGCGGTGGCCGCGGTGGCCATCCTCAGCGAAGCCCTGGGCCTGGACCCGGAAACCATCATGCTGCACCGGGAAAACGGGGAAACCGAACATTATTGCCCGGGGGACCACGTGGATAAAGAAGATTTCATCCGGCTGGTTCAGGAGTATGGGGCATGAATTGGCGGCAGAAGCTGATCTCGGCCGATAATTCGGAAGTCGATATCAAAGCGGTGATTTCCGCCCTGGCGCTGTTCATCGCCGTGGTCATTTACTCGGCCTACGCCATCAAAGGCCTGATCGTCAAATGGGACATGCCTTCCTCCATCCGGGACATAACCGCAGCCCTCATCATTGGCGGTGTCCTCGGGGCGGGAAGCACCTTGTTCAATCAAAGGTTAGGAGTGCGGCCGACACCTCTCTTACAGCAGGAAGAAACCGTAACTCCACCGGCAGAGGGGCCGGTTGGGTAGGGAGGGAAAAATGGGAGCTATCGCCGGTTGGCTGTTAAAGACCGCCCTGGGCCGGATCGTCGGCGGCGCAGTAGCCGCAGTTCTGCTTTCAGGCTTCTTGTATGCCGGTTGCCAGGTCCGAAGCTGTATGCAGGCGAAAGAAGAACTCCGGGGATATCACCGGGCCGATAAAATCAGAAAGGAGGATCCGAAAGTTGAAAAACGCACTGAAGAGCACAAACAGAAAGTGGAGGAATTTTCTACTCCTGACGATTTTAAGCGCGGCCTTGACGAGCTGCGGCACTACCGGGCCGACGACTAAAATTGAGAAACCACCGCGCCCACGGATTTCTCAATCTTATGAAAACCTGCTATTGGAAGCCTCCCCGGCCCTCCAGAAAGAGGCCCAAAAGCACGAATGGGACTGGCACGGCTATGCGGATAAGATGGAGATGCGGGCGGGGTATAGATAGCGTAGGAATATCGCAACAATCTTTATGGCCTTGAGGTAAGCGGATAGAGAGCAGATATACGTAAGAAGCACCTTTCCGCAAATTGGCTATCGCGCAAATGGTCCTAAGGGGAAAAAAACTGTTTGCACTGGGCTTCACTTTTATGTTTATATAATTTCAGCAAAGGGGAGTAGCTACCCAGGGTAAAGTCAACATCCTGGCCTGACGGCCTGGCTTTACCAGCCTAAAACGGCTTAGGGAGACTTTTGCACCTACCGGTGCAAAGGTCTTTTTTTGGCCCTTTACCACCTTTCCGACAGGAAGGTTCAATGGAAGAGCTTCTTTTGTCTCTTGGCCTGATTTTCGTGGCGGAATTGGGAGATAAAACCCAATTGGTGGCCCTCACTCTGGCCACTCGGTTCCGGGCCGGGGTAGTGCTGACCGGGATTTTCGTCGCCACCATGCTGGTGCACCTCTTGTCTGTGGCCATCGGTGGCTTCACCGGCACAGTTCTTCCCGCCGGCTGGATAGAACTGCTCTCCGGGCTGGCTTTTGTCGGTTTCGGCCTCTGGACCATCCGCGGGATCAGTTGGATGAAACCAAGGGTGCTATGCAATCCCTGACTTCTCCCTTTCTGATTATGACCATCACCTTTTTCCTGGCCGAACTGGGCGACAAAACCATGATAGGGACCGTCACCCTGGCAGCCAGCTATTCTTTAGTTTTGGTCTGGATCGTCTCCATCCTGGGCATGGTGCTCTCCGACGGCTTGGCCATCTGGGTCGGGCAGGCGCTGGGGAAAAACCTCCCGGAAAGATCCATCAAAGTCGGGGCCGCGGGTATCTTCTTTGTCTTTGGCTTCTATTACGCCGTAAAGGCGCTAACGAACTCTGGCAGATCACGCCTGGCCTGAAGGCCATCTGGAGATAAACTCGTGGACTGGCTCAGCGACCCGCAGAACTGGATAGCCCTCGTCACCTTGACAACCCTGGAAATTATCCTGGGGATCGACAACATCGTGGTGATCTCCATTTTATCGGGCAAACTTCCGCCGCACCGCCGGCAACAGGCCCGGACAGTCGGCCTCAGCCTGGCCCTGATTACCAGAATCATGCTGCTACTGAGTCTCTCCTGGCTGATCGGCCTGACCAAGCCTTTGTTCACCATCTGGCAGAGCGGCATCTCCCTCCGGGATATGATTCTCATCGGCGGCGGCCTGTTCCTGTTAGCCAAAGGAACCCGGGAAATTCATCACTCCATGGAATCAAAGGACCAACCGGGAGAATTTGTTGCCAAAGCTACTTTTACCTCTATCATTCTGCAAATCCTCTTGCTTGACTTGGTCTTTTCCCTCGACTCCGTGATTACCGCCATCGGCATGGCCCAAAAGATCGAGATCATGGTGGTTGCCATTCTCATTGCGGTCATCGTCATGCTCCTGGGGTCTGGGATTATCAGCCGCTTTATTCACCAGCATCCCTCCATCAAAATGCTGGCTTTGAGCTTTTTGCTGATGATCGGCGTCACTCTCATCGCCGAAGGCCTGGAGTTGCATATTCCCAAAGGCTACCTCTACTTCGCCATGGGCTTTTCCGGTCTGGTAGAAACCTTGAATATAGTAGCCGGCCACCACAAGATAGCCCCTGCGGCTTCACTAACCACGGATGTAGAGACACATCCCCCAAAACCATAACGGTTATTCGGAGGTAAAACCATGATTTGTCCGAGATGTCAGGGTGAATTGTTTGAAGTGGTAAAACAGGGTGTGGTCATCGACCATTGCTCGGGATGCAAAGGCATATGGCTGGACTAGGGCGAACTCGCCTAGATTAAACGAATTTGGCTTTATTTTGAACCTTCAGGTAAGCTGATCGAACCGACCCTCGCATTCAAAAACATGACGGCATTTCTTACATGCAAAGTTAATCAACATCTATGCTTCCGTCTTGATAGCATTCAGTGGACCATGGCCAGAGTCTACCGAATTTCTCGAATAACTTTTAAGAAAGACAAGCTTTGCAGTCATTAAAGTTAACTTTAACGCCATAGCCAGCCATTAAAGTTTTGAGACGAAAAGTTTAATGGGCGGTTCTGGCGTTGATCAGGTAATGATCTTTAAGATCTCCGAAGCGGCATAAATCTTTCCCGCGGGAGACTCTCCCACCTGTTGCAAGATTTCCGCAGTTTTCAACTTTTCAACCGTAGCCTTGGCGCTGGGATAAGAGATTTCTAAGAGACGGCGAGCCTGGGGAATAGTCAAAATGGGCGCCTCGAAAAGGCTATCCGCCAAGCGGAAGAGCAAACCGGGAGACCGATTCCGAGCCAGGCGCTCCCGCCATTCTCCTTGTAAATCCTGCAGGCGCTTGGCCCGGGCTCCGGCATCCCGGGCCTGCTCCGCCACCCCTTCCAGGAAAAACCTGACCCATTCAGACCAGGCCCCCTTCTCACTAACTGCCAGCAGCAAGTCATAGTAAGCCTGTCGATGGGCCTCAAAAAAGGCGCTCAGGTATAGCAAGGGCAGCGGCAACAGGTCCCAACTCACCAGCAGCAAGGAACTCAGGAGCCGCCCGATACGGCCGTTGCCGTCCAGAAAGGGATGGATGGTCTCGAATTGATAATGGATGAACGCCAGGCGGATAAGCGGGGGATAGGCGTCCACGGCGTACAAATATTTTTCGAAGGAATCCAGGGCCTCCTGCATTTCCGGCACCGGTGGAGGCACGAACTCTGCCTCCAGGATGGTGCAACCGGGCCTCCCGATCCAGTTTTGAGAGCGGCGGAATTCGCCCGGAGTAGCGCGCTCACCGCGCACCCCCTCCATCAAGCGGGCATGGAGTTCCCGCATAAACCGCAGACTCACCGGCAAGGTATGGAGGCGCTCCAGGCCGTACTCCATGGCCCGGACATAATTGCCCACTTCTTTAATATCCGTTTCCGGCGGAGAAGGCTTAACTCCGGTAAACAGAGGCAGTTGCCCGGCTTCATAGGCATAGAGGTCGGTTAGATCGGTTTGAGTCCCCTCAATGCGAGAGGAGAGCACCGCTTCCCGGCGGATGAAGGGGGCGATGAGCAAATGAGGGTTGGGCAAGGTGCGCCCCAGACCGGCTAATTCCCCCAGGGCGCGATCTGCGTCGGAAAGGCGGCGAACCAGCTCAGCCTCCCAGGGAAGGGCTGGTGGCAAGGGAGCGGGGATAAAAGACCAGTAAGCTGCGTCTCCCTGACCTACCTGCAACAGACGTCCAGATGGACTTTTACGTAAGCGTTCCGGGTTCATGAGGTCTCTTTTTCTTCGATCAAGAGCCGGGCCGTTTGCGTCTTGGCGAATGGCACTGGTTCTTCACCGGCATAGTACCGTTCACATATTCTAAGAGCCATAGCCATGCGCTCTCCCACGGTAAGGATGCCTTATGCTGTTGATTATGAAGATTCTCTGGAATGAAATTATGCCATAACTCTATAATTTTGGATAAAATATATTTAAAAACAAGGAGGTCTTTAAGGAGGTTTTAAGGAGAAATGGCCCTATTTTTTAAGCAAAGTTAACCATCCATCATTTTTGAACCCTTCCGACTGCTTTTTCCATTCCTTTGCTCTTTTTGGACCAATCTTTCTGATTCTGCATCAACCTCCCTTCAAATCCGTGTGATGGCTACAAGTGTGCGAAATAACTTGATAATTCATGCTTTTCGTGGTATAAAAATATGCATGGTGGGTGCGGTACGAACCAAGGAAAAGTGTCCCAAGTGCGGCGGCGGGTTTGAAGGTGAGCCGCTCCGTTGTCCCTCGTGCTTTACTACCCCCAAGCGCTATTTCGTCGATTTCTCCTGGCCCGGCCAGGGGCGGATCAAACTATACTCCGATCAGCAGGGCTATCCCCTGGACTCCTGGGAACGAGCCAGCCGTCTGCTCAGCGCCATCAGGTATGAAATCGACCAAGGGAAGTTCGATCCAAGAGAATATATACGAGGAGAATTTAAAGCCCTCAGGTTCGGCAATTATCTGCAGGAGTGGCTTAAGCGGCAGGAATCCCGCAACGGGCGTGCGGAAATTTCTCTGGGATACTTTAAATTCGCACAGATGGTAGTGCGGAAATATCTGACCCCTTTCTTGGGGGACAAAGATATTCGGGAAATCAGAGAAGGGCAGATTGAGGATTTTAGGGATGACCTCCCGCCTTCCCTCAGGCCCAAGACTTTGGCGAACATCATAGGGCTGCTGAGTAAAATCCTGCGGGACGCTTACCGTAGGCGGGACATCGTTTACTTGCCCGAGATGCCCAAGGTGGAGGTGGGGGAGCCTATAACCAAGTGGATCTCCCTGGAAGAACAGGAGGCGGTTCTTGCCCATCTTTCCGATCCTGTTTTCAAGGCGTTTTTCCTCTTTCTGATGAAACAGGGAGTCAGGCCGAGCGAAGCCCGGGCCATGCGTTGGGATAACCTGGACTTTAAGAAGAACCTCGTGGTAATCCGGGCGGCCATGGACGGGGAAAAGTATCGCCCCTCCACCAAGGAGAAAGATGTCCGGTACCAGCCAATGCACCCCCGGATTAAGGAGGCCCTGAAGGGACTTCCCCGGTCCATCAGCGGCTTTGTCTTTGTCAACGATGGAAAGCTGTTGAGCAAGAAGCTGGTGATCAATACGTGGAAGCGGGCCGCTAAAGAGGCGGGATTGAAGATCACCTGTTATCAGGGGACCAGGCACTCGCTGGCTTCCCAGGCCATCAACAAGGGAGTGAGTGAGAGGATCATCGGGGCGATGCTGGGGCATAAAAGTGTTGCATCGACCCGGCGATATGCTAAATTATCAACCGAAACCCTCAAGGCTGTGTGGACAGAGGATGTGTCCCCGGTTCGTCCCCAGAAAGATATTGACAAAAGATAAGTTCCTGATATTATAGAGCTTACTTTTGCCATGAACCAGGTTCGAATCCTAGTCCCCC
>QZIZ01000034.1 GCA_003599195.1 Deltaproteobacteria bacterium | reverse complement strand
TCTGTTCCGAAAAGTTCAAAGTTCAAGGTTCAAAGTTCAAGGTTAACTGCCGGTAACTTTTCATAATTTACGGGTGAGCCAAAAGCTCATGAGCAACTGTCTTGAAAAGTGGTCAGTGGCCAGTAAAAACAAGGGGGTCTGGGACTTAACCCCCTCTCCCCCCGCCCGCTGGGTTCCCTTCTCCCTTGCTGTTGACTGGCGGGGGGAGAGGGCCGGGGTGAGGGGGGCTAAGCTTTTTATGTTTAACGGGTGCGCCACAGGCTCATGAGAAACTGCGGTGAATCTTTTTTACCGCAGAGACGCAGAGAACGCAGAGCGTCTTTATATGCAATAGATTCTGCCGCTATATCGCCCTTTGCGTTTGCGAGAAACCTATCCCTTCAGGCCTTCCCCTCCACCACCCGGGTAAATATTTTCTGCAATCTCAGGGCGTTGACCATCGCGCCGAATTCCTGGAGCACATATGCGCGCCCGGTTTGGGCCAACCGCTGGGCCAGGCCCTCGTCAGCCAGCAGCCGGGCCATGGCTGCGGCCAACCCTGAAGGATCGTCCGCATTCACCAACAAGCCGGTGTCCTGATCCCGGATCAACTCCGGAATCCCCGCGGTCCGGGTGGAAATCGCCGGCAGCCCCGTAGCCATGGCCTCCATCAGGACCACGGGAATGCCGTCCTGGTCGTTGAGCCAGCGGGGGTCCTTGCTGGGGCAGCAGGCCATAACCATCAGATCCGCCTGCCGGTAGGCGTTCCTGACTTCCTCGGGCTGCAGCGCTCCCAGGAGCTGCACCCGGTCCCCGAGATGCAGGCTCTCGATCTGCTGCTGCAATCCCTCCCGGTCCGGACCGTCGCCGATGATCTTTAACTTGAAGGCCAGGCCCTGGTCCCGGAGCAGGGCGCAGGCCTCGATCAGGGTGGCAAAACCTTTGTAATCGACGAGGCGGCCCACCGAAATGAAGACCGGGGGAGTATTTCTCGGGTGGCTATGCAGGGCAAAGACTTCTCCATCAACGCCGCACCGCACCAGATCCATCTTCACCCCGGCGGTTTGGGGAAAGAGCCGCTTCACCTGGTCGATGTAAAACTGGCTGATGCTCACCACCGCGGCCGCGTCCAGGAGTTTGACCGGGAGCAGCAGGTTATCCACAAAGACTTCGTAGTAGGAATGGACCGTGAAACTGAAGGTAATGCCGGCCAATCTGGCCGCCATCATAGCCACGGTGGCCGAGGCGTTGGAAAAATGCGCGTGCACGTGGTCGATCCTGGCCGCGCGCAGCCGCCAGGCCGCAAAGGGCGCAACCGTAAAGTATTGCCAGCGGAGCCGGAACTTTCCCTGATGAAACCGGTCCCTGAGGACATAGTCGTACAGGCAGCGGCAATAACGTTGGGGCCAGGCCAGGGCAAAGATCAGATGGGCCAGCCAGAAAAAGGGGTTCCGGGGTTGGACCAGCATTTCCACTTCCTCGGGCAGGCCCGGAATTTCCGGATTGCACACCGCCTCCGGGGCATGGATGCTGAAGGGCTTGACCGTCAGGCCCAGGCGGCGCAGAGCCGCGATTTCTCTGACTACGAAGGTTTCGGACAGGCACGGCAAGACCCGGGACAGGTAAGCGATACGCATAAATGGTTTCCGTCAAAACATATGATCTGGTGAAGCGGTTAAATTTTCCTGACTAATTGGGCGAACTTCTTGATTAAATTGTCCAGGGCCGGATATCTTCTGATCCCCGACTTCTCAAAAATATAGTGGGCAACCGCTATCAAAACCCCAAAAAGATAGACACTGCGGCTAACCATATCTCTATGTATGGTTTTGATGCGAATGTCATTGAACATGGTTCTTTCTAATTTAGTACAGGTGAGGTTCTCTGCCCTGAGAATATAATAACCGAGGATGTCTTTCATGGCGTGCAGTTTTATCTGAGGCGCCAATCTAACCCATAATTCATAATCTTCACAACAAACATAATCGCGGTTGAACAACCCGCCGTTTATCAGCAGCTCTCTTTTGCACGTCACCGCCGAAGTGGCGAAAATATCCATCTTAAACAGTTGGTTGATCAGCGGAATATTGGGTTGATATTTTGCTTCATGATCAAACAATTCTTTTCTGCCATCAACCCTTAAACGCTCCTGGTTGTGGTAAATAAAATTGACGTCCGGGTATTTTTGAATAACCTCCGATACTTTCAGCAGCTTCTCCGGCAGCCATAAATCATCCGAATCCAGAAACGCGATCCACTCCTTGGAAGCCGCCAGGATACCGGCATTGCGGGTAGCCGCCACCCCGCGATGGGGATTTCTGAGGATGCGCGTGGGAATCGTGACCCGATTATCTTTCAGGAACTTTTCGATAATCTCCACGGTATCGTCGGTGGAGCCGTCATCCGACACGATCAATTCCGCGGGCGGCTCTACCTGGTCCACCACGGTTTGCAGGGTCCGGATGATGAACTCCGAGGAATTATAGGTGGGGCAGACCACCGAAATCCCGGGAATCTTTTTTAAAGAACGCTTCGGCATTTATCTTCCAAGAGGAATAAGACTAGATGGCACAATTATTCTTTAAATCGGCTCAGCTGGCCCAGGTCTTAAAACCTCGGCCCAGCCCCGTTAGGTGGCGGAAAGACCCCTTTACTTTCGAGCCCGGTAAGCCAGAACCCGCAGTGCGAACTCGGGGAGGCCCAACAAGTAACGCCGCCAGGTTTTCGGCTCCCGCCGGAGGCGGTAGAGCCATTCCCAACCCCGCTGCCGCCATTTGTGGCCGGCGCGGTCCAGTTCCCCGGCCACGATCTTGAACATCCCCCCGCAGTTGAGAACCAGACCGGCCCGGAGACGTTGGCGCCAGGCCGCGACCCACAGCCCTTGCTTGGGCTCTCCCATTCCCACCCACAAGACGTCGGGGGCCAGGGCGTTGATCCGGTCCACGGGACCGCGATCGCTCAGATCAACGTACCCGTGGTGCGTGCCCACGATCTGCAGGCCGGGATATGCCTTCAGGGCCTGATCCCTGGCCCTTTCGGCCAACCCGGGTTCGCCCCCCAGAAAAAAGAAACGGTAACCCCGGGCCACCGCCCGGCTGCACAGCAAAGGCCAGGCATCCGCAGTGGCCACCTTTTCCGGCAAATACCCCCCCATAACCCGGGCCGCCAGGAGGAGCGAAGCCCCGTCCGCATAGACCAGGTCCGCGGTTAGCAATGCCTTCATGAAGTCCGGGTAGCGGCAGGCCAGGTTCAAACCATGGGCGTTAACCCCGTAGGCAAAGGCGCAGCCGGGAGCCTGGATCATTTCCTCCAGCCGGGCCACCAGGGCGTCCAGGTCCAGGGGAGCCACCGGCACTCCCAGGATGTCAACATTTCCACACTTCATCGCAGTCATCTATCAATTATTATTACTCTAATAACGCAAAATCGGCAAGGAAATCAAACAGGATTAGGGAGTTGGCCACCGGAAGCAGGTTAGCTCATGGTTAAAAATTTGACAATTATTTTTGGCGTGCTACCATGGGAAATATCTGATTTTCATATTTTTCAATTTTTAGAATTTATATAATTTTGAAATCCTTGCTCCCTGAGGATAATCCGGGAGGCCGATATGGAAATGGTGCGAGTTAAGAAAAATTATCAAATTACTTTGCCCAAAAGCTTGAGAAAATTCCTGCGGCTGGCCGTGGGGGATTTCCTGGAACTGGAAATTAAGGATGAAACCCTGGTTATCAGGCCGGTAAAACTGGTGCACCCCGGCCAGGAGTATTTTTTCACCAAGGAATGGCAGGAAAAAGAGGCGGAAGCGGACCGGGACCTGGCCCAGGGCAAGGTCGCCGGTCCCTTTGATAATGCTGAGGATTCTTTAAAGGCTTTAAAGACCACCAAGGTATGAAACTCGTTTTTACCCACAGTTTCATCAGGGATTACCACTCTTTGCCCGGAAATCTGCAAAAAACGGTGGATAAAAAGCTCAAGCTTTTCTTTGACGATCCGCGCCACCCGTCCTTAAAGATTAAAAAGATGCAAGACCCCCGGGGCATCTGGGAAGGAAGGATTACCAAGGGATACCGCTTTACCTTCCAGATGGCTGGCGATACCTGCATCCTCAGGCGGCTGGGAACTCACGACGTTTTGAGGACTCCCTGAATGGCCGGGAAATTTGCCTTCTCCAGCGTGGTGGTGCTGGCAATATTCGTCGGCCTTTCTCCGGCCTGGGCCCAGACTCCTCAGCCCCCGCCCCAGGCCCAGCCGCAACCCCAGCCGCAGCAGGAAAAACCCGCCTTCACCCTCAGCACCGAAGAGATGGCCCGGGAGCTGGCCGTTCTGGTGGAGGAGAACCTGCGGGCGAAAAAATATGACAAAGCCCTCAAGCTTCTGAAACAACTGATTTTCGTCAAGCCCGACGACGCCTCCCGCCATCTGCAGTTGGGCCGGGTCTACCTCAAGCTGGGCCGCTTTCCTGAGGCGGTCAAGTCCTTTAAGCAGGCCATTCTCTTTCAAGCCGATAACCCGGACGCCCATTACGCCCTGGGCGGCGCCTACATCCTCATGGACCAGGCCGGGGACGCGGTGGAGGTCTTAAACCGGGGCCTGCGCCTTAACGCCAAGAACGAGGAGGGATTGCTTCTCTTGGGGGCCGCGCATCTCCTGCTGAATCATCCTGCCGAAGCCACGGCCGCGTACCGCCGGGCGGCGCAGCTCAATCCCCAATCGGCCGCGGCCCATCTGGGGCTGGGCCAGGCCCAGAATCTGCTGGGCGAATACCAGGAAGCCGCGGCGGCCCTGAACCAGGCCCTCAGGCTCAATCCCAGAAACGGCGGGGCCTACCTGGAGCTGGCCGCGGCCTACAGCAATTTGGGCCAATATGACCAGGGGCTGGAGGCCTGCCGCCTGGCCGTCGCCCTGGAACCGGTCTGGAGCGAAGCCCACTACGGCTTAGGGGAGCTTTATGCCGGGATGGGCCGCTATGAGGAAGCGCGGGACGCCTACAAGCTGGCGCTGCGCTTGCAGCCGGACTCCTATCAGGCCCATACCGGGCTGGGAGAGGCCCTGACCCGGCTGGACCGCTACGAAGACGCAGTGGACTCCTTTAAGAGCGCCATCCGCTTCAAACCGGATTACGCCCGGGCCCATTTCTCCTTAGGCATGGCCCATATCGACAAGGGCCTCAGGATGGGCGCCCTCCAGGAATACGACATCCTGCGCACCATGGACCTCCACCTGGCCCACACCCTGCTCCAATGCATCGTCCAGGAGTTTTCCTTCGACTGGAGGTTCAGAGACCGGGGGAGGTTAAAATAGCACCCATACGATGGGGAGCGAGGTGCGGAAAAGATAACCATATCGATAGCTTTTTATTTTTCGTGAAACTGCGAAGATATAGCAGTAACTTTCTATTAACGGAAACTGAAACGGACATATGCTCGTGACGCAATTTCAAATAGTTTTTTTTACTCTCTTGATGGGTAGCATAGGGCATCTACGATGGATTGATATCGGCCTATTGCGTGCTTGGCCTCTGTATGGATGGCACCCTCTTTGGGGTGAAAACAGAACTACTTTCCATCAATTAGTTCGTCTAAATAATAAATGTTCACTTCTATATTGAACTCATCAAAACGTACTTCAATTTTGACCTTTCCTGGCGGTTTCTCCTGATAAGGAAAGAACCTCCATGAAATTGCGTATGGCAAAAATGGCCTCCTGGATAAAATACTTGATAGACGCCTAGGCCGATTTTTGTTTATGCGTAACGTCGGCAATTTATTTGTTATGCCCGTCTCAATTTAGTTCAAAAGATTCCATCTTTTCAATCAAAACTGGATTTCCATCCAGATGCAGCGGAAGACGACGGCGCACTGCCTCATCATCCCGGACCACATGGATCTTGATCACTGGGGTATTTCCGCCTAGGGGGATGGCCAATCCTAAGCCTATAACGTCTTTATCTTGAATTAGGTTAGCCTGGTGCCTTTTAATAACTGTTTGAAGCTGAGAAATGGTGGTAGATGAGATAGTCCCTTGGGGAAGGAATTTTGGCACCTCATTGGTGCCCACAATGGCAATTGCCGGGAAGGCATCCAATACATGAACTATGGGGCAGGCGATGCCGGTTTGTTCTATGTCTTTGCCAGTAAACAGCAGTCCCACAGGCATGCAGGGGTGACGGCCCTCCACTGCCTTGGTAACCACCAGGGACCCTGAATCGCCTCGTTGGGTAAAGGGTCCGTTGATTCCCTCGATTTTTATTGTGTCCAACATGATGGTGGAATGCCCTTCATAGGTAATCCCAACAGGTTTTCCTACCTCGATGACCCGTCCCTCAGTAAGACCAGTGGTGAGACCGCTCTTTTGCACCTCCAGCCCCAAGGGTGTGTCCTGCAATACCCAGGAACTGACCTTGCCGATACAATTAATATAACCGTCAGAACGTACTTCCCCACGGACCACCTTGGCGATGGCGGCATCAACATAATTATTAAAGCCAGGCAGGTCAAAATAGATGGTCTTAAATTTTGTCAATTGAGCCACAACCCGGTTACTGCCACAGTTTTTTGGTTCTTCATGTAAGATGTTTTCGCCTATGTCCTGATTCAGGCGGGATAGTACATGATTACAACTCAGAATATACTGGTTGCCGGCGGGATCTTGGACCAGACACCCCAGGGTACCGTTTTGGCCGCAAGGTGCATTGCTGTTGCGACCGGAGACTCCCAGAGGGATAGGTGCCGGATAAAGAATGGAATTATCACAAACGGCTGCTGAGTATGAGGGATGCATCAGCAATGCCTGGACTAGGGCATAAACCATGATTATCAGCATAGCCGCTCTAAGGAGCGGTAGATAGAAAGGGGCTTTTTTAAGGCATTTTCCCACTGGCATTAGGCGTACCTCGTACTACAATGGTTTTGTAATAAATTATCAGAAGTTAATACTGTATTATTTTTTGGATAGCTTAAATCTTCCAGTTACCCAAACAGTATTTTCATCTTCCTGACTGGTAAGCCAAGGTATTGTAAAATAGCCTTCTATATACATTTTATTATTATCTGTCACGAGCCTCCCGCGGAAAAAATCTGCGATAATTATTTCCCCACTAAATAATACTCCCGTTATGTAAATGGATGCAGGAGATTTTAATTTTCCAGATAACCTATAAAAGCCAGTTAACAAAGCCCCATTATGGGATTTGATCACCAGTGTGACGGTTTCGGTTCCAGAATTTTTTCTATAAGTGTTTTTTGTCGAATTATATATATAATAAACCAATGGTCCGGAACCTGTCCAGGTGCCCACTAGGGAGAAGGGATCGGTTTGAGAATTGGCAAGTTGAGGTTGAACCGACATCAGAACAAGGATCAATGCCCATAACCTTAAATACTTCTTCATGGCTTCACTCTCCATTTCGGATATCAACCCAATCATCTCAGGTTTTCGGGGCCTCATTCATCTCTGGAGAAATTACAACTTATTTTAAGACCTTGCGGCAATCTCACCCACCGCAATCAAAAACCGGTCTTCGAGAGCCCTCTCACCGAGTCTAGCCACGACAGGTCTTTTGCAGCCAAATTTCTCGCAGAGAATAAGATACCACAAAGTTTCATGAATTTGTCAGAAAATCAGACGGATGAAGTATTTTTGAAATTTTGGCATCCCTGCCTCTCAGACCGCGCCTACCTCACTGCGAAGTAGCCTAAAAACCCCAGGCCAGTGCCGCAGGATAATGGTGAGCCGGGCACAGATGGCAGAAAACGCCTTCCCCCATATTTTTGACGAAATCCAAACGGCGGATAGCTTGCCAGACCTTGCAGTTATCATGGGGCCGTCCGAAATTCCAGATCTGATCTCCATATCTTCCTGACCTATTGGTGCGGAGGAAGATTTCGGGGGTCGTCGATGGTGGTAGGCGATGTTGCTGGCAGGAAAGAGAGAGACCTCGAGGCAAAACGAGGGGACCGAAGTGGTTTCTTTCTCAATAGTTGAGAGCCACTTATGACAGTAGCCCCTTGACAGCTTATTGATAATGATTATCTGTAGAGAAAAAGTATCAGGATATTTTTTTGGCTGATCCTCAAAAGCGTCTGGAACAAATGATCAGGAGGCTGAAGGAGAAAGGGGGCCGACTTACTCCCCAGCGATTGGCTATGCTGAGGATCATAGCAGAGAGCAAGGGACACCCTAGTGCAGAGCAGATTTTTGAACAGATCAAAGCTGACTTTCCCACCACCAGCTTGGCCACCATCTATAAGACCTTGAGCCTGCTAAAGGATCTGGGCGAGGTTTTAGAGCTTAATCTTGCCGGTGTGGGCAGCCGGTTCGATGGCAATAAACCCTACCCGCATCCCCATGTCATTTGCACTAAATGCGGCCAGATCATTGATCCAGAGTTCGAGCCCATGGCCGGTATTTCCCGAGAAATAGCGCGGCAGACCGGCTATAAGATCACCCATGAGCAGTTGAACTTTTTTGGCCTTTGCCCCAAGTGTCAGCAGGAAGGGCAAGCGCCTGAATAAAGAGGAGGTTTTACAATGAAAGACGACGACCGCAAATTCGCCCCTGCCGGCAGGGGCACATCGAACCGGGACTGGTGGCCGAACCGGTTGAACCTGCAGGTTCTGCACCAGCACTGTCCCATGAGAAATCCAATGGGCGAGGATTTCAACTATGCTGAGGAATTTAAAAAACTTGACGTGGAGGCCCTGAAAAAGGACCTCTATGCGCTGATGACCGACTCGCATGCCTGGTGGCCGGCCGATTTCGGTCACTACGGAGGGCTTTTCATCCGGATGGCGTGGCACAGCGCCGGCACCTACCGCATCGGCGACGGCCGGGGGGGCGGGGGATCCGGCGCCCAACGCTTTGCGCCTCTCAACAGCTGGCCCGACAATGTGAGTCTTGACAAGGCGCGCCGGCTGCTCTGGCCGATCAAGCAGAAATACGGCCGCAAGATCTCTTGGGCCGACCTCATTATCCTCGCCGGCAATTGCGCCCTGGAGTCGATGGGCTTCAAGACCTTCGGCTTCGGCTTCGGCCGCGAGGATATCTGGGGGCCTCCAGAAGACGTCTACTGGGGGACCGAGACCACCTGGCTTGGGGGCGACAAGCGTTACTCCGGGGACCGGGAACTCGCTAACCCTCTCGCCGCCGTGCAGATGGGCCTGATTTACGTCAACCCGGAAGGCCCGAACGGCGTTCCGGATCCCCTATTGGCGGCCAAAGATATCCGGGAGATTTTCGCGCGCATGGCGATGAACGACGAAGAGACGGTGGCGCTCATCGCCGGCGGTCACGCCTTCGGCAAGACACACGGCGCCGGCCTGGCGTCCTATGTGGGGCCGGAACCCGAAGCCGCCCCCATCGAAGAGCAGGGGCTCGGCTGGAAGTGCAGCTTCGGCACCGGCAAAGGCGATGACACGATCACCAGCGGCATAGAGGTCACTTGGACCCAAACGCCCACGAAATGGAGTAACAACTTCTTCAGGAACCTGTTCGAATACGACTGGGAATTGACGAAAAGCCCGGCCGGGGCGCATCAGTGGCGACCGAAGGGCGGCGCCGCAGCCGGCACGGTGCCGGATGCTCACGACCCGACGAAGCGTCACGCGCCAGGCATGCTGACCACGGACCTTGCCTTGAAGTTCGACCCTATCTATGAAAAGATTTCAAGGCGCTTCTACGAGAACCCGGACCAGTTGGCAGAGGCCTTCGCCCGGGCGTGGTTCAAGCTGATCCACCGCGATATGGGCCCCCGCTCCCGCTATCTCGGCCCGGATGTGCCGGCAGAGGAACTGATCTGGCAAGACCCGGTGCCAGCCGTCGATCATGAGCTGATCAACGCGGCGGACATCGCCAACCTCAAGGGCAAGATCCTGGCCCCGGGTCTGTCGATCTCGGAACTGGTCTATACAGCCTGGGCGTCGGCAGCCACGTTCCGGGGTGGCGACAAGCGCGGCGGGGCGAACGGGGCGCGTATCCGTCTGGCGCCGCAAAAGGATTGGGAAGTCAACCAGCCGGCCCAACTGGCGAAGGTCCTCAAAGCCCTGGAGGGCATCCAACAGGAGTTCAACGCCGCGCAGTCCGGCGGGAAGCAGGTGTCCCTGGCTGACTTGATAGTGCTGGGGGGTTGCGCCGGCGTCGAGCAGGCCGCGAAGAACGCGGGTTACGTTGTGACGGTGCCTTTCTCGCCGGGACGCCCGGATGCGTTGCCGGAACAAACCGACGTGGAGTCATTCGCCGTCCTCGAACCGGCTTGGGACGGGTTCCGTAACTACCTCAAAACCAAATACGCCGTATCAGCAGAGGAATTGCTGGTTGACCGGGCGCAACTGCTGACGCTGACCGCTCCTGAGATGACGGTTCTCGTTGGCGGCATGCGCGTCTTGAATGCCAATTTCGAACAATCCCAGCACGGCGTTTTCACCAAGCGGCTGGAGACCCTCACCAATGACTTCTTCGTGAATCTGCTCGATATGAGAACGGAGTGGAAGGCAACAGAAGACGAAAACGTATTCGAGGGTCGTGATCGCGCCACAGGCGATCTCAAGTGGACCGGCACCCGTGTCGACCTCATCTTCGGTTCGAACTCTCAACTCCGGGCCTTGGCGGAAGTTTACGCCTGTGAGGACTCCCAGGAAAAGTTTGTGCACGACTTTGTCGCGGCGTGGAACAAGGTGATGAACCTTGACCGCTTCGACCTCGCCTGAATGATCTGAAACGATCGGCAAGCTGGTCCAGGGAACCCATACTGATTTTTCCGGGGGCCTGCAAGAGTACCCAGGCCCCCGTGGGAATTTTTTCCCTATTTGGCCAGAAGTGCACGTATGCTATTATCAGTGGTCTGCGAACGCGTTCTCCTATTCAAGTGAGGCCACTGAAGTCGAGTAGCGTGGGGGAGTCTCACCCCCACGCCCTCACAGATCCGGACGTGAACCTCTCGGCTCATCCGGCTCCTATCGACCAGCCAAAGGAAGCGAGGACAGTTGCCAGTGAGCGAAAAGCCCAGGCTGCTGGCGCTTAATGCGCCTGAGCCAATGGGCCGCTCGCCTCTGGCGACCCCGCAACCGCTTGAACTTCCGCATTGCCCAGCGTTTCAGCGTGCGATTAAGATGATCCCATAAGGGATAAAGAGCCGACCTGTAATAACTGCCGTAGTAGTTAAGCCAACCACGGATGATTGGGTTAAACATCCGGGACAGGTCCAGGAGATTCTTATCACTCATACGGTGCAGTCGCCAGCTCCGAACAGTAACCCGGATGGCCTTACCCGCCTTGGGGCTGATGGCAGGGAGAAAACCGACAAAGTGATTACCCGTGCGGCTTTTAGCTCCCCGGGGTCTGAAGGCAAACCCCAGAAAGTCAAAGCTCTCGTGCAGGCAATTCCCTGTCCGATCGTCATCCTTGCAATCGACGATCTTGGTCTTCTCCGGATGGAGTTCCAGATGGCACTGGGCCAACCGCCTGGCTATGACATCCTTTAGCCAGAGGGCCTGTTTCTCGCTCTTGCAGTGTACAATGACATCGTCAGCATAGCGCTCGAAGGATATTACAGGAAAGTGGCATCCTTTACCTCGGGAGCCGGCCAGGGTTTGGTGGGATTCTCCGGGGTGCTCAACATCAGGGGAGGCCAACCCTCCCCCGGGACATCCCGGGTGGCATAGAAATGAACCACCATCATCAGGCTCATGAAAGTATTATCGGCCTTGAAGTAGCCGTTGTGTCCATAGGGTTCGGTCTTGGCTATATTGCGCAGGGTGGGGGGCTTGAACCTGCCCTTAGCCACTTTGTAAGGGGCGGTCCCGATATAATAGGCGGGGTTTTCCGCCAAACCCAGGTCCACGTATCGCCTGCCATCCGGGTTGAATTCGGGCGGCATGGATAACCAGGGGTTCTTCAGATTTTTGGGGATGCCCAGGTTGTGGTATTTAAAATCGGTGAAAATTGGCAAACGCTCCGGCTGGTCCTCCGGGGAATTGGGATTTGGCACCTGGTTGTTCAATGTGTGGCAGATGATGCACTTCCCTTTGCCTTTGAATACCAAAAAGCCCATATATTCCGACATATATTCAATTTTAGTCTATATTGAATATTGCTCCCGGAGGTAAGGAAAAGATGGCCCAATACGAAGTCAAGGCCAGGTCGACAGAAACTTTCGGGCGAGTATTATGCAGCTGCCGTAACCACCATTTCGTGGTAGACGGGCCCGTACAGAATGGCTGTCCGGGTGAGGCAATCACACCGGTAGAATTGTTTCTCGCGGGGGTTGCATCCTGTGGGGTTGAACTCATTGAGGTTATTGCCAAGGATCAGAATCTGCCGATTAAAGGCGCCAGCGTTGGAATTTTCGCAACGATTGATCGGAGCCAGCAGGTGCATTCGGACCTTACCCTATTCAATTCGTTCCGTTTGCAGTTCCACCTGAAGGGAGTAACTGATGAACAAGGCGCCCAATTAATCAATATTTTCAAGGGAAGATGACCATTGTACGGCACGGTCGCAGTTGCGACCCCAGAAATCAAAGTCGACTTCCGCACAGAATTATAGAAGACTTATACACCTGGATTCAACTCCCCTGATTCACACCAGTTGCTCAACAACTTGCCACCCGGGAAAATTATCGGCGGATTGGGGAAAAGTGAAGATAACGTCTGTATTTGGGAAGATTTTGGATTCCTGATAACTCCCGAAGCAGAGCAGTAATCCGCTATTTGATCATTTGGGAATCGGTGGGGCATCGACAATAATGCAGTTCTTTATTGTCTCCTTCCCCCTCCTACAATGTCGTCTTTAATTATTTAATCCCGACATGGTAGTCCTGGAGAGAATGAACCTGGTGTTTTTGCTGGTGCGCCGCGGCTATGCCCCTGGCCGCGGCCAGGGCCCCGGCCAGGGTGGTGATGTAAGGAACTTTATATTTGATGGCCGCTTTCCGGATGTAAGAATCATCAAATTTACCCAGCTTGCCGGCAGGGGTATTGACTACAAGATGGATTTCACGGTTCTTGATAATGTCCACGATGTTGGGCCGGCCTTCGTGCAATTTGAGAACGTGCTCCGCAGGAATGCCCTTCTCCTCCAGGAACTTGTGGGTTCCTTGGGTGGCCAGGATCTTGAAGCCTAATTGCTGAAATTGCCGGGCCACCTCTAGGACTGCGGGCCGGTCCACTTCGGAGACGGTAATGAGGACCGTGCCCTCGCAAGGCAAAGTTTGCTGGGCAGCCTCTTGGGCCTTATAAAAGGCCAGGCCGAAGGAATCGGCCATGCCTAAGACCTCGCCGGTGGACCGCATTTCCGGACCCAGAAGGGGATCGACTTCGGGGAACATATTGAATGGGAAGACCGCCTCCTTGACGCCGAAGTGGGGGATGGCCCTTTGGCCGAGGTTCAGGTCAGAGAGCGTTTTCCCCAGCATGATCTGGGTGGCCAGCCGGGCCATGGGAATATTGCAGACCTTGGAGACCAGGGGTACGGTGCGGGAGGCCCGGGGGTTGGCTTCCAACACATAGACCGTATCGCTGGCAATGGCGTATTGAATGTTCATCAGGCCTACCACGTTCAGTTCCACCGCGATACGCCGGGTGTATTCGCAGATGGTGTCCAGGTGCTTCGGAGGGATGCTGATGGGGGGAATGACACAGGCGGAGTCGCCCGAATGGATACCCGCCAGCTCAATGTGCTCCATCACCGCGGGCACGAAAGCATCCATGCCGTCAGCGATGGCATCCGCCTCCGCCTCGATGGCGTTCTCCAGGAACCGGTCGATAAGGATGGGCCGCTCCGGGCTCACCTCCACCGCGGCCGCCAGGTAGCGCTTCAGCATGCCTTCATCGTGCACCACTTCCATGGCCCGGCCCCCCAGGACGTAGGAAGGGCGGACCATGAGTGGGTAGCCGATCTCCTGGGCGATCTTCAGGGCCTCCTCGATATTGCCGGCCATGCCACTTTCCGGCTGGGGGATGCCCAGTTTGCGCATGGTGTGCCGGAAGCGGTCCCGGTCCTCCGCCAAATCGATGACATCCGGGCTGGTGCCGAGAATTTTTACGCCCGCGGCGGCCAACTCTTGAGCGATGTTTAACGGGGTCTGGCCGCCGAACTGGACGATGACGCCCTCGGGCTGTTCCTTCTCATAGATGCTGAGTACGTCTTCCACAGTGAGTGGCTCGAAATAGAGCTTATCCGAGGTGTCATAGTCCGTGGACACGGTTTCGGGGTTGCAGTTGACCATGATGGATTCCAGGCCCTCATCCCGGATGGCGAACGCCGCGTGCACGCAGCAGTAATCGAACTCAATGCCCTGGCCGATGCGGTTGGGGCCGCCGCCCAGCACCATGATCTTGCGATTTTGGCTTACCTGCACCTGGTCCGGGGCATTGTAAGTGGAATAGTAATAAGCCGCGTTCTCCACCCCGCTCACCGGCACCGCTTCCCAGGCCTGGCGCATTCCCAAACGGTAGCGCTGTTCCCGGATTTTCGTCTCCGGCGCCTGTAGCAATAGGGCCAAATACTTGTCGGCAAAGCCGTCTTTCTTGGCCCGGACCAGCAGTTCATCAGGGAGGTCCCGGCCCCGGCAAGTCAAAATTTCTTCCTCCAGTTGCACCAGCTCCCGCATCTGCTCGATAAACCAGGATTTGATATGGGTGCGTTGGAACAGGGACTCCACGCTGGCGCCCTTGCGCAGGGCCTCGTACATGATGAATTGCCGTTCGCTGGAAGGCTCCCGGAGGAGGTCCAGGAGTTCTTCCAGGCTCTTTTGATTAAAATCCTTGGCGAAACCCAGGCCGTGGCGGCCGATCTCCAGGGAGCGGATGGATTTCTGGAAGGCCTCCTTGTAAGTCTTGCCCAGACTCATGACTTCGCCCACCGCCTTCATCTGGGTGCCCAGCCGGTCTTCAGCGCCGGGGAATTTTTCAAAGGCCCACCGGGCAAACTTCACCACCACGTAGTCGCCCCAGGGCTCGTATTTTTCCAGGGTCCCCAAGCGCCAATAAGGAATCTCATCCAGTGTGAGGCCGCCGGCCAGGAGCGAGGAGACAAAGGCGATGGGGAAGCCGGTGGCTTTGGAAGCCAGGGCCGAGGACCGGGAGGTGCGGGGGTTGATCTCGATGACCACCACTCGGCCGGTTTTGGGGTCGTGGGCGAACTGGATGTTGGTGCCGCCGATGACCCTGATGGCCTCCACGATGTCATAGGAATATTTTTGCAGCCGTTGCTGCAACTCCGGGGCGATGGTGAGCATGGGCGCGGTGCAGTAAGAGTCGCCGGTGTGCACCCCCATGGCGTCCACGTTTTCGATAAAACAGACGGTGATCATCTGGTTTTTGGCGTCCCGCACCACCTCCAGCTCCAACTCCTCCCAGCCCAGCACGGATTCCTCCACCAGAATCTGCCCCACCATGCTGGCGGACAGGCCTCGGGCGGCAATGGTGCGCAACTCTTCCAGGTTGTAAACATGGCCGCCGCCCCAGCCGCCCATGGTATAGGCCGGGCGGATGACCAGCGGGTAGCCCAGTTCCTCGGCAATGCGCTCCGCTTCCTCGACGCTCAAGGCAATGGCGCTCTGGGGCATCTCCAACCCCAGGGAATTCATGGTGTCCTTGAAGGCCTGGCGGTCTTCGCCCCGCTTGATGGCGTCCACTTCCACGCCGATAATCTGCACGCCGTATTGATCCAGGACACCGTGCCGGGCCAGGGCGGAGGAGAGATTGAGGCCGGATTGGCCCCCGAGATTGGGGAGCAGGGCATCCGGGCGCTCTTCTTTGATGATTTCCGTCATGTAGTCGAGATTCAGCGGTTCGATATAGGTAACGTCCGCCATGCCCGGGTCGGTCATGATGGTGGCCGGGTTGGAATTAACCAGGCAAATCTCATACCCCAGCTTCCTCAGGGCCTTACAGGCCTGGGTGCCTGAATAGTCAAATTCACACGCCTGACCGATGATGATGGGACCTGAACCGATAATCATAACCTTCTGTATATCTTGCCGTTTGGGCATGAAAAACCTCCTGGAAGAGACGAAGAATAACCGGAAATTAACTGGCGGAAAGCCTGGAGAGGAATATAGGCAAGGCCGGTTGGAGTGTCAATAAAAGATTAAGATTAACTAAATTTAATTAATATTGTTAAGTATTAATTAACTTGAAAAGCATCTTGACAAAATCCCCCCTAAACTTCACCTCCACTTGGCAAGGGAAGGCAGGGAGTAGGGTTAAACAGGATAGAAATGACTATTTCCCAAATTGCCATCGGCACGGTGGGACTAAGGGAAAAAATGCTTGGAGCGGGCATCATGTTTATGTATTATATATTTCCAGCAAAGGGGAGTAGCTACCCTGGGTAAAGTCAACATCCTGGCTTAACGGCCTGGCTTTACCAGCCCAATACGGCTTAGCGAGACTTTTGCACCTGACCGGTGCAAAAGTCTTTTTTTTGGCCCCTACTCCAACACCCATTGGAAGGGCGGTACATGGAAGAGTTTCTTCTGTCCCTTGGTTTGATTTTCGTGGCCGAACTGGGAGATAAAACCCAGTTGGTGGCCCTCACCCTGGCCACCCGGTTCCGGGCGGGAGTGGTGTTGACCGGGATTTTCGTCGCCACTCTGCTGGTACATCTATTGTCCGTGAGCCTGGGCGGCCTCACTGGCACGATTCTCTCCCGCGGCTGGATCGAACTGCTCTCCGGGCTGGCCTTTATTGGCTTCGGCCTCTGGACCATCCGCGGCGATGAGTTGGATGAGGATAGGCGCGCCAAACAACCCTTGACTTCCCCCTTTCTAATCGTCACCGTCACCTTTTTCCTGGCGGAACTGGGAGACAAGACCATGTTGGGGACCGTCACCCTGGCAGCCAGTAATTCTCTGCTGTGGGTCTGGATCGGCTCCACCCTGGGCATGGTGCTCTCCGACGGTCTGGCCATCTGGGTGGGGCAGGCGCTGGGAAAGAAGCTCCCGGAAAGGGCCATCAAAATCGGGGCCGCCGCCATTTTCTTTGTCTTCGGTCTTTATTACGTCATAACGGGCGCTAACGAGCTTTGGCAAATATTGCCTGGCTTGAAGGCCCTGAGGGGATAACGCCTTGGACTGGCTCACCGACCCGCAGACCTGGATAGCACTCGTCACCTTGACGACCCTGGAAATCATCCTGGGGATCGACAACATCGTGGTGATCTCCATCTTATCGGGCAAGCTTCCGCTTCACCGCCAGCAACAGGCCCGGACCGTCGGCCTCAGCTTGGCCCTGATTACCAGAATCCTGCTACTCCTGAGTCTCACTTGGCTGATCGGGCTGACCAAGCCCTTATTCACTATCCGGCAGAATGGCATCTCTCCTCGTGACTTGATCCTTATCGGCGGCGGTTTGTTTCTGCTGGCCAAAGGGACGCGGGAGATCCACCACGCCATGGAGGTCAAGGGGCAGCCCGGCGTAATTGGTGCCAAGGCAACTTTCTGGTCCGTTATTCTGCAAATCCTGGCGCTTGACCTGGTCTTTTCCCTGGATTCCGTCATCACTGCGGTCGGTATGGCTCAAAAGATCGAGATCATGGTGGCGGCCATTCTCATTGCGGTTCTGGTCATGCTCCTGGGGTCCGGGATAATCAGCCGGTTCATCCACCAGCACCCCTCCATCAAAATGCTGGCCTTGAGCTTTTTATTGATGATCGGCGTCACCCTCATTGCTGAGGGCCTGGAATTGCATATTCCCAAGGGCTACCTCTACTTCGCTATGGGCTTTTCCGGCCTGGTAGAGACTTTGAATATCGTGGCCGGCCACCGACGGGTGGCCGCTGCCACTGCACTAACTACGGATGTCGAGAAACATTCGCCAAAACCGTAAAGGTCATTCGGAGGCAAAAACCATGAATTTGTCGAGATCTCAGGGTGAATTGTGTGAAACGGTTAAACAGGGGAGGGTCATCGACCATTGCTCGGAATGCAAGGGTACCTGCTGGACCAAGGCGAGCTTGCAAAGATCATCGCGCACATGAAGCAGGTCGAATCATCCCTGGACGCGG
>QZIZ01000148.1 GCA_003599195.1 Deltaproteobacteria bacterium | reverse complement strand
GGGACGGCATCGCGGTCATCGTCCATCCCAGCAATCCCTTGACCGACCTGACCCTGGAGCAGTTGCGCCTGATCTTTCAGGGGAAAATCACCGATTGGCGGGCCGTCGGCTCCCCTCCGCATGCTATTGATCTCATCTCCCGGGAGGAGGGATCCGGCACCCGGGAGGCCTTTGAGACCCTGGTTATGGGCAAAACCGAAGTCAGCCCCGGAGCCCTGGTCCAGGATTCCAACGGCGCGGTGCGGGAGATCGTCGCTGGCGACCCCTACTCCCTGGGTTATATTTCCGCGGGCCTGGTGGACGACCGGGTGAAGGCCGTGGCCGTGGACGGCATTCTCCCCACCCGGGAAAATATCAAAACCCAAAAATATAGACTGGTGCGCCGCTTCCTGCTGGTGGGCCGGGAGGCTCCAGCCGGACAGTGCCTGGCCTTCGTGGATTTCATCCTCAGCCCCCAGGGCCAGCGTCTGCTGGAGGCCGAAGGTTTGGTGGGGGTAAAGTAGTGGATCAGGGAAAATTCGTAGAACGGGTGCTCTTCCTCCTGGCCCTGTCCTCCATCAGCTCCCTGGTGGTCATCACCGTTTTCATCTTCCTGGAGGGCCTGCCCCTCATCTTCCAGACGGGGTTAACAGACTTCATTTTCTCCAGCCACTGGGCGCCCACCAAGGGCCACTTCGGCATCGGCGCCATGATCGTCTCTTCGCTCCTGGTCACCCTGGGGGCCATGGTCCTGGGGGTGCCCCTGGGCCTGGCCTGCGCCATTGTCCTGGCCGAATTTTCTTCAGCCCGGGTCCGGGCTTTCTTGAAACCCACCCTGGAGCTGCTGGCCGGGATTCCTTCGGTGGTTTACGGCTTCCTGGGGGTCATCTGGCTGGTGCCCCTGATCCGCAATTACCTGGGCGGCCCCGGGCTGTCGCTGTTGGCCGCGGCGGTGATCCTGGGGATCATGATCCTGCCCACGGTCATCAGCATCTCCATCGACGCCCTCACCGCAGTGCCGGATATCTACCGGGACGGCTCCATCGCCCTGGGGGCCACGGAGTGGCAGACGGTGCGGCGGGTGGTGCTGCCCGCGGCCTCCTCCGGGATCATCACCGCGGTCATTCTGGGCATGGGCCGGGCCGTGGGGGAGACCATGGCGGTGATCATGGTGGCCGGCAACGCCATCAAACTTCCCGCTTCCATCCTGGACCCGGTGCGCACTTTGACCAGCAATATCGCCCTGGAGCTGGGGTACGCCGCAGGCCGCCACCGGGAGGCCCTCTTCGCCACCGGTATCGTGCTCTTCGTGATCATCATGATCCTCAACCTGTCGGCCACCCTCATCACCCGGCGGAGGTAAAGAGTGATTCCGCGCCTCCACCCCAAAGTCACCCAGGCCGCGGCCAAGACCCTGTTGTGGGCTTTAACCGGCCTCACCTTGCTGATCCTCATCTTTATCATCGTCAACATTTCCATCAAGGGCCTGCCCCAGATGACCCTCGGCTTCCTGTTCCAGGACCCCCAGGACATGGGCCGCCATGGCGGGATCTTTTCCACCATCATCGCCACCATCTATGTCACCCTGTTGGCCATTGTTCTGGCGTCTCCCCTGGGGGTGGGCACCGCCATCTACCTCACCGAATACACCCGGGAAGGCTGGGCCACCCGCATCATCCGCTTCGGCTCGGAGTGCCTGGCCGGAGTGCCTTCCATCATCCTGGGACTTTTCGGTTTTGTGCTCTTCGTCATGAAACTGGGCTTCGGCTGGTCCATCCTCTCCGGCGGCCTGACGCTGGCCATCATGGTGCTGCCCATCATCATCCGCACCTCGGAGGAGGCCATCAAGGCCGTGCCCCAGGAGTACCGGGAGGTCTGTTTTTCTTTGGGCCTGAGCCAGTGGCAGACCATCACCCGCATTGTGCTGCCCTCGGCGCTGCCGGGCATCACCACCGGCATCATGCTCAGCGTGGGCCGCTCCCTGGGGGAGACCGCGGTGCTGCTCTTCACCGCGGGCTCGGCCCTGCGTATGCCCACGACCCTGTTCGACTCCGGGCGCACCATGGCCGTGCACTTTTACATCCTGGCCCGGGAAGGCATCTCCATGCCCAACGCCTACGGCACCGCGGCCATCCTCATGATTTCCATTCTCTTGATTAATTTGGCGGCCTACACGCTGATGCAGCGGCTGGTGAAAAGGTACTCGTGAAAGAATACAAAATCCGCCTGGAAGAACTCTCCTTCTTTTTCGGCGATTTCCAGGCCCTGGATCAGGTCTCCCTGGAGATCCGGCCCCGGGAGATCTTCGGCCTCATGGGGCCGGCGAAGAGCGGCAAGAGCACCCTCCTCCGGGTCTTAAACCGCATGTGCGACCTCATTCCCGAGGTTAGGGTCACGGGCCGGGTCTGGCTGGATGACGAAGACATCCTTTCCCCGGATTGCGACGTGGTGAATCTCCGCCGCCGGGTGGGGCTGGTCTTGAGCAAACCCATGCCGCTGCCCCGCTCCATCCGGGAGAATCTGGTATTGGCCCCCAGGCTGGCCGGCAGGGAACGGGGGAAAATGGAAGAGCTGGTAGAGACCAGCCTGAAGGCTGCGCAATTATGGGAGGAAGTAAAAGACCGGCTTAACGATTCGGCCCTGAAACTCTCCGGCGGCCAGCAGCAGCGCCTCTGCCTGGCCCGCACCCTGGCCATGGAGCCGGAGGTCATACTCCTGGACGAGCCCACCAGCGGCCTGGACCCCATTTCCACGGCCAAGATCGAAGAGACCTTGTCCCAATTGAAAAAGCATTATACTATCATCCTGGTGTCCAACAACACCAAGCAGATCGCCCGGGCCACGGACCGGACTGCTTATCTGCTCATGAGCCGGATCATCGAGATCGGCGACACCGCCCGGATTTTTACCATACCCAAAGATAAACGCACCGATGACTATATCTCCGGCAGATTCGGATAAGATCCTCCAGTGCCCCCTTGAAGGGATCATTACCCTTAGGCGCCTCAATCTTTATTACGGCGATTTCCACGCCCTGATGGAGGTCAACGCCGCGTTCCAGCAGCAGTCCATCACCGCGCTCATCGGCCCATCCGGCTGCGGCAAGTCCACCCTGCTGCGCACCTTGAACCGCATGAACGACCTCATCCCGGGAATCCGGATCACCGGGGAGGTGGTCATCGACGGACAGGACATTTACACCCCGGGGGTGGACCTCACCCAACTCCGAAAAAAAGTGGGGATGGTCTTCCAGCGGCCCAACCCCTTCCCCTTATCCATTTACGACAACGTGGTCTACGGCCCCCGCCTCCACGGCCGCCCCGGCCGCCGGGAACTGGAGAATCTGCTGGAGCATTCCCTAAGCTCCGTGCAGCTCTGGGATGAAGTGAAAGACCGGCTCCAAACCCCGGCCCTGGCCCTCACCGAAGAACAGCAGCAGCGCCTCTGCATCGCCCGCTTGCTTGCGGTGGAGCCGGAAATTCTGCTGATGGACGAACCCTGCTCCGCCCTGGACCCCCTGGCCACCCTGCGCATCGAGGAGTTGATGCGGGAGTTGAAAAAGCTCTACACCATCATCATCGTCACCCACAACATGCAGCAGGCCGCCCGGGTCTCCGACGACACCGGCTTCATGTACCTGGGGGACCTGGTGGAGTTCGGAGACACCGGCCAGATCTTCACCCGGCCCCGGGATACCCGGACGGAGGACTATATCACGGGGAAATACGGATAATTTATCTGACAATGCGCACGATTGACCAATTGCTAAACTATTGTTTATCTTTAAGAAATATCCCGCAGTCTCCTACCCAAGGTTCGCTCCTTCCGTTGTAATCCCACTAAACATCCATCGATCGATAATCAATTTTTTCCCTTAAAAATAGGCAGTTTTGCCTACTTGTTAAAAATATGTCGAAGCATATTGTATAGATAGGGAAATGTCCGTCACCTTGACCTGCTGCGCAGCACGCATTTCCCCAAAATAACGTGCACTTCCTTTTCTCAAATTACCTGGCGAGAGGAATCATCCCTGTAGGCGATTCCATGGACGGCATCGGAATGAAAAATGGTTGTTACCCCTGAGTCATGGAAGATTCCCTGGCACCTGGTGCTCATCTTTTCTCTCCTGTCCGGGGGGATTCTGCTGCTGGGATATCTTTATTACGATTATCAGGTAGCCTTTTTCCAAAAGGCGAAAGAGGAGGAACTCGGCACCATCGCCGATCTGAAGGCCAGGGAGATCGCGGCCTGGCGCCAGGAGCGCCGCCATGACGCCATGTTGATGTTCGACGATCCCATCTTCGCCGACGAAGTGTCTGACTGGTTTAACGGCAAAAACCCGCCGGAGCAGTTCGACAAGATCAGACACCGCTTGGAGGCCTTGAAACAGGATTTTTACATCGGCATTTCCCTTTTCGATACAGAGGGCAGAGTGCGGGTGGCCATTCCGGAAATAAAGCCGGAGTTGTTGCCCATCGTCAGAAACGCGGCCCAGGAAGCCACCGGCGCCGGCAGAGTGGTCTTTACCGACCTCTATCTGGTGCCTGGCTCCCAGGAAATCAATATTAGCCTCGCGCTCCCCTTCCATATACACCAAGGAAATAAAGAGCAGATTGTCGGCGCCATCCTGCTGCAAATCGACCCCCATCACTACCTCTATCCTATTCTCGAATCCTGGCCCACACCCAGCAAAACCGCCGAATTGGTGATGGCCAGACGGGAAAATGCCAGTGAAATAGTTTACCTGAATGAACTGCGCCACCATAAAGGTGCGCCGCTGCGGTTGCGCAAGCCCATGACTGAAAAGCAACTGCCCGCAGTACGCGCCGCTCTGGGAGAAGAACGGGTCTTTCGCGGGATAGACTATCGGGGCGTCGAGGTATTGGCCGCCACCCGCACCATCCTTGATACTCCCTGGTTTCTCACGGCCAAAATCGATATGTGCGAGGTAACCGCCCCTTTCCGGAGATGGTGGTATCTCATCCCTATTTCCACGGTGGCCCTGATGGCCGCCGCCGGCCTGGGCGTCGGGCTCATCTGGCGCCACCGGGACGCCCAATTTTACCGGCGGCAATACCGGTTGGAATCGGAACGCCTCGCCTTCTCTCAACGCTACGAATATCTGGCCAAATACGCCAATGACATCATGCTGGTGATGGACCGGGAGGGGAAGATCGTCGAGGCCAACGACCTGGCGGTGGCCTCTTACGGCTATGAACGCCCGGAACTCTTTAACCTGCATCTCGGCGATCTATTTGTGGATGGCGGCCGGTCCTGGGAGGAGAAGAAAGAGTTGGAGATGGAGGAGAAAAACGGGCTCAGGTTCGAGGCCGTCAACCGCCGCAAGGATGGGACCACCTTTCCCGTGGAAATCAGCTCCTCCTTGATGGAGATCGGCGGCAGCCGGCTGTACCAATATATCATCCGGGATATCAGCGAGCGGAAGCGCCGGGAAAAGGCCTTGCGGGAGTCCGAGGAGCAACTGCGGTTTCTCTCCTCCCAGTTGTTGATCGTCCAGGAAAAAGAGCGCCACCGGATCTCCAAGGAGTTGCACGACGAATTGGGGCAGGCCTTGATCGTGCTGAAATTTCAGATCGACTCCATTGAGCAGAGATTGCCGAAAACCAAAAAGGCCCTGAAAAACGATTGCCAGGCCTTGTACCTGTACATTGACAACATTGTCGACAAAGTCCGGCGCTTATCCAGGGATTTAACCCCCTCCGCGCTGGAACAGTTCGGCCTGGCCGCGGCCCTGGGCAGCCTCCTGGAGGAGTTCGGCAAGCATTACGAAGTGCAGTGGGCGCCGGAGCGGCTGGAAGAAATCAACGATCTCTTTTCTACCCTGTCCCGGATCAATATCTACCGGATCTTTCAAGAAGCCCTGACCAACATCGCCAAACACGGCCAGGCCACAAAAATAGCCATAAACATTCACCGGCAGGGCCGCCACGTCACCCTGGCCATCGAGGATAATGGCCGCGGCTTTGATCCCCGGGAAATCAGGGCCATGGAGAGCGGGGAAAAGGGCATCGGCCTCTCGACCATGCAGGAACGGGCCCGGATCGCCGGGGGATGCCTGAAAATCTGGAGCCGGCCCGGCGCCGGCACGAAGCTGACCATTGCCATTCCTATGGAACAAGGAGCACAAAACGATGATGCCTTATCGCATTATGCTGGCTGAGGATCACCTCTTACTCCGGGACTTGATCAAAAACAGCCTTAAGTCCGTGCCGCATCTGCAAGTGGTGGGAGAGGTGGGGGACGGCCTGGACCTGCTGGAATCCTTAAAAAGCGTGAAGCCGGAGATGGTCATCCTGGATATCGGCATGCCGGGGATGTCGGGGATCGAAGCGGCGAAAAAGATTAAGCATGATTATCCGGAAACCAAGGTCCTGCTGCTGACCATGTATAAGTCAAAGGAACACCTGACCCACGCCTTGGAGGCGAGGGTCGACGGCTATCTGCTCAAGGAGAATGCCTTCAAGGATTTAATCAACGCCATAGAAACGATTCGGGAAGGCAGGTTTTATATCTCGGACATTATCTCCAAGAAAATCGTGGAGCTCTTCTTTTATAAATCACATCATGAGTCCCAAGTATCCAAGGCCTTGTCCGAGAGAGAAATAGAGGTGCTGACACATTATGCTCAGGGCAAATCTCCCAAAGAGATATCCGATCTGTTGCTGATCAGCTACTCAACGGTGCGTAATCATATGAGTAAGATCAAAAAGAAATTATCGATCAAAAGGAATACCGATCTTGTAAAACACGCTATAAAATCTGGTTATACTTCTGTCGGCTGATTCTTCAATCAGTACAAACGTCACTTTATTTTCCGATCTATTCCTGCCATTTCATAAAGTAGACAAATTGACTATTCTATCATTTGTCTATTTCTAATCTTTACTTTTCCCTAGATAAAATTAGGCTCTTATGCCTATTTTTTTTTCCAACCCGTTTACCTATATTTTCACCAGGTTATTCCTTTCCACCAAGAAAGTGGCCATCAGCAAAGGCGGAGGAGGTGAAAAATCGGCAAGGCGGGTTAACAGCGGCAGTGGCATTCTATTAACCATTCCCCATAAGGTCCTCTCTTGGGGATAGAGATGCAAGAAGGAGAAATGCTTATGACAACCAGACTGTTTTTTACCAAGGGACAGTCCCGGGTTTTGGCGGTCATGCTCTCCCTGGCGATGATATTCGGCAGTTCGCTCAGCGCCGTGGCGGCCTTGCCGCCGTCCCTGAAGACCGTCCCCACCCCGGAACCCGTTAATCTGGGTCTTTATTTGAATAATACCGGCGTGCTCAACGCCCAGGGGTTCCCCATCCCCACCCAGGCGGCCAAGGATGCGGCCATCGCCCTGGGGAAGGCGCTGTTCTGGGATATGCAGGTGGGCAGCGACGGCCAGGCCTGCGCTTCCTGCCACTTCCAGGCCGGGGCCGACAACCGCTTTAGAAACCAGATCAACCCGGGCCTCAATGCCGGGGACGTCACCTTCCAGGTGGCCGGTCCGAACCTCAGGGTCTTTGCCGCGGATTTTCCCTTCACGCAGCCCGTGCTCCCCGATGAGCCGGTGGACCCCGTGGACAATCCCCTGGTTAGGAGCATCAACGACGTCATGTCCTCCATGGGCGTCTTTTTCACGGCCTTCGTGGACATCATCATCGGCGCCAATGCCGGTCCCGGGTTCCCGGACCTCGGCACTTTCACGCCCGACCCGGTGTTCCACGTGAACGCCAAAAACACCCGGCGGGTGGAGCCCCGGAACACCCCCACCACCATCAACGCGGTCTTTAACTTCTCCAACTTCTGGGACGGCCGGGCCCGGAACATCTTCAACGGCGTCAACCCCTTCGGGGAATTGGACCCGGATGCCCGCATCTTCGTCAACGACGCGGGTCCGGGGCTGACCCCGGAAATCGCCCGGATTCCCGACGCCAGCCTGGCTTCCCAGGCCGTGGGGCCGCCCCTGAGCGACTTCGAGATGTCCTTTGCGGGCCGCACCTTCCCGGACCTGGGGAATAAAATGCTTCAGGCCGCACTGCAACCCCTGGCCGGGCAGCCGGTGGCCGCAGATGACAGCGTCTTCGGCCTGCCCAATGCCGTGGGCGTTAACCTGGTGGACCCGGTGGACGGCCTCCTGTCCGGCGCTGCCAACCCCATTACTCCGGGTGAGAATCTCTACGTAACCCTGATCAAGCAGGCCTTCCAGCCTCGGTACTGGGACTCCGCGGCCACCGTCATCCTGCCCGTGGCGGGCGGCACCCAGGTCTTCACCCAGATGGAAGCCAACTTCTCCCTCTTCTGGGGGCTGGCCGTCCAACTCTATGAAGCCACCCTGCGGTCCGATGACACCAAGTTCGACCAGTTCCTGGAAGGCACCGCTACCTTGACCTCGGTGGAAACCAGGGGGATGAACATCTTCTTCTCCGGCGGCAGCAGATGTGCCGAATGCCATTTTGGCCCGGAATTCACCGACCACTCGGTGGCCGTGATCCGGGGAGGCGTGCCCGCGACCCCGCCGTTCTTCCTCCCGGATAACGCCATTGAAGTGGGAGATGCCGAGGTCACCCCGCTCAACCCCACCAACCAGGCGCTGTTTGACCAGGGCATTTACAATATCGCGGTCCGGCCCACCGCCGAGGACATCGGCCGGGGCGGCAACGCGCCTAGCGGCTTCCCCCTGGCCTTCTCCAGGCTGGCGCTGCTGAAGGCGGCCGGCACCCTGCCCGCGGCCATCGCCAACTTTGTCCCCAACCTGCCTCCCGGCGCGGTCACCCGGACCGCGGTGGACGGCGCCTTTAAAGTTCCAGGCCTGCGCAACGTGGATTTGACCGGCCCCTATATGCACAACGGCGGCATGTCCACCCTGATGCAGGTGGTGGAGTTCTACACCCGGGGCGGCAACTTCCGGGCCGAAAACGCGGATAACCTGGATCAGGAACTCAAGGACACCATCGGCAAACTACAAAACGACCTCGGCAAGAAGAGAGCTCTAGTGGCCTTCCTGCGCACCCTCACGGATAACCGGGTGAAGATCCAGTCCGCTCCCTTCGACCATCCCACCCTCTTCGTGCCCAGAGGCAACGGCAAGAAGAGCCCCGCCGGCGTCATCACTGAGAACGTAATCCTGTTGCCGGCCACCGGCCGTAATGGGGACGCGGCTAATCCCTTGCGGCCATTCCTGGGATTAAACCCCCAACGGCCGTAATCAGCCGGTCTTAACCATCATTCCTTCCGGGCTCCGCAAGGGCCCGGAAGGTCTTTTTAGCCGCAGTAAAACGTAAATCAGGCGGCGCTGCGAAAAAGCAGCGAATTTCTCCACAGGGGACTTGACTTCGATCCCGGCGCGCATGATTTTTTATTAAGGGAATATGGGAGGACGCAGATGACTGTCAATAAATTCTTTTATGCATTAATCAGCTTGATTCTGTTTCTATTTGGCAGCATTGCCGACCCCGTGGTCGAAATTAATATCGCGGCTGAAAAGCCGGGATTGGAAAAACCGGCAAACCCACCCCCCACCGCCATCCAGGTGGGTTTCAAAGTAAGGGAAATTACCCCCCAAAGTTTTTACATGGGTGACCTCTGGGTGCCCAACATTACCACCGTGGATGTGGGGAAGACGGTTAGCGTGGAAGCGAGAGCGTTGGGCCTGGACGCCCAGAACAAGCAAATGGACATCAACCCTGTCTGGAAGGCCGGTGATCCCGCCATGATCGCCATTTCCCCGGATCAAGGCCCCAGAGTGAAGCTGACTGTCTTAAAGCCGGGGCAAAGCAGCGTCACGGTGACCGTGGGAGGGATCTCCAAAAAACTCTCCATTAAGGCCTGGATCAGCGAAGATTACATCTATGCGCGGATAACCCAATAACCGCCCGGGCACCGGCCCCTCCGCAAAGTTAGCGCTTCCCTCACTTCCCGCTCAAGTGCTCCATGACCCGGGCGATGGCGGAGATATCCTCGTCGCCCCAGCCCCGGGCCACGCCCAGGCGGTAGAGGTGGAGCAGCATCTGCCCCAGGGGCGTGGGCGCACCGGTTTCGTACGCGGTGTCCACCACGAACTTGGCGTCCTTGGCCAGGTGTTTTAAGGGGAAGGCCGGAGGATAATTCTTCTCCCTTAAGTTCGCCGCCTTCACCTGGAACATGGGGGAATTCATGGCCCCGGAGAAGACCGTATCCAGCATGGCCTCCAGGTCCAGGCCGCCCAGCCTCCCGAAGTTGAGGCATTCCGCGAATCCCGCCATCATCACCCCCAGGAGCAGGTTGATGAACATCTTCATCATGGAGCCCTGGCCCACCTCGCCGCAGTAGACGACCTTCTTGCCCAGGGTCAAAAAGATGGGCTCCAGGCCGGTGACCGCTTCTTCCCGGCCCCCGGCCAGGATCACCAGCGCGCCTTCTTCCGCGGGCTTTTTGGTGCCGGAGACCGGCGCGTCGATAAAGGTTGCGGCAGTGGGGGCCAGCCTCGCGGCCAGCTCCCGGGTGTACCGGGGCGGCACGGAACTCATGTTGATAAAAACTTTCTTTTCATTAAAGGCGGAGGCTGCGCCTTTGGGGCCGAAGAGCAGTTGCTCCAGGGCCTCCGGGCCGGTGACCATGGCGATGATCACGTCGCTGACCTGGGCCAGATGCCGGGGATCGGAGGCCACCCCCGCCCCCTGTGCAGCCAGGGGTTCGCACTTTTCCGGGGTGCGGTTGTAGACCAGCAGCGGGTATCCGGCCCGGTGGAGATTGGCGGCCATGGCGGAGCCCATGATGCCCAAGCCCAGAAAACCGATTTTTTGTTTCATTTTTTTTATCCC
Source organism: Deltaproteobacteria bacterium (assembly GCA_003599195.1). Taxonomy (GTDB): domain Bacteria; phylum Desulfobacterota; class Desulfobaccia; order Desulfobaccales; family 0-14-0-80-60-11; genus SURF-52. The sequence continues at coordinate 7,202 of QZIZ01000148.1, read as the reverse complement.
CCATTATAAACTACGGCATAATCAATATGTTAAGACCGCGGCCCAACGCAGTCAAACAATATGGTGGCTCCGCACCCGGGTTTTGGCATAAGGAACCGCCCCGCGGGATGAATCCGGCAGCCGGGTAAAACAGGGATGGGGAATGAAGGGTAACCTGGGATTCATCCTGGCCGCGGTGATTCTGGGAGGCCTCCTGGCCGCGGCTGCCGCCGCGGCCGTTCCGGACGATGAAGCCTTGGTGGCCAAGGCCCTGGCCGATCTGGAGGAGGGCAATTACGAGGAGGCCCTGGAAGGACTGGCTCATTCCTGGAACCGGGGCCGGCGCACTCCTGGAAAAGCCTTTTATCTGGGGAAGGCTCACCGGGCCCTGCTCAACTACCCCCAGGCCCGGGATTATCTGGAACAGGCAGTGAAGATGCAGCCCGATTATCATGAAGCCCGGTTGCTCCTGGCCGACACCCTGATCGCTTTGGACCTGGCGGATCAGGCCCGGCAAGACTTGCAGGAGTTGGAGGCCTCCGGCTACCGGCTCGCGAGCGTCGCCTTCCTTCAGGGGCTGGCTGCGGTTAAAAAGAAGGAATTTGCGCAAGCCGTGGATTATTTCCGCCGCGCCCAACAAGACCCGGAGTTGGGTCAAAAGGCCAGGGTGCAGATGAGCCTGGCCCTGGCGGCCCAGAACCGCCTGGAGGAAGCCCGGAAGACCTTGAGCGACGCAGTGGCCCTGGGCCCCCAAACCCGGGCGGGGGGGTACGCCCAATACTATCTGGCGGAGATGGAGCGGCGCACCCTGGCTTACCAATCCGGCCCCTGGCGCTTTAACGCGGCCCTGGGGTTCGATTACGACTCCAACGTCACTCTGCAGCCCGGAGACCCGGCCGCGGCCCAGGTGGTTTCAGGCCGGGGCGACGTGGTCTACAGCCAGAGCGCGTACCTGGAATACACCCCCCTTACCCGGGGGGCTTTCAGCCTGCGCGCCTCTTACGCCTATTACCAGAATTTTCACCCCCGCCTCAGCGCCTTCGACCTGCTGAGCCACACCCTGGGGGTGACGCCGGTGTTCAGCTTCACGTCCAGCCGCCTGTGGCTCCCTTTCTATTTCAACTATACGGACGTGGAATCGGACAAATATTATACCGCTTTCGATTTGAACCCCCTGTGGCTGAAAATGCTCACCCCCCGGGTGGGATTGGAGGCGGGGGCCAGATTGGCCCGGAGGTATTACTGGACCCCCGTGGCCCTGCCCCAGGACGACCGCAGCGGCCGCGTCGCCGGCGGCAGCCTGGGGGTTTATTATTTTTTTAAGAACCAGGCGGGGTATCTCCAGGCCAGATTCACCTACGAACGGGACCAGGCATCCGGCCAGAACTGGGTGAACTCCAACTACCGCATCCTGTTGGCCGCCCTTTACCCGGTAAGCCCCCGGTTAAAGGTGAACGCCTTCGTGGACATTATTTTTCAACCTTACGACAACAATTTTTATGACGGCAACCCCCTGGCCGGCAACCCCAGAAGAAACGACCAGATTTATATTTTCGGGACCCAGGCTTCCTATGCTATTTATAAGGGGTTGGCCGCCAACGTTCATTACTTTTATGTGAAGGCCGATTCCAATATCCCGCTCTACCAATACGACCGGCATATCGTCGGTTGTCAACTGGCCTATAATTACTGACGAGGATCGTATGAAAATCTTTGTCTCCATTTTCCTGGCCATTGCCTGTTGTCTGGCCCTGCCGGCGGGCTCCCCGGCGGAGGTGGTGGGCCGCTTTGTGAAGGTGGAAGGCCCGGTGGACCTGTTAAGGCAGGGCAAATTGCCGGTCCAGGCCCCCAAGGCCAATGACGGAGTGGAGCCCGGAGACGTCATCCGCACCAAGATTCAGGGCCGGGCCCAGGTAAAATTCGTGGATGACTCCGTGCTGACCATCGCCCCGGGAACCCGGGTGGCCCTGGAAGTCTATCAGTACGATGCCTCCAAAGGCGCCAGGAAAGTGGCGCTCCAGGTCTTCCGGGGCATGGTGCAGGCCGCCATCAACCAGGCCTTCGACACCCGGGAGCCGGATTTCATCATGAAAACCCATACCGCCATCCTGGGGGTCAAGGCCGCCAAGTGGTATGCCTTACTGGGTCCCAATGCCACCGATGTCTATAATGAATCCGGAAAAATGTCGGTCCGCAATATCTTCCCGGAAATCCCCGGGGAAATCATCTTGAACGTTATGGAATTCAGCCGGATCATGACCAGTCTGGCGCCCACTGCGGCTATGCCTTTCCAGCGCCAGGACCTGGCCCCCCTGGAGCGGATGCTGCACACCGGCGACGGCATCTCCATGGCCCCAGGCGGCCTGGGGGGGCCGATGCCTTTTGCCTTTCTGGACCAGCCCGGCTTCCAAAGCCTGAAAACCCTGGCCACGGACCCCCAAAGCCCCTTTTTCCGTCCCCCCCAATTGCTGCCGCCCGCCCACATTTCCCCCCGGGAAGCGGGCGTCAGGGAGCCTCGGCCTCATATAATTCGGCGCAATTAGCGGGCCGCTTTGGATACCCCGCGGAAGACCCGGCGCTTTCGCGTCCAAGCCCGGATTTTTTTCTCCTGAGAATGATGCGTCCTTGAAAAAATATTTTTAATGAACCTATTGTTTTTTTTGCTGGGATTATTATTATTACCTTCACTTAAGGATATGTTTTCCGGTTGGGCGAACCCTGGGTTCGCCCTTAGCAGTTTCGGAGCTTTTTAAAGCTAACCCGAAGTTAAAGGGTCTTATCACCATAGTTTGCTTCACTGTCGCCCCTAGGCGGCCAATGATTGCGCGTATCCCTGCGTTTCAGCCACACTCCCACATCCGTGCCCGGAAAGATTCCATCCATGTAAGCTTCCATACAAAAGCGGCTTAAATTTGCGCAGGTCCGGTCCAAACCCTGCCGCTGCTCCACAGGTGCGATGGCATTGGGACCCGGCATCGTGAGTCAGTCACGAAATCCAACCGGCGGCCTGCCTGCTCCGCTCCCGCCGCCTTGAACTTCACTTTTTTTAAACTCGTGCAGAACAATGCCGAAAAGCCTTTATGCAGCAGTGTGTGGGAGATTTTCCCTATGACTCTGAAGGAGGATACACCCGGGAAATCAGCATCCGCGTTTACCGACATGCGTAATGACGGTTCGTTGCCAACGGTGTTGACTTTTTAGGGAGAATGACATGCATCTTTGCATTTCCTGTTTGCTGGCAGTGATCTGGCTGCTGGTCCTTCCGGTCTGCCCCCGGGCCGAGGTGGTGGGCCGCTTTTCGATGGTGGAAGGTCCGGTGGACCTTTTGAAGCAGGGTAAGGTTCCGGCCTCCCCCGCCAAGGTAGAGGACGCAGTGGAGCCTGGGGACGTGGTCCGCACCAAGTCTCAGGGCCGGGCCCAGGTGAAGTTTGTGGACGATTCGCTCCTGACCATTGCTCCGGGAAGCCGGGTGGCCATCGAGGCCTATATGTATGATGCGGGCAAAGGCACAAGAAAGGCGGTGCTCCAGGTCTTCCGGGGGATGGTGCAGACCGTGGTCACCCGGATCCTCAAGACCCAGGAGGCGGACTTCATCATGAAGACTCATACCGCGGTGATCGGGGTAAGGGGCACCAAATGGTACACCTTGCTAGGCCCCAGCGCCACCGACGTCTATAACGAGGAAGGGAAGGTTTGCATCCACAATTTCCTGGCCGAGATCGGGGGAGAGGTCTGCCTGAACCCCATGGAATTCTCCCGGGTGATGGCCGATTTGGCCCCCACTTCGCCGGCGCCCTTTAAGAAGGAAGACCTGGCTCCCCTGGAAAAGATGCTCCATACCGGCGGCGCCAGCCCTCCGCCTCCCACCGGTGTCTTGGGGGTAACGCAGCCCCTGGCCTTTCTGGACCGGCTCCGGATCTCCGATCTGAAACTGGGGACAGGCGATCGCCTTTCCTTTGACCGGCAATCCATATTGTCCAGGGACTTCCTCCTGGAGCGGGTGGACCGCGATCGCGACCGGCCGCAACGGCCCGGATTCATCGATCTTCCGAGTCCCGGCACCTCTCCGGGGTTTAGCAGACCCGGCGGCGGCATCTTGGGAGGAAATAATAGGCCCGGCTCGCCGATTTCCGGTCCGGGAGGTTCTATTACCACCCCGGGCGGGACCGGATCGTAACCCGGAGCGGCCCGCCCCGGCCAAGTTGAGACCTTGCTTTAACCAGCAAGACTAAGTTGCGGTTTTTCCTTCAGGCCATGGCTCCCCCGGGGCCATGGCCTGAGTTTTGTAATCCCTCCTCTCCGAAACCATTCTTATTTACTTTTTTCCGGTGAATATGGTACTTTCGAAGCATATACAGCTGCCATTTTTCTTGCTTTATAAAGGAGGACGGCGCCATGAATGCAGTGTTAATCGTCCTGGGAGCCCTGGCTGTGGCCATCGGCGGCTACCGCTGGTACGCCGGCTACATCGACAAAAAGGTGGTGGAGTCCGACCCCAACAAGGTGACTCCGGCCAAGATGTACATGGATGGGGTGGATTTCATGCCCACCTCCAAAAACGTCCTCTTCGGCTACCAGTTTAAGAGCATCGCCGGGGCCGGACCGGTGGTGGGGGCCATCATCGCCCTCCAGTGGGGGTGGCTCCCGGCCCTGTTGTGGCTCTTCCTGGGGGTTTTGTTCATCGGCTGGGTACACGATTACATCTCCGGCATCGTAGCCATGCGCTCCGACGGCCTCTCCCTGGGGGGGTTGAGCTATAAACTGATCTCCCCCCGGGCCCGCACCATCCTTCTCTCCTTCGTCTATTTTTATCTCCTGCTCCTGGCCGGGGCCTTCGGCGGGGTTATCGCCGGGGCCTTGATCAAACTGCCTTCCGGGCCATTGGCCGTGCTCATCCTGGGCCTGGCCGGCGCGCTGGCGGGCCAGATGCTCTACCGCTGGCGGGTCAACATCCTGCTGATGACCGTGGTCTGCGTCGCCCTGGCCCTGGTGGGGGTCAAGCTGGGGGAAATGTTCCCCGCGCCCGTCCTGATCGGGTCTTTAGCCCAGAGCAAGTTCGTCTGGGGCCTGTTTACGGTGGTCTTTTGCTTTATCAGCGCGGTGCTCCCCATCTGGCGCTTCGCCCTGCCTCTTAATTACGTGGCCTTTTATATCGTCATGTTCGGTCTGATCGGAGGGATCATCGGCATCTTTGTGGGCCTGCCGCCGGTGGACGCCCCGGCCTTCACCCAATTTACCATCGGCATCGGGCCTTTGTGGCCCATCCTCTTTGTCACCATCGCCTGCGGCGCCTGCTCCGGCTGGCACTCCATGGTGACCACCTCCGGCACCTGCCGCCAGTTGGAGTCCGAGTGCGACGCCAAACCGGTGTTGGCCGGCTCCATGTTCACCGAAATGGTCCTGGGGGTGGTGGCCCTGATGACCGCGGCTGCAGCCATTCCTTTTGCTCAATATAAAGAGCTGATGAAGGCCGGCGGCCCCGGCGCGGTCTTCGCCACCGGGCTTTCCAACCTCTTGAACATCGTCGGCCTGCCCATCGCCTACGGCAAGACCATGGCCACGGTAATCATCATCATTTTGGCCATCACCGTCATGCAGTTGGTGCTCCGCTTCATGAAGATCGCCACCGTGGAGCTGGTGGGCGACCAGCTTCCCATCATGCGCAACGGCCCGGTGGCCACCTTCGTGGCCGCGGCCCTGGTGCTGCTGCTGATCCAGACCGGCTGGTGGCAGTACCTGTGGATTCTCTTCGGCGGCGCCAACCAACTGCTGGCCTCCCTGGCCCTGATGGTGGCCTCCGCCTGGCTGCTGTCCCAGGGCAAGAAGGCCGCCTTCACCATCATCCCCATGTGGTTCATGTTCATCACCACCATCGCCGCCTTGCTTTACACCTCCTATAACCTGCTGAGCAAGGTGGCCGCCGGCCAGGTGAAGGGCGAGGCCCTGATCGGCAACGGCCTCATGGGCATCGTGGCGCTTTTCCTGGTGGTCGCGGCCTGCTTCCTCCTGGCCGACGGCGTCAAGGCCCTGAAACGCTACCGGGAACCGGGGAGAGCGATGCCATCAGAGGCGAAGTAAGGTTAAAAGATTAACCACCAAGGCACTAAGGCACCAAGGTTCACAAAGAAATAAATCATGGTTTGGCGCTGAAGCGCCAAACCATGATATCTCCTTAGTGGATCTCTGTGTCTTCGTGTCTTTGTGGTGAAAAAATTTTTTTAAGGAGCACCTTCATGACTGAGAAAAAAGGCGGTTTCTTAAAGGCCGTCAAGGAATTCATCTACGGCATGGCGGCCCACGATTCCGCCCGCTTCGCCTTAAAAACCCGGGCCAACATGGAGCACCTCTTCATCTTGGTGACCATGGGGGACCTGGTGGGCGTGCCGCTGCTGCCGCCGTACTACTCCCTGCGCCTGCTCCCCTATGTGGTCCCCCAGATCGCCACCTGGAAGAGAAGGATGCTCCGGGAGAAGGATTTGACGGATACCTTGGCGTAAGAGAGTTGTCAGCTTGCAGCGGTCAGCGGTCAGCTGAAGAACCTTATTCGGAAGAAATTTTATTATATGGTGGCCCCCTTGCCTTGAAGTACTTTTGGAAGTACAATTAAAAGTACTGTTTGGAGGTGGACCATGGGGAAATTACCCAATATAGTGCCAATCAGCGATTTAAGGCAGGATGCGGCCAAGGTCCTGAAACAGGTCAAAGAATCCCGGGAACCCCTGATTATCACCCAACGGGGGCGCGCTGCGGCAGTTATGCTTAGTGTGGAATCATTTGAACGTTCCGAACGCGATAAGGCAATCTTGCGGTTACTAGCCAAGGGAGAACGGGAGATCGCCGCAGGCAAAGGCTTTGACCTGGACACCGTGATGGCGGAAGCCAAAGGCTTGGCCGAGCCGGACCTACTTCTGGTTAAAGAATTGAAGGGCCGCCTCCAAAAAGTGGCGGGGGACCGGCTCCAGGCCGTGATCGCCTATGGGTCGCGAGTCTGGGGGTATCCAACACCTGAGTCTGACCTGGACGTGGCCGCGATTATCCGGGACTTGACTCCGGAAATGGAAGAAGCTTTGCAGGAAGCGGCTTACCAGGTTATGTGGGACCATGATTTTTACCCGCTCATTTCTCTCAAAGTCTTTGACGCCGAAAAATTTTCGTTCTTACAGGAGCAAGGGTTTTCTTTTTATTGCAAGGTGGCCCAAGAAGGGGTTCACATGTGAATCTTT
>QZIZ01000050.1 GCA_003599195.1 Deltaproteobacteria bacterium | reverse complement strand
TCTGAATTATCGTGGGCATATAGGTTCATTCCGCCGTTTTTTTTGCGACACTGGCTAAAAAAAGCGAAGGAGAAATCCAATGGGTTGGCTAAAAAAGATATTTGGGAGGGGCGAAAATCCAAAAGCAGAACAATCCGCTTCAAATGAAATACAAAGAAAAAAAGTATCATATGTTGGACCACCGTGCAGCCAATGTGGCAAAGCCGTAGATTTACGTGACTTCATGGCTTGCCGTATTTGTGAAACGAGACTCTGTGGTTCGTGTTTCTCTAAATGGGATGGGCAGTGTGCAGGTTGCGGTAGATATAATACTTTTAGATAAATAACGTTAATTAGTTAATTTTAAAGAGTCTCCCCTGACTGATCGAATAAGGAGATGAAATGGGTGTTATTTGCAGATTTTGCGGCAAGGACTGTGGATCATTTGTTGAAGATGGAATGTGTGGGGATTGCTATACTCGTGTTAGGTTAGGGGAGATTCCTAAAGTTCCTAATAATTATAGGGTCCCATGTAAAAAATGTGGAATTATGATCCACCCTATGTGCCCTATGTGGGACCACGGTAACCGCATTGAAATTTGTAGTAATTGTTATCGAAAACGTTAACTTCATAATTTATAGAGATAATGAGGACTAAAACAATTTTCAACAGCCAAAAAGTATCAAAAACGCATTTCGGGAACGATGCAGCCAAAACTACTGCATAATTATCGAAATGCATAGAAGAGGGCGAAAGATGGGATTTTTTAAAAAAATATTTGGTTCAAAAAATTCATCGCTGAACGAAAAAAATGAAAAGGGAAAAACAATAGCTGCAAGCTGTACCAATTGTGGACAAAAAACCTATTTAGACCTGCAACCAAGTGCTAGTACGCAAAAATCATATAGTTATGATTGTGTCTATTGTGGGAAGCAATCAACAGCTGGCATCCCAAAAGGTTATTCGGTTGTAAATTCAAGAATTAGCTGGTCAGAAGTTGCAAAATTTATGGGAGAGAAATGAAATTGATTTCTGGGAAAAATGGTTCCGGAATAAACAATCTGAAGACCTTTCCGCATTCTCTTTATTACAATTATCATCCCCCATTTTTAAAAATGCTCGAACATCCAAAGACGATGATCCATATGTAGATAATGCAATCTTTCTGCTTTCTATACCCATCAAAGATGCGCCGTTAAAAATTCAGAAACTAGAGAAGTCATCCAAAAAGGCTTTCACGTTTGTAAGAGGAAGGACAGGCTTTGTGAGATACTCGGCAACGTTTACTTGCATGCTGGTGGTACGCTCTAAATTAATTTCATTTGAAAGAGTGAAGGTTTTACTTAAAGACTATCGATAGGGTATCTACCCGCACCAAGGGTTGCTGTTAAGTTCCTCGAACCCCGGGGCCGGGGGCCCCAGGGTTGAGAGAATCTCCGCCGTCTCTTCCGTCCACCAGGGGGTGGAGGCGGAGCCGTCCTCCAGGATATCGATTTCAAGCTCGCTGGCTGGCATTGCTGCGCACCCCCTGAAAATACTCCGGTTTGTTTTTCCTGTTTGACACCGCGCCCAGGGCCTTCTCGAAGTGGCCCATGGCCTCATCGCAGCTTTTCCCCTGGAAGCCTTTTCCTTCCATCTTGACCTCACCGGTTATGTCAAAGTCGATGACGATCTCCTGCATAACTACCTCCTCATAACCAGCCGGATGCGGCCGTCGTCCAGTTTCTGTTCGCTCACCCGGTAGCCTTTCTTCCTGGCTTCGGCCCGGGCCTTCTCCACCCCGTAAGCCTGCTTGAGCCGCCCCATCCAGGCGTCATTGTACTTGTTGTACTTTTGGTCATAATCGGAGACCCAGACCCGGTACTTGCCATCGGGCTGTCTTTCGAACCCCAGGTCGTTGGCGGCCCGGCCCACATGCTGCTGCCGGATGATGATGTGGGCCTTTTGCGCCCGCACGTCTCCCTGGTAGCCGTAAAGAGGCTGGGCTTCCCGGTGGACTTCCACCTTCCCTTTGAACCCTAAACGACCGAGGGCCGCCACCAGGCAGCCCTCATCGGTCAACTCGATCATTACTTCGCTATAATGCGACATCGCTCCCTCCTATCCTTCAGGTGAATCGTTGGCATTCATGACCTGGATGCCGGCAAGTGGTTTAATCTCCACCCCTATCCCCACATCCAACAGTTGCCGGATGCAGGCTTCCAGGTCGCCGCCAGGAAGAGCCTTGGCCCTACCATAGAGGATCGTCCAGAGCCATTTTGGAAGCCTTATGGGGATGGGCACCTCCACAATCTCCCTGGTTTCGTTGTTGATCTCCACCATCATCATAACTGCACCCTCCGGGGCCCCCGGGCCTCTTCCACCACTGCCCGGCTGGCCGGGATGGTCCGATACCTGGCCCACTCCCGGAGCGCGTCCATCTGGGCTTTCTGGGACTTGGAAATGGGGATCACAAAACCGGCCGCGGCCTCCAGGTCGCCACCGTTATAAGCGGCCTCGATGGCCACCTGCCGGATTTCTGCGCCGCTGTAACCGTCCAGATCCGGGATTTTGACCCGCCCATCACTTTCGCCCATCAGGGTTCCCAGGGCTTTACCCAGGAACTGCTTGAGGTAAATGTCCAGGATGTCCAGTTGCTCTTTTACTGCCGGATTATCCACGAACCAGATGCTGTCCCACCGGCCCATTCGGGTGTATTCCGGGGGGAGCTTCGAGTAGTCGTTGCAGGTGGCTATCACGAAAACTTCGCTGGTGTGATCGTTCAACCAGGTTAAGAAGGTGCCACCCACCCTTTGGGTCGTGCCCCCATCGGTGGCAGAGCCGCCCACCCCGGCCAAGCCTTTCTCGATTTCATCAATGAAAAGCACGCAAGGCGCCATGGCATCCACCACCTTGAGCGCCTCCCGCATCTTGGCTTCGCTTTCGCCCACCAGGGAGCCGAAGACCCGGCCCATGTCCAGGGACAAGACCGGCCATCCCACCTCATTCCCCAGGGCCTTGGCAAAATGGCTCTTGCCGGTTCCAGGCACACCCAGGAGCAGGATGCCCCTGAAGGGTAAGCCTGGTCGCCGATTCTTGAAGCGATTCAGCGTCCATTCTTTCAGATTCTCCAAACCGCCCAGGGTGTCAAAGGTCTCAGTGAATTGGGAGAACTGCAACGCCGCCGATTTTTCCACCATCTGGGCCTTCAAGGTGCAGATGGTATGGGGATCAAATTTCTTCTGCCGCACCAAAGCCAGGGCCAGGGCGTTTTCCGCTTCCTCCCAGGTGAGCCCCTGGGCTGCATCCAGGACCGCCTCTTCGCTTTCCGGCTCGATGCCGGTGCTTTCCACCAGCCCGCCCAGGATGGTCTTCAACTCCTCCCGGGTGGGGAGAGGGAAGTCCAGGACGACCACCTCCCGCTCCAGTTCCAGGGGGAGCCGGGCTTCTGTGGAGACGATGACCAAGGTGATCCCCTTGGTCTTATAAACAGGCAGATTATTCTGGAGGGCTTGGATCACTGGCGGCTCATTCAGCCAGAAGTGATAGTTTTTAAGGAACCAGACCGCTTTCTCCTTGCCCCGGGCCGCTACATTGGGAAGATCGAAGGGATCGGCCTCGTCCCACTCGGCCCCATTGCCCAACTCCCGGAAACCCCTGACCACATCCCACTGATAGGGGGTGCGCCCATTGGCCTCCTTGAGGGCAGCGCCGATGAAACGCTCCGGCTCATGCGTCCGTACCAGCAAGGCCGGGTATCCGGCTTTCAAATAGTCACTAATCATTCCATGCCTCCTCTATTCCAGGGCCAGCAGTCTTTCCAGCCTCTGGTAGACTTCCTCGGATTCGATCCAAACGGTGAAGCCATTGCCTTCCTCATCAGAGCCGGTGAGGTACCCGACCCCGGGCCGACCGCCCCGGTCATCGCAGCCGCAGGGGCAGGGCCGGCATACCTGCAACAGCCGTCCTCTCTCGCCTTTCCAGGTAATTTCTTTCGTCATGGTCTTACTCCTTGGGGCCGGAGTAGAAGTAAATCCCGGTGCGGCTGTCCCAGTAACCCTGGCGCCGCTGGAGCCGCCGGCCCCAATCACCATTAACTTCCAGGGTCCAGACGTGAAAGCGGCCGCACCAGCGGGAATCCACCTCGTAGAATTTGGAGCCGTCCTCGGTAAAAGCCCGCCAGGAGCCGGGAAGGGGATGCGCCTGCACCTGAGTTCCAACCAGGTAAAGGGGTTTTTCCACCACCCGGAGTTCCGGGATTGGGGAATAATCTTGCTTCTCTGCCGCAGCAGTGCTATAAGGTGCCATCGTTTTTATCTCCAGGTTCAAGTCGTTTCGGGCTACCCGGGGTTGCCGCCCCTGGTAGCCCGGTTGTTTCAGGCGGCCGCCATGGCCCCCTGCCAATCGCTGCCGGCGTCCCGCCGCCAGGTTTCCTCATAACCGGGGGTCGTGCCGCCGATGCCGCCCCGCATCCGGCGTTGGCGTTCGATAAACCCCTTCATGGCGTTTAAGGCCAGGTAAAAGCGGAAACCCTTCTCCTTAAACCGGGGATGCCCGGCCATCTCAAACAGCCGCAATACGCCCTCCTGGATCAGGTCCTCGGCGGCTACGTACCAGGGCAACCGGTCCTCGTATTTGCGCTTGTAAACGAACCCGGCCATCCGGTAAGCCGCGGTATGGTCGAAGGCTGTCCCTTCCTGGGGGAGATACCGGGTTTTTTTATGGTAATCCACGACCAGGTAGCCCCGTTCGACCACAGTCGCGGCGGTCTTATAATCGCAGTTGAACAACAAACGGATTTTGCTGGCCACCGTCTTCCTGGCCGCGTCCTGATCGCAGCCATAGGTTGCCATTACCTCAACGATCGCCTTTTGAGTTTCCAGTCTGATGACCTGCCGTTCCCGTCTGTGGCCGTTTCTGCTCATCGGCCCCACCGCCCGCACCTCCCGTTTTGGATTCAGTTCCATTGCTGTGCCTCCGAAAAATTGGGTTTTTACTTAAAGGGAGATTGGCGCCCGGCAAAAAAAGGGCGGGGGGCCCGGTTGCCCGGGCCCGTAGGTGGTGGGGTTCGAGGCAGGGGTCAGAGGTGGGTTATTCTTCTTCCTGTTCCAAACTGGCCAGGTCAGCCAGGTGCTCAACCATCTCGACCAGGTTTTCGTGAGCTCTTCTGAATTGGCCCACAAATTCCATGGGGACGCCTTCACCGTGGGCATCCAGGTTTTGCATGATGGCAAAGGCCCGGTTTTCCATCAACTCCAGGGCTTTCCGGATCATTTCCAGGTCTTCCCGCATTTCCTCCAGGTCCATGGTCTCGTCACCCTCCTATGGAAGAACCTTGATGAAACCCAGGCCCTTCGCCCTGGCGTTCTTGGCAGCCAGGTTCTTGGCGGTGGTAAAAGTGCCGGTGATGAAAACCGTTTCATCCCCGATCTGAAAAGCCCAGCAACCCAGGCCCCGGGGCTTCCGGCCATGGCTGAATTCGTATTCGTTGGTCTCAACTCTCATCGTCGTTCCCTCCATTTGTGAGCTTGGCGCTCAAAGGGAGCCAGGAATAATCAAAGAGACTCCCGCCCCCGTTCAGCGCCAAAATCAATAAGGTGAAAGATTTTCGGTTTCGCTTCGCCCTTCCCGGCTGCTACTTGCGTTCATCTGGCCCGCTTACCCCCTTCCTTCCGGGTGTCCCGTCACACTCACCACCACCCGGCCGGCTGTCGCCTCAGCTCGAATCAGGCCGCTTCCCGCTTTCGCATCAATTCCGGTTCTTAGCTCCGCATCGGATTTCAGGGCTCCGATCGCCCCTTCTTCTGTGGGTCAAAGAAGAAAAACCAGAGTTCCAGTCAACTCAAAAGACCGTGCAGTTTTCCGGGTCTGCCAACCTACCCACACCTTGAGCAGTTCATCGGGTCTGGGAGGGCCTCGGTACGACTGGCGTATCCTGCGCCCACTTGCTGTTGTTTTTCCCCTGGTCGCTAATTCCAGGTTCCCGCTCCGATTTCCGGGGCTCCCAGGTCTGCCTTCAACTTTTGGGTGGGGGGAGATCTTTTATGGACCGGCGACTCCCCTGGTCCGTCCCTGGGAGCTATTTGGTGGCGCCTTTGACGGCTTGGCTTGGTTCTATAGGCTGGCCTCCTTTTGGTTTGGTTTTGGTTGCGATTCAATAATAATAGATGCACTCTGTATGCCTAAGTGCGCCAAATAACTAAGAATTTTCCAAGCAATAACATAGTGCGATTAAGTAGTTACTTTTAGGCGTTATTTTTGCTATTCATTAACGTCTGAATACTACACGGAAAAGACAGTTATTTTGACCCTCACGCAGGCTAAGCAACTCTCGATCTTTATTGGTAATACGTGTAAGAAGTTACACGGTTAAAATTGCTTGACAGTCAAATGGTTCAAAATACAATTATTTATACCTTCGCAACATTCTCACTATCGTCGTAATCTTTAGTGTTACTTTGGCCATGAGGACAAACTACACCATCGCCTTATGTTATTATGGCTTTCTGTAACCTTACTTAATAGATGTAGGTAATGTTGTTAACCGATATCACTTACTACATGGATGGAAGGGTCAAACTCCCGATATATCAGTCCCTCCTGGCTGGGCATGAGGCACAAAGCCTCCGCCTCCCAGGCTTCCCGGGAGGCCATGCGTTTCTTGGTAATGGCGTCGTCTATCTTGATGAACCCGTCGGCGTTTCTGGCCCTGCCGCCGCAGTCTTCCCAAAGGGCGCAGGCCTCACAATCCCGCCCCACGCATTTCTCCATCACATCAAAAATGCACCATTTGAAGATGCGGAAACCGCTCTCCGCCGCTTCAGTGATTACCCGGTTCATCAAGCCGTAGGCCTTGTGCATGGTGGAGTAAATCTGGATGCTGGCCTTGATCTTCCGGGCCGTTTGCGGAATGAACAGGGCTGCCTCATAGAGCTCCGGGTCGATTTCGTCGACTTCGTCCAGCTTGAGTTTCTGCGGGTGCGGCCCCCGGACACTCTTGCTGGATGCCGTCAAGATCTGGATGCTGCCGCCGCCCGCCATCTTGGTGAAGGTCTTGAGCATCTCGCCTTCCACCAGGTGGGTAAACGATGAGGTGGCGAACCGCTCCTGAATGTGGCTGTACATCTTCTGGCTTTGCTCCAGGGACCCGCCTAAAATCTTGGTTTCACAGCCCGGCTTGAAGACAGAATCCAGCCAGGTGGCCAAAGCGCCGTTCAAGGTTTTGCCGCCGCCGCGGTTGGCCCAGCAGACGCAGTTCTGCACCTCTTCAAAAAAAGCGGCGTTCACGTATTCGGCGGGCGGGGTGTGCTCGGGACAGACCTTGGCCCGGGGGAGCCTCAAGCCCCAGAAGGCTTCGATGAACTTCAGGAGTTCCCCGGCATCTTTGAAGCCGTGCTTCCGGTAATGTTCCACCAGGGCCAGGGCTGCCCGGGGATTGGAAATAGACAAAGAGGTAGCTTCGCCTTGATGGTCCGGTTGCAGAGACATGGTCACACCCCGAGATTTTTTTCGCCCCGATCCCTCGCCAGGATCAGGAAGTCCAGGTAGGCCTGCCGTACTTCCGGGTCCTCGAAGGGCAGATCCGCACCCAGCAGGAGCCTCTGGGGCACCTTGGCCAGCAGGCCGCAGTCCTGCAGCTCCTTCACCAGTTTTTCCTGGGCGGTCATGGCGTTTCGGCGGTGGCCGATCCTGGCGTTTTCTTCCTGGCACATCTCACTGTCCCGCATGGATTTCCAGCGGATTTGCAACCAAAACTTAATGCTATCCCCCAGGAAACTGTCCTGGTCAAACTCCTGGGCCATGAGCCGGCTGAGGATTTTACCGTCCTTGAGGTCCCGGTCCACCTGGCGCCGGCTGATCCCCAGCTTGGTCGCGATTTCTCCGGGCCTGAAGCCCGAGAGCTTCATCTCCTGCACCTGCCGGATGCGGGACTGCCGGGCCTTGTGGATCACCGGGAGGCCGGCTTGAAACTCCCCCTTTTTGGACAGCATCATGGTCTTTTTTCCAGTGTCGGACATGAGATACCTCGATCTTCCTTCTGCTCCGGCGGCCCTTCCACGGGTCCCCACTTCTCCCCGGTCATGGGGTTGATCCGGTAAGCGTGGAGCGGGCAGCCTTCCTGTTTGGGCGGGACTATCTCATAGAAACAGGTTCCGTCGCCATCGGCCCAAAAACAACGGCAGGGTTTATTCATGGCGTAATCCCTCGAAGTCGACGTCGGGATATTCCTTCGGCTGAACCTTCAGGTTCGGTTTGAAATAGACCTTGCAGTCCGCGTCCCGGGCCTGGTTCAACACGGTCTCCACCCAATCCCATTCCGGCTGCCTTTCCGGTTCCCCACTTGAATCACTCTGCCCGCCGATGATGATCCAATCCACGACAGAGAGAAAATAAGCCGGCCCGCCCTGAACCGCCCCGGAGAGGTCTAATTTTTCCCGCATCGGCTCGATGGACAAAAAAAGCACCGTGGGCCTTTCAACCGTTGCGAGACCGTAATGCAGCGTCGAGAATACCTCTAAGGCAGCATCCGCTCTCTCCTGAGTATCCGCGGTGGCCCCCACCCAGGCGTTCTTGGGAAAATCGATTTCCAGGTACCGCCTCGGGTTCTTGGTCAGGAAGATGAAAGTCCATTGGGGTGCGGCCCTCACTTCCTCCATTACGGCCTCGATCCACTCCCGGGGCACCCATTCCCCGAACAGGTCCCCCATGGAAACCGTAAAGACGAGCCTTTCCTTAAGAGAGTCTGACCGGGGAACCGGGGTATTCTGAGGGGCGCTGAGCCTTTCCGGGTAAAAATGCGGATTGAAGCCGATCTGGGGATCATAAAACCGCTTGGCGATGTCCCGGGCATAACAGTATGGACAGCCGTGCTCGCAGCCGGTGACCGGGTTCCAGGACCAGGTGGCCCATTCAATGCTCTCATTGGTGCGGTTAAAGACCGACTTGCCTTCATCCCTGGCCTGCCGGGCTTCCTGGGTCAGTTGGTAGGCTTTATTGACGCTCATAGTGCCCGCCTTCACCGCTTCCTTGACCTCCTCGGCGCCATGCTCCAGGACAGTCCGGGCCTTCTCCACCTTGGCCCGGGAGGTGCCTACAGTTGCCGCAGTTTTCTGGGCGGACTTATCCTGTCGTTTCCGGGACGATTTCGGTTTGGTAATGGCCTCACTTGAGGCTTTGACCTCTTTGGGCCTGACATATTGATTTCCCCTGAATCCTTCTGTTGCACCTCTCTCCTTCCGGCTGTCCAGGGCTTCGATGCACCGGAGGATTTCCGCATCCGTCAGGTTCCGCCGGTTCCGCTGGTTGTGGATGGCATACTCTAAGGCTTGTTCCTCATTCTGGAACCGGTAGCCAATAGTAGGCACATTTTTTATATCGGCCCTCTTAGCCGCCTCTAACCGGCTATGACCATCAATCACAATGTTAAGCTCTTTCCAGATGGTAATAGGATGAGCATGATCATAGTTATTGCGGAGCATGTCCTCTGTGAGGGCATCCACAATTTTGGAGTCAACGGGGAACAAGTCTTTAAAAGGGCTCTTGGTTATTAATTTCTCGACTTCCATTTTTTAACCTCAAATGGGCCTGGGGAATGATTCGCCAGTTTTAGGGGTCCAGCGCAAGACCTGCAATTTCTTGTTATTACGCCAGGCGTTCCAGGCTTTGATAGTAATTGCGATAATGTAATGCTGCTGCAATTTAGCCACGGAACCCTTGTTCTGGAACATCTTATTACGCAAGGCCAGAATTGGGTCATTTACAGGTAAGCCGGCCCCCGATCTCAGACCTTCATAAAACAGATCTGCATCAACCGCGTCTTTTTCTGAGAAGATGTAATGGCAGAAGGTGCCGATCGAAGGTGGTAGAACATGGATTACCTGGGCCGCAACCTTGGCGCTATGGGCCAGGCCGGGACAGTTGCTTAACAATGATTCAACCTGGTCGTTAGTAGGCATAGCAGTGTGCCTAAAACTGCCTTGCGTGTAG
The DNA here is from genome assembly GCA_003599195.1 of Deltaproteobacteria bacterium. Lineage (GTDB taxonomy): Bacteria > Desulfobacterota > Desulfobaccia > Desulfobaccales > 0-14-0-80-60-11 > SURF-52. The sequence goes on along the minus strand of QZIZ01000050.1, from coordinate 8,242 downwards.
CGATACAACAGATTGGTCGCAGCACCAATAAACTTGCTGTAATCATAACCGCAAATATTCGCAATGTCGGCATAGCTCCTTTTGGTGCCGTTGTCCGTAGTCACGAAAGCACGGGGAGGAAGATTATAAGCGACAATGGACCTGACAGGCTGGCCAGCCAAAATAATGGCATTAAGACGGTTCTGACCATCCGTGAGATTGTGGTGAGTATCAAAACCGATACCATTGGAGTTAATAACCCAGGCGCCCCTTTTAATAGCCGCAGCCGTGCTATTGATAAAGTTTTTCTTTAAGGTACGATTGCGCTTTGTATTAAAGGACAGCATTTCCTTAGCAATCTCGGGGGTGATCGTCATGATTTTGCAGTAAACATCTGTCTTCGACCCATCCGTCCCCGGCGGGTAACGATGTCCATCTTTCCTAAACATGATTTTTCCTCTCCTTTTTTTAGGCGTCAAATTGACACCGTGTTTTTGAGTTCCCAGCCGGCGAAAAAGTATCTCAGGGCGTCCACCGCGTGGTGCTCACCCTGGCCAGGTTGGTGTTTCAGGTATCCGGTCAATTCCCGGATCAGGTTCTTGCAGCGATGATGGATCAGGAGGCCGGGAAGACCGTCAGGCTGAACCTTCAGCCAGCGGCGCACCAGTTCCTGGCCCGCCTCCACACTACGTCGGGGGGCCTTAACTTCGAGGCCCAGGACTTCCGACAACACCGCTCGTTTCTCGGGGTCAGAGGGATCGCAGAAGGCGCCGGTGAGCTGGCCGTAACCGGCGACCTGGTGCAGTTGCAGGAGCGTCCGGCCGTTCTCGGCGGTGGTGCGGTAGCGCTGGTAGTATTCAGCCAGCACCAGGACCCGCTCTCCTTTATCGATGGGCTGAATCCACAGGCAGGCGAAGGGATTGCGGTAACCGAAGTCGATGCCCAGGTAGAGTTCTCCGTCGGGCCGATAGGTAAACACAGCAAGGTTGCGGTTCATTTCAAGTCTCCCGGTTTCAAATTCATCTTGCCCAGGAACCGGCCGGCCGCCTCTTTCTTGAGCAAGGCCTCGGCCTGGTGGGACAGGCTGCCGTCGGGGAAAACTACCCTGTTAGCTTTGAGCACCTGGAATCCCCGGATCGCCGCCAGGGTGCTTATCTGGGCCAGTTCGGCCCATTCATCGAAATCGACCCTGACCTGCTCCCAGACCTTTTCCAGGTCGATCTCCTCTCCCGGCCCCGGTGGGGGCGGCAGAAACTTTTTGACCCGGGGCCAGGTGGCGGCCAGGCGGAAGAGGGTCTGGTCCTGGGCCAGCAGAGCCGCACCCAGGAAGCCCTGGGGATCATCCGAGGCTCGGTAAGGGAGCAATGCTTCAGCCCAGCCCATGGCAGACCTCCTTTGGGGAACCCTCTTCATCCTGGGCTTCCTCATCTTTGAGTTGCTCTAGCCCGATCCTGGCCAGTTCCATCAATTTAAGAAAAGCGGCGGCGGAGTTCTTGATCTGGCAGCGCTTCTTGATCCGCACGATGAGCTCGAAAAAGGCGTCATAGGTCTTCAAGTTGGCCAGGTACACCACATCCCCGGCAAAGGCCGCGGCCGTCTCTTTCAGCAGTTGATCCAGGTCCAGGAGTTCCTCGGGCAGGAACAGGAAGTTAGTCAGCTTGTAGCGCAGGCGCTGTTCACTGATGGCCGCAAACTGAATGCCTTCGAGCGCCTTCAGGGTGTCGGAGTCCAGCCCGGCGTACATCCTGGCCTGCACGTCCTGGATGCTCTCCCACAAGTCCTTCAGGATCACCAAGTCGTCCTGGCCGGCGATGGCGTTGTGGGAAAGCTGGATGGCCATCCTCTCATCCACGTCCTTTTCGTCTGCGATTACCAGCACCAGGACTTGCTCCACCCCGGCCTGCCGGGCCGCCATGACCCGGTGGTTGCCGGAGAGCACCCGGAGCTTCCCGTCTTTCTCCCGGTAGCACAGGGGCAGGGAGGACAGGTTGCCGTCCTTCTTGACGTTTTCCACCAGGTTCTGGAACTGCTCCGCCTTCATGTAGCGGGCGTTCTTCTCCAGGAGCCTGAGCTCATTAGGCTCCGTCAGTTCCAGGCGATAAGGGAACAGGCCCGATAGCTTTTCATTGAGTAGGTTCAGGGCTTCTCGTATTTTTTCAGCCATAAGGGGATCACCTCTTTCAGATTCAGGATGCCCATCTGGGTCTCGTAAACCAGCTTCCCCGGGTCCCGCCGGGCCAGCTTATAAAGCCCCCGGTACTTCATGGACACGGGCTTGTCGGTGAAGACCATGGTGCGGCACCTGGAGATTTCCAGCAGAAACTTCTCTTCCAACAGCCTGCGTACTTCCCTGGTCTGGGTCACCAGGACCAGGAGTTTGGCCAGGCGCCGATAGCGCCCGGAGTTGACCACGAAGTCGGCCAGCAGGTACACGTCGCCTCCCCCCTGCATCCGGGAGTAGATCAGGAACCCGAAGACCTTCCCGTCCACCGCGGCCACCAACGGGACCTCGCCGTCCGCCGGAATACCCACCCCCTTGGAGAGGTAGACGTCCCGGTAGTAGTTCACCACCCGGTTAGTGGTGGGGATCAGGGTAAGCTGGGACTCCGGGGTGATCGCATCGTCATCGGATAAGCGGATGAAGGGCACGAACTCGGCATGGCGTTGCTGCTTCAGAACTCCCCGGCGCAAGGTCTCCATGTTGGAATAGACGTAAACCGGCTTCATCCGGGCTTTGCGCACCACCGCCACCATGGGCAGGCCCTCCACCACCCGGTCGTCCAGGTAGAGGTAGTCCTGGGCCTTCATCTTCTCCAGGATGGCGGCCTTGCGTTCGGCATCGATCAACCCGTAAGCCGGCCGGTCCCAGTCGAATATTTCCTCCAGGCGCTTGAACATGCGCTCGTAGCCCCCGGCATAGGTGGGGAGAAAAGCCACGGCCACCGCGTCCTGGGGCATCTCGTCCAGGAGGTCGAAGATGTCCTTGCTGGTGTATGCCTCCAGCCTGACTTCCTGCTTGCGTTCCCGGAGCCTGGCAACCGTGGCCTTATGAAAGCCCTCGAAGTTGTTCAGGTAGTGGGCCCAGTGCCTGACCTTGAAGACGTTGTCCGCCTTCTCGTATTTCAGGGCCTCCAGGAGCACCATGACCGCCGCGGCTTTGGCCTCCACGTCGCCAAGGTAGGAGTTGAGCCAGGAAAAGGCTTCCTCCCGCACCGTGAGGTTAAAGTCCTGCCCGGCCAGGTAAGCCCCCAGGACCGAGGAATAGAGCGAGACATCATTGCCCCAGATCCTGGCCTTGGGAGCATACCGGGAGAGAATCTGCTCCACCGTGAAGGCCCCCGAGCAACCAACGTAGACCTCCCGGCCATTGAAGGCATGGCCCTGGTTGCCCAACCAGCGTCGACATTCTGCGTTTATGCTACCAACGAAGCCCATATCGGTTCCTCATGGAGCGGAGAGGTGGAGTCGAACCACCAGCAACATCTGGTCGATAATGCCCTGGCCGCCAGTCCCCGCACACTATCTCCTCTCTTGTAGTTCTCGCAGCCATGCAGCATGGCGCTTGAGCTTGGGATTGAACTCATCCACCATCAGCCCTAGCTCTTTCTGCAGCCAGGCGGCCACCACCCGGCGATGGCAAAACTCCCCGGGCGCCTCCCAACATAGGAGGACAACGTTGTCTCCTCCCAGATCCCGTAAGGCCTGGGCCGCATCCAGCCGGTCCAGAACCTGGGCCTTATAGAGCTTGATGAACCGGGCGTTGTCGTTAAGCTTCACCAGGTTCCAGGGCGGAGCCAGGGGTTTGTATCTCTTGCCTTGCCAGCCCCGGGGAATGCCCTGGGAGATGGCCACGGCCTGGGGCAGGTGACCGGCGATCTTGAAGTTACTGGTGAAAATCATCTCGGGTCCTCAAAACGGCACGTCGCCAGCGGAGTCGTCCGCTCGCCTGTTGTCCAGCATCACCATGGAATCCATGCGGACATCGGCGGAGGTCCGGCTTACCCCGGAGTTGTCCTCCCACTTGCGGTAAACCAGCTTGCCTTCCAGGTAGATGCGGCTTCCCTTGTGCAGGTACTGGCTGCAAATCTCGGCCAGCTTCCCCCAGGCCACGATCCGGTGCCACTGGGTCTCTTCCCGGCGCTGTCCCGAGGTCTTATCGGTGAACCTCTCGGTGGTTGCCAGGCTGAAGTTGGCCACCGGCTTGCCGCTGGCGGTGTAGCGGACCTCCGGGTCACCTCCCAGGTGGCCGATCAACATCACTCTGTTCAACATCGTTCCTCCATCATGTCAGCCAGCGCACCCTGGGCGTGGCCTCGTAAGATAACCCCAGGACCATGAACCGCAGGGCGGCCAAGGCGTAGTTATAGACGGGCACCGGCCTGTCCCGGTAAGGTTTGTCAGGCTTAAACTCCGGCAGGTGCGCCCGTTGAAACTCCTTGATCAATTCCCGGCACTGGCCGGAGAGCACCAGGCCCCCGGGTCTATTGCACTTGGCATTCTCCAGCCTTTCGGCGATCAGGTTGGCCCCGGCGTTCTCTTCGTCGGTAACCGCAACCGCCCACAGGCGCTCCTTTTTCAGCCGGTCGATGAAGCGGGGCTCAGACGGATCGCAAAAGAATTTCCTGATGCCGAATTCCTTAGCCAGCTTCAGGGCCACCCGGACCATCTCCGGGAGATAGACCCCGCGCTTGTAAAACTCCTGGAGCAGGACCAGGTTGTCAGCAGGCAGAGGCTCATAGCGGCCCACCAGGATGACCGACGGCCGTCCCAGCCCCCACTGGACCCCGGCGTAATTTTTCGGCTCAATGCTCATAGCTTCCTCAGGCTCCGGTAGTAGTCCAGGTTGCATAGCACCCAGCGGCCCGCCTGGTCCTTCTTGGCCGGGATTTTGCCCGCATTGAGCAACCGCAAGGTGGTCTGCGGGTGCAGGTTCAAAAAAGCCGCGATGCCCTTGATGCCCCGGAAGAACTCCAGCTTCAGGGGATGGCCGGCGAGGGCCTCGGCTTCCTTGACAGCCTTTGGATCGATAAAACTTTCTTCTTCCATCTCAAATCCTTCTCCAGGTCTGCTTGAGGTACTCCGCCAGGAGCAGCCCGGCGGCGATACCGTCATCCTTCTGACGGCTTAACGGCGCTTGCGGCCACAGCCTCCGGGCCATGCCCAGCACCAGCCTTTTCTTGGCCTGCACCATTTGGGATTTGGTCATGGCCTGTCCCAGGTGCCCGCCGATCTCCAGGTGAAAATGCGACTGCCAGGTCCGGGGATGGACAATTTTGACCTGTGGGATTTCCCAGGCCAGGCACAGCCCCTGCCAGACCCCGAAATTCTCCACCAGGGTGGCCAGCCGGAAGGCGTGTTGCCTTGTAGTGTCCTGACGCACCTGGATGCGCTCGATGGCCGCGGACTTGATCAAATCCCGGTGTGGCAGGATGTCCTTCCAGGCCAGCCAGGGCCCACAGGCCACAACCTCGCCCCGGCCATCCAGGATGCCCCAACCCCCGTTCATTCCGGGGTCAATGCCCAGGTAGCAATCTCTCATTGGCTCGGTCCCTTTCGTGACTGCCGCTCCTGCTTTTGGGCTTGAAGCAGTAGCCTGACCCTGCTCAAGAATTCCTGGAACCAGTCCCAGGCGCCCACGAGCAAGAGAAACGACAATCCCGCAGCAATGACGCCCCAGCCCGCGGCGAAGGCCAACTTAAAGCTTTCCAGCATCGGTCGCCTCCACTGTGCGGGATTTCTTCCCTTCGGTGTCACACATAAACGTGTCTCTCCGGGAGCAGGCCACGCCGCCCAGGTAGTCCCGGCAGACCGGCTCGCCGGGTGGCTCAAACAACCCCGGCTCCCTGGGGATCCATTTCGGGCATTCGACCAGTTGGTCAGCCCCCAATGGTAGCCTTCGACCATGGCTTTCTTGATAGTGGCTCATATATATAGCCCTATATATAGGGAGGCATGAGCCACCCCTAAGTAGTTGATTTTTCTTGGCTCATTTGGCCGTGAGCCAGAAAACCCGTGAGCCACCAGGAATCTTTTGGAATATTCAATAGTTGCGTGGCTCATTTGACCGTGAGCCAAAAAATGGCTCATGAGCCAATGAGCCACTTTCGGGTTTGGCTCATTTACCGGTGAGCCAGATTTTGACCCAAATGCCGGTTTAATCATTGAAATTGAATAGTTACCCTGGCTCACGAGACCATGAGCCAGTTTTCCAATCGTGAGCCACTGTTCCGTTTTCATTGTTTAATCAAGACCTTCCCGCCTTTGAGCACGATCCAGGTGTTCATGGCGTTTTCTACGGCTCGCCTGGCCGTGGACAGGCTGCAACCGGCGCGTTTACTGATCTCTTCGCTCAGGGCCCGCTGGCTCTTGGCCTCGCCGCCCATATCCTCCAGGGTGGCCACCACCAGGGTGTGGGGCGCCAGCACGTCTTCCTGGGTCGGCCAGTGGATAAAATCCTGGTTCCGGTCCAGCAGGATGGGCGGGCGGTCCGGCCCGTTCCTGATCTTGTCGAACCGCATGAGCCGGAGAATTTGCTTATCCATCCCTTTCTTGTTGAGCAGAGCGATCATGGTGTCGGCCCAATCTCTGATGCTGGAAGCGCCCCGGTACTGCCAGATATCCCGCGTGCCGTCCTGGGGCTTGCCGTGGTGGTGCACCACGATCCAGGCGCACCCGGTCAGCCGGGACAAGTGCGTGAGGTTGTCCAGAAGCCCCCGCATGGCCACGTTGTCGTTTTCGTTGGTGCGGTGATAAGAACTGAGGGGATCGAGGATCACCACCTCCGCCCGGCTGTTTTCCAGGATGTTTTTCAGGTCCTGGAGGCTCTTGCGGTTCGCCAGGTCGATTCGGAAGGCCGGGTCCACCAGCATGACGTTGGGAGCGCCCTGTACTTCCAGGCCGACGAGAATACGGCGCAGCCGGAATTGCACCGAGTGCAGGGGGTTTTCCGACTGCACCATCAATATCCGGCGGGGCCGGGGAACCTCCAGGCCCCATAACTCGATGCCATGGCTGAGCCGCACCGCCATTTCCAACGTCAGCAACGACTTTCCCACCCCGCTTTCCCCGGTAACGATCATGCCGGCGCCCTCGGGGAATATCCCTTCGCCGATGATCTCCGGCGGTTTCTGCAGGGTCCGGGCGAGCAACTGGGTGGCGGTCAGGACCGTGGGGGCATCGTCTTTCTTGCCCTTGCGCTCTTCTGCCTTTGCAATGGACTGGAGAGTGCGGACCAGCTCCGCCTCCGAAAGCGGCGGATGGTTATTGGCATTCCAGGCCCGCAGGATCTCCAGGGCCTCATCCCCGGTGATCCCCCGCCCCAGGAGCCGGCCGGCCAGCTTGGCCGCGGCATCGTTTCGGCTGCCCTTGGGCAGGCCCTGCCAGAGTTCGGCCCAGGCGGAAACCGAAGCGGAAGTCGCTGGTTTTGCCTCTCTGTGGCGTCCCAGGGTGTCCTTGATAAAACTGAGGGTCACCGCGGGCAACTCCGCCACCTCGATGTCTGCCGGCCCCACGTGGGGCAGCCACCGGTACTTTTTGCCGTTGACAGTGCTGTCGGGAATGAGCACGTATTGCCCTGGGCTGGTGCGGATTTCCAGTTTCATCCCGGAGCCGTTGGGCTTGACCGGCTCCAGCCCCACAGGACGCTGGTATAACCGGATGATCATGCCTCGCCAGGTCTCCCAGGCCACGGTGGGAGGGAGCTTCCCCTCCCGTTCCAGCTTCACCAGGAACTTTGCGGCTTCCTGGTCATCCGGATCGAGGGCCAGATACCGGTCAAGCCTCAGGGCCAGGTTGCATCCCGGGTACCTTTCCATGGCCTCTTCCAGGGCCTCCAAGGAGGCGTGCGGCCAATCCTTGACGAAAGGCGGTCCTTTCTTGCCGGAGGCTATGGGGATGACCGGGGTCAGCATTTATCAGGCCCCACCAGTACCTTCTGGTTCAGCAGCTTCTTCCATCCGCGCCTTCCTGTCCCATTCATCCAGGACCCGAAAAAACCCGGAGATGTTGGCTATCATTTCCCGGGCATCCTCCCGGGAAAAAGTCCTGCCGGTGCGCTCTCCCCAAAAAGCCCGGGTTTCTTCGATAAAGTCGTCTGGGTGCTCTTCTTTCACGTTGCCGGTCCCTAAAAAAGAAAGGCCTCTGAGAGGCGGCCCGGCAAAGGCTCTCCCAGAGGCCACTTAACGTCCAACGGACATTTAAGCCTGATTTATTGGCTGCCGGGCCTTACTCGATTACTCTCTAACGAGTAAGGCGCGACAAAAGG
>QZIZ01000027.1 GCA_003599195.1 Deltaproteobacteria bacterium | reverse complement strand
CCAGGTCGGTGTAGGGGAGGTTGCCGAATTCCGCCTGCCACCAGGTGCTGAGCAGCAGGTCCGGGTTCCAACGGCAGTCCCCCAAAGTTCTATAAACCGGGTGTTCGTGGACCCTCAGGGCCTGGCCCGGGCAGTTGGAGACGCAATGGAAGGGTTTCTTCTGGCATTCGAACCCCAGGCAGAGGTAGCTCTTGGGCTTGCGCAAATATTTGCCGGCCTTGGTAAAGACGCCGTAAGGGCAGAGCTCCACGCACTTGCCGCATTTGACGCACTTGGATTCGCTGCGGTACACCCGGTATTTGCTCAAGGGGTTGCGGAACCGGGCCGGGGTGGGAACGGGCTCCCAGGGCTGGCCCGCGGGCGTGGTGGGGAGGGCGATCACATTTTTCGGTTTTGCCATTTTAGTACCAGTTTTTAGTTTATAGTTTTCAGTTTTTAGTATTTGGCTTGCCAGAATAAAAATAAAAACGACAAGTTATATAACCAAGCAACCCTCTTAGCTTTTAGCTTCCAGAATTGTTTCTTTCTGAAAACTAAAAACTAAAAACTAAAAACTGTCTTTAAGTCGGTTCCCGCTTCGTCAGCTCCCCTTCCCGGTTGGCAAAGAGGGGCGCGAAGATTTCCTTTTCCAGGTCTTCGATGAACATGGCCCGGCCCACTTCCCCCCGGAGGCGGCGCACTTCCCGCATGCCCATGGCTCCCATGATTTCCAGGAGCTGATTGTTCCAGGCGCCGACCAGGTTCACCATCCGCTGCGCGCCCCGCCTGACGGTGAGGGTGTCGATCTCCACCGGGCATTTGCCGCCTTTGGTGCATTGGCGGCAGAGGCGGCACTCCAGGGCTAACAAAAGGGGCAGATCGGCGATGATGGCGTCCGCGCCGCAGATGATGGCCTTGGCCACGTGCTCCGCCAGGGCGATGCCGCCGCTGACCAGCAAGGTGACCGTATCCCGCAGCTTGTTTTCCACCAGCTTCAGATGGCAGCGGCGGATCAGGTCTTTGAGGTGCATTCCCTGGGACTCTCCCAAGCCCCGGGCTTCTTCGGAGGCATAGACGTGAACGGCCTCTGCGCCGGCCGCGGTCAATTCCGCCACCCGGTCCACCACCCCGCCGTCCGCCGGCACTTTGACGCTGATGATCAGGTCGGGATAGCGTTTTTTCACCATTTCCATCTGTTCCAGAACCCCGGGATGGTCCAGGACTTCCATGATCCGCACCTGGGCGAGGAGAGGATCGTTCAGGTCCAGGGATCCCGCGGTGTAAGAAGGCATGACCAGGCTCGCGGTTTTCTTGGGAATCGCGGTCAGGCGTTCCCGGGCCACAATGGCCAGGGTGCCCAGCTCAAGGGCGGCATGGGTGATGATATCCTGGATGTTTCCGGGATTGGCGCCCAGTGAAGGCGCGGCCAAAAGAATGGGCAGGGGCAGCTCCAGCAGGGGAGGGGAGGGCCAGGTCAGTTCCCCGTCGCTGTCAAAAGTGAGAAACATGGGCTTGCGGCCCACGTCGACGCTGGTGCTGATATATTCCCGGCCGTGGATGCCGTCCCGGGTGGGGCGGACGATTTCCGACATGTCGGTCCAGAAGGAGTCGAACCCGGGTCCCGAAAAAGGACCGCCGTAACCCGCGCCGGAGACCGGAATCTTGCCGCTCTCCGCCTGGTACCAGGTGGCGGCCAGGATTTCCGGAGTCCAATATTCGTTGCCGATCCGGCTGTACTGGGGGTTGCTGGCCTTGAAGATCAGTTCTCTGGGGCAGCCCTGGACGCAGCGGTAGCAGTCCCGGCACAACTGGTCAATGGTGTCCACGAACTGGGAGCGGTCGAAACCTCGTTTCCGGTAGGCGTCCACCGGGCATTGCTCTTTGACGCAGCGGGCGCAGCGCAGGCAGCCTTCGGCCCAATCAATGATGGTGTTTTTCGCCAGGGGGCTGAAACGGGGAGGCACAGAGCGCACATGGATATGATACTTGGCGGGCATTGGACCTCCTACTTGGCCGACCGGCGGGCCGCGGCTTTGGGCGCCTGGCGCAGCGGGCTGGACCCCAAGGCTTGAACGCGGCCGCTGATTTCGGCGACAATGGCGGCCAACGCGGATTTATCGCCGGGGGTCAGGACGGATCGCCCCACCCGGGCCGGCTCGAGGCCGATCTCAGCCAGGTATTTCTTGGTATAGGCCATGCGGCCGCCGGCCCGATGGCTTCCCTCATCATAGCGGCAAATGTGCTCTTCACAGCTGATGACCCACACCAGGTCCACCGGGGTGGCCAGGGTGCGCAGCAACTGGAAGGCCTCGATCTTGCTGCTGCAAGGCTCAGGCAGCACCCGCAGCCGCACCTCGCCGCCGCGCCACAAACTTTTCACCGCTTCCGGCTCCGGCACTGCCTGCTGACAGGCAAAAACCACGACTTCCATGGACATAAAGCTCGCGCCTCGAAGTGAAATTGGGGCCAGGAGGGGGCATACCCCCCCTGGCCCAGGTTATTACCCAGATTTTTTCTACCCAAAAAATACTATACCAGATTCCTCATAATTCCGGCAAGTGTTTCCTCACCCGGAATTAAAGAATCGGCAGGTAGCGCTCGATCTCGTAGGCGCTGACGTGCATGCGGTAGTTGTCCCACTCGATCCGTTTGTTCTCGATGAACTTGGTGAAGATATGGTCGCCCAGGGTTTCTTTAACGAGGGCGCTCTTTTCCAGCTCTTTCACGGCCTCATCCAGGCTGCCCGGCAGCTCGACGATACCCTTCTTTTTCCGGTCTTTTTCGGACATATGGTAAATGTCCTCTTCCACCGGCTCGGGCAGGGGGTATTTGTTCTCGATGCCTTTCAGACCCGCGGCGATCATCAGCGCGAAGGCCAGGTAGGGGTTGCAGGCCGGGTCCGGCGCCCGGTATTCGCAGCGGGTGGCCGCTTCTTTGCCGGGCTTGTACATGGGCACCCTGACCAAGGCGGAGCGGTTGCGCCGGGCCCAGGAGACGTACACCGGGGCTTCGTAGCCGGGCACCAGGCGTTTGTAGGAGTTGACCCACTGGCTGCAAACCGCGGTAATCTCCCGGGCATGTTTGAGCAACCCGGCGATGTAGCACTTGCCTTCCGGCGACAGATGGTACTTGTCACTGGCTTCGTAGAAGGCGTTTTTGCTGCCTTTGAACAGGGACTGGTGGGTGTGCATGCCGCTGCCGTTGATGCCGAAGATGGGTTTAGGCATGAAGGTGGCATAGATGCCGTTCAGCATGGCCACGGCCTTGACCGTAGCCCTCAGCGTCATGGTCTTGTCGGCCATCTTCAGGGCCTCGTCGTAGCGCATGTCGATTTCGTGCTGGGAGTCGGCCACTTCGTGGTGGCTGTATTCGATGCGCACGCCCAATTTTTCCAACCCGAAGATGGTCTCCCGCCGCAGATCGTTGGCCACGTCCAGGGGCGGGGCGTCGAAATAGCCGCCCTTGTCCAGGACCTCGGGGGCTTCGTTGTTGGCAAAGTAGAAAAACTCCAGTTCCGGTCCCAGGTAGGAGATGTAGCCCTTCTCCGCGGCCTTCGCCAGCACTCTCTTTAAGGTGTAACGGGGGTCGCCGGGATAGGGCGAGCCGTCCGGCTGCAGGATGTCGCAGAACATGCGGGCTACGGGCTGTTCCTCCGGCCGCCAGGGCAGGAGCTTAAAGGTGGTGGGATCGGGTTTGGCGATCATGTCGGACTCTTCGATGCGGGAGAACCCCTCAATGGAGGAGCCGTCAAACCCCATGCCCTCGGTCATGCCCTCATCCAGTTCGGAAGGGCGGATGGAGAAGCTTTTCAGCATCCCCAAGACATCGGTAAACCATAGCTGGATAAAGCTGACGTTCTGGTCCTTAACGCATTTGAGGACATCTTCAACGGTCTTGCAGTTCACGGCGATCCTCTCCTTAATTGAAGTAGATTCCATTAATACCTAACAATAAGTATGCCAGGGGGAAAAAGCAATAATTTCGGGGGGATTTGGAAAAAAAACGGGGAATTATCAATACATAATTGTTAATTTTTGGAAGATTTCACTACAAAATTGTTTTGAATATTTTACCGCAGAGACGCTGAGGACGCAGAGGTTCACAAGAGGAAAAGATATTAGCCCTGGCGAGAATCGCCAGGGCTTTCTTTTCCTCTCTGCGTTTCTCCTCGTCCTCTGCGCCTCTGCGGTAAAAAAATTACTTCCCTTCCGCCGCCAAATCCCCATGATTGGCGTAAGGCCCCATTTCCGCCAGGGTCGCGGTGCGCCGGTAACCCAGGATCTTTTCCACTTCCCGGGCGTCGGCGTCCATGACGTAGGGGATGCCGGAGACCTTGGCCGCGTCTTCGGTCAAAGCCACCAGGTCGTCCCGGCTGATGTGCTCGAGAGAGAACTTCCGGGCCCCGGCCATGAACTGCTGCAGGCCCTGGGTCATGCGGCTGATATAACTATACATGCCGATGGCCCCTGCAGGGATGCGGCCGTATTTGCCCAGGGGGTACTTGCGCCGCAGGGCCGCGGCCTCGGCGAAGTGCTCCAGATACGCCTCCTTCAGGTCCCGCTCCTCCCGTTCGCACTTTTCCCTGAGTTTTTTGCCTTCGAAATTGCCCACCATGGCCGCGGTCATGATGGAGCGGCCCATGCATACCAGCTTGACAAAAGGCGCGGCCAGGGCCAGGGCCTTGAAGACGTGGTCTTCCAGGGACAGGCCGCCGGCGATGGCGCAGGTGGGGACAAACTCGCCCTTGCTCTTCAGGTGGGAGAGGTATTCATAGAGGAGGGATTCCAGGTGCACCGTGGGGATGCCCCATTCGTTCATCATGCGCCAGGGGCTCATGCCCGTGCCGCCGCCGGCGCCGTCCACGGTGAGGAGGTCGATTTTGGCCTGGGACGCGAACTTCACCGCCCGGGCCAGGTCCGCGGGGCGGTAGGCCCCGGTCTTCAAGGAGACCCGCTTGGCCCCCACCCGGCGCAGATGCTCGATGGTCTTATAAAAAGCGTCTTCGTCCACCATGCCCAAACGGGAATGGCGCTCGAACTCCCGGATGCCCCGGACCTTGTACTGCTCCTGGGTCATGGTGTCCAGGGGGTCCGGCAGCACGATGTAGCCCCGCTCCCGGAGCTGCTTGGCCCGCTCGAGGTTGGGCAGCTTGACTTCGCCGCCGATGTTCTTGGCGCCTTGGCCCCATTTCAGTTCGAAGAACTCCACCCCCAGCTTTTCGATGACGTACTCGGGGACGCCTAAGCGGCCGTCCTCCACGTTGGCCTGGACGATGATGTCCCCATGGCCTTGATGCCATTTTTTGAAGATCTTGACCCGGCGCTCCATCTCCGGGGATTTAACCACCCGTCCTTTCTTGATTTCGCTCTTGGGGTCCATGCCGCAGACGTTTTCGCCGCAGACGATGATAATACCGCTGATGGCCGCGCCGATGGCCATGGACTCCCAGTGGATGCGGGCGATGTCCGTGGAGCCCAGCGCGCCGGTGAAGGCCGGGAACGCCAGCTTCACCTTGTGTTTTTCACCGATCTCCACTTGGGTGTTTACCGCGGGGAAGATGGCTTTGTCCGAATTCGCGGGCATGCCGACGGCGCCCACGCAGGTGCCCTGGATGTTGAAGTAGGAAAAGTCGCAGGGGTAGTCCTTGTCCGCTCCCGCGGTGACTTTGCCGAAGGGCATGGGGTAGAGGAGTTCCCGGCCCCGGACTGCGGAGCGGCCGATTTCACAGGGTCCGGGACAGCCGTCTAAGCAGGTGACACAGATGCCGGAAACCGGGGCGGGCTGCACCCGGTTCTTGGTGAGGGTGGCGGGACTGCGGTTGGGGTTGCTGATGGTCATGGTTTCCACTCCTTTTTCTGAAGATGTTCTGATACCGTTGCAGGGGCGAACCTGGTGTTCGCCCTGACGCCGGGCGAATACAAGATTCGCCCCTACGAAAGAAATATCTTTGATTGGAAATTGGTATGAGGGAGGAAAGAAGAGCAACAGGGCTGGAAACAAAAAATAAATTGCAAAAAACAAGCCAGCTGCGGGCTGGCTTATTTAATTAGTAAATTTAAGGAGTTAATCATGGGAGAGGAAAATTATAGACTAATAGAAGTTACATAGTTGTTAGTTATACTGATAATTAGCACCAAATATGTTAATACGCAAGAGAATAATTTAGTAAAACTTATTTTTTGCAAAATCGTCAAGAGGTTCAAAATTAACCAAGTCCCCGCAAAGCATGAAAAGCAGGTAAGGCGGGCGTCTCGCCCGCCCGGTAATCCGCACAGACTGGAAAGCCTGGGCCACCGGTTAGGAACTCTTCAGGAGCAGTCTCTCATGAGCTATTGGCTCACCCATGAAAAGACTGGTGGGGCGGGCCTCCGTGCCCGCCCTGACTACGGGCGGCCAGGGACGGCCGCCCCACCAATTAACTTTTCGGAGCAGTTGAACATGAGCCTTTGGCTCACCCTGTAAACCATGAAAAGCCCGTAGGGCGGACGTCTCGCCCGCCGTGGTAATCCGTACAGGCTTGAAAGCCTGTACTACCGATTAGAACTTTTCGGAGCAGCTCTTCATGGACCCGCGGTCCACCCGCAAAAAATGAACATCAGTTTCTCGCCAAGGGGCAAAGGACGTAAAGGAAGAATTATAAACTTGGCGGACTTTGCGTCTTGGCGAGTAACTTGTATTTTCATAACAGTCGAGGACCTCCGCATCCTTGACGTCCGGGGGCAAATTCCCTAAAATATTTCGAAAATCGATTGAGACCTCTGCGACAGTGCTCTAAATGACAGAAGGAGTACTTTCCCCCGGTCTCCATTTAACAAGGGAAAGAAAGTGGCCACGGACAAACAACGCGTGCCTTCGGGGGTCAGCCGCCTGGATTTGCTCCTGGGAGGTCTGTTCATCGGCGACAACGTCGTCTGGCACGACGACGCCGGGAGTCTCGCCCCCGTCTTCTCTCTCAATTTCCTCCTGGCCTGCCACCTCCAGAAAAAGCCCATCATCTATGTGAGCTTTGACCGCTCCCCCAAGAACCTCCTGGATAAACTGGGGCACCTGGCTGAGTACCCGGACCTCACCATTTTAGATTGCTTCACCAATGGCAAGGGCAACGGCTCCGCCATCTTCCTCAAGTTCTACGAGGGTCTGGAGGCCGACCAGCCCTGCCGCATCCTCAAAGTGGAGGACCCCCGGGACCCCCAGGGGTTCATGGATCTGCTCTACGGGGTGCACTCCGGCTTCCAGGGGGACGTGCGTTTCATCTTCGAGTCCATCACCGGCATGACGGAACTCTGGGGCAGCGAGGACCGTTTCCTTCACTTCTATTCCCATTCCTGCCCCCGGCTCTACGACTTGAATACCATCGCTTATTGGATTCTCGAAAAGAACGCCCATTCCCCAAAGTTCCGGGCCCAGATCAACCAGATCGCCCAGGTGGCCATTGAATTGACCATCAAGCGGGGCACCACCTCGCTTACCATCCTCAAGGCGGAAAATCGCGGACCGGATGAATTCCATAAGCCCCATGTCTACTGGACCAAGGACCTCACCGTCGCTTTCGAGGACGAGTCCCGGGGCCCGGGTCGCCTGGATTTGGGGATGCGCCTTAAGGAGTTCCGCTTAAAGAGGGGGCTGTCGCAGACGGAGCTGGCCAAGCTGGTGGGGGTCACCCCGAGCACCATCTCCCAGGTGGAATCCAACCTCATTTACCCGTCGCTGCCGGCCTTGATGAAGATGGGGGAGGTCCTGGCCGTGGACCTCTCTTCCTTTTTCGAGGAGCGGTCCGAAGGCAAGGAGCGCCTGGTCTTCACCACCACCGACGGGGTGGAGGTCAAGCTCCCGGGCATGCCCGAGGACGCGGTCTTGGCCCGGCTGCTCTACCCCGTGGACTTCGAAGCCAAGGCCAAGCCCTACCTCATTGAGATCGCGCCCAAGGAGACCCTGCCCGGCCACTTCTTCTTCCACAAGGGGGAGGAAGTGGGCTACGTGCTCTCCGGCAGGCTGCAACTGTTCGTGGGCCAGGCGGTCTACACCCTGAAGACCGGGGACCTGATCTACCTCACCTCGGAACTCCCGGGCCAATGGCGCAACCCGGGGCCGAATGTGGCCAGGCTGTTGTGGATCAAGGTGAAGTAGGCAGGAAAAGATTTCACCACAGAGACGCAGAGAGCACAGAGGTTCACAGAGAGAATAATTTTAGCCCTGGCGGTGAACCGCCAGGGCTAAATTTTTTTCTCTGTGTATCTCTGTGTCCTTTGTGTCTCTGTGGTTAATCTTTTTCCGGCCTCTACCCCAAAATCCGATCCACCTCCCTGGCATCCGCGTCCATGACGTAAGGGATGCCCGAGACCTCCGCGGCCTCCCGGGTCAGGGCCATGAGGTCGCTTCTATCGAGGTATTGCAGCGCAAATTTCCGGGACCCGGCCATGAACTGCTGCAGGCCCTGGGTCATGCGTTTGATGTAGCTGTACATGCCTACCCCGCCTCCGGGGATGATGGCGTATTTGCCCAGGGGATAGCGCCGCCTTAAATCGATGCATTCGGTAAAATGCTCCAGGTAGGCCTCTTTGATGTCCCTGCCTTCCTGCTTGCATTTTTCCACGAGTTTTTTCCCTTCCAGGTTGCCCACCATGGTGGCGGTCATGATGGCCCTGCCCATGCAGACCAGTTTCACAAACGGCGCACCCAGGGCCAGGGCCTTGAAGACATGGTCCTCCATGGACAGGCCCCCGGCGATGGCGCAGTCCGGGATGAATTCACCTTTGGCCTTAAGGCGGGAGAGATATTGATGGAGGAGACATTCCAGGTATACCGTGGGCACTCCCCATTCGTTCATCATGGCCCAGGGGCTCATGCCCGTGCCCCCGCCCGCGCCGTCCACGGTGAGGAGGTCGACTTTGGCCTGGGACGCAAACTTCACCGCCCGGGCCAGGTCCGCGGGGCGGTAGGCCCCGGTCTTCAGTGAGACCCGCTTCGCTCCCAGGCGGCGCAAGTGTTCCACGGTCTTGAAAAAGCCTTCTTCGGTCACCAGGTTCACCCGTGAGTGGCGCTCGAATTCCCGGATGCCCCGGAGGTTGTATTGCTCCTCGGTGAGGGGGTCATGGGGATCGGGCAGCACGATGTAGCCCCGGTCATGAAGCTGCTTCGCCCGCTCCAGGTTGGGGAGCTTGACTTCGCCGCCGATGTCCTTGGCTCCCTGGCCCCATTTGACTTCGAAGAATTCCACCCCCAGCTTCTCGATGACGTACTCCGGCACCCCCAGGCGGGTGTCCTCCACGTTGGCCTGGACGATGAGGTCGCCTCTGCCCTGGTGCCATTTGCGGAAGACTTTGACCCGGCGTTCCATTTCCGGGGAGCGGACGATGCGGCCTTTCTTTATTTCCACGGCCGGGTCCATGCCGCAGACGTTCTCCCCGCAGACGATGATAATGCCGCAGATGGCCGCGGCGATGGCCATGGATTCCCAATGGTTCTGGGCGATTTCGGTGGAGCCCAGGGCGCCGGTGAAACCGGGAAAGCCCAGCTTGATCTTCGAATTAACGCCAATCTCCTGGCTCACGTCCACCGCGGGGAAGATGGCATGGTCCGGATCGGCCTCGATGCCTCGCGCGCCCACGCAGGTGCCCTGCACGTTAAAATGGGAAAAATCCACGGGATAATCTTTTTCCGCGCCGGAGGTCACCTTGCCGAAGGGCATGGGATAGAGGAGTTCCCGGCCCCGGACCGCGGAGCGCCCGATCTCGCAGGGGCCGGGGCAGCCGTCCAAGCAGGTGACGCAGATGCCGGAGACGGGCGAGGGGTTCACCCGGTTCTTGGTGAGAGTCGCGGGACTGCGATTGGGTTTGCTGCGCGAGAGACCTTCCCACATGGTTATCACCCTCCCATTTTCTATGCTGGCCTGGGTCATCCATCTTTAACGTTTACTGGCGTGCAACACGGTTAAACCGATGATTTCTTCGCCCTCGTAACGAATGATAATATCATTGTCAGTCAGTTCGCTGTCGGTGGCATGGCTGGGCTTCTTAAAGTTGATGTAGAGAACATCGGCTTCAGCGTCATAGGAGGACCATAAATATTTCTGGGGCGCCCCTTTGACCGCGGGAATAATCTTTAAATATTCTTCCATCATTTCTAAGGCCATAGCTGTTTCCTCTTTTTCAGGGCTTTCGTCTTACTGGTCAGGAACGCGGTGATGATGAAACCGTCCCCAGTCAGTTCCCGATAAACTGCCGCCAGGTGTTTACCGGGGAATAATTCCCGTACTGCCAGAAGCTCCCCCTCCCCTCCGGCGAGGACTCGGTCCGGGTTAGCCACGGTCTCCAGGACCTCCAGGCGCAGGCCCGCGAGCTCACAATGCTCTTCGCTGATATGCGCCCAGCGCTCATCGGTCAGACGGATGGGTACTTTATTTACCGAATGGATTAAATCTATCATTTCACCTATCCTTAATCCACCCGGATAATCTGGAAACGTTCATTGCCCCGGTCATCCACAATCTCCACCATGACTGAAAAAATAGGAGAAAATAGGGACAGACACTATTTTAAGGAAATTAGTGGGAAAATAGAGACAGGCACTGTTTGTCGAAATAAATAGTGTCGATCCATATTTATTTAAAAAAAGAAAAACCAAAAACAATAAACAGTCTCAATACCCTTCCCCCGCGGCCTTCTCCCCGCCGGGATAAGGCGGGTGCTTGCCCGCGGCCCGGAATCGTTTGTAGTCCAGGTCATATTGTTTGATTTTATAACCTAAAATCCGCAGGCTGGTGTCCAGCATCTTGGCGGCCTGGCTCTGGTTGCCCCGGCTTTGCCGCAGGGCCTCGGAGATCAGCTCCTTTTCCAGGTTGGCTACTTGCATGGCCAGGCTGTTCCTGATTTCCCCGGGTTCCTGGCGTTGCAGACTGCGGGGGAGATGGACGCTGAGGATGGTATCCTCATCGCACACCAGCACCGCGCGTTCGATGATGTTTTCCAGCTCCCGGACATTGCCGGGCCAGGGGTATTGCATAAGCAAGTCCAGGGCCGGCGCGGAGAGGCGCAGCCCCGGCTTCTGGTGCTCCCCGGTGTATTTGTTCAGGAAGTGGTCGGCCAACAGGGGGATGTCGGCGCGGCGCTCCCTAAGCGGCGGCAGATAGATGGGAAAGACGTTGAGCCGGTAATAGAGGTCTTCCCGGAAGGCCCCTTCGGCCACGCCCTTCTCCAGGTCACGGTGGGTGGCGGCGATGAGGCGCACATCGGCCTTGAGCGTGGAGGTGCCCCCCAGGCGGGTGAATTCCCGTTCCTGGATGACCCGCAACAGCTTGAGCTGCACGGTGGGGGTGAGGTCGCCGATTTCATCGAGGAAGACGGTGCCGCCCTGGGCCAGCTCGAAGCGGCCCTGTTTGCGCTGCAGCGCGCCGGTGAACGCGCCCCGTTCATGGCCGAAGAGTTCGCTTTCCACCAGGGTTTCCGGCAAAGCGGCGATGTTCACCTTGATGAAGGGCTTGGACGCGCGCGTGCTGTTGTAATGGAGCGCACTTGCCACCAATTCCTTGCCGGTGCCGGATTCTCCCCTGATCAGGATGGTGGCGTTGCTCTTGGCCACCCGCTGGATCATCTCGAAAACCTGGCGCATGCGGCCGGAGGTGCCGATGATATTCCCCACCTGGTAGCGGCCCTGCAACTCGCCTTTCAGTTTTAAGTTCTCATCCCGGAGCCGGTCTTTCTCCCGGTCGATGAGCATCAGGCCGTTCACGGTCTGGGCGATGATGGAGGCGATGATAGTGAGTATTCTAAGATCCTTGTCCAGGTCCAGGTCCCGGTGCAGCCGGTCCACGCTCAACGCGCCGATGGTCTGGTGATGGATCTTGATGGGCACGCACAGGAAGGAAATTTCGTCTTTTTCCCGGCCCCGGGAGCGGGTGCGGTTCAAAAACAAAGGCTCCTGGCTCACCCGGGGGACCACCGCGGGCTCGCCGGTCTCCACCACCCGGCCGGTGATGCCTTCCCCGAGTTTGTAGCGGCCCCGGCGCCGGGCCTCGGCGGTGAGGCCGTGGGCCACTTCGATCTGGAGTTCCGCGGTCTCGGGGTTGAGAATGGTGATGGTGCCCCGGCGCATCCCCATGTTCGAGGCCAGGATCTGCAGGACCTGGTCGAGACTCCGGGGCAGGGAGCTAGGTGCGGTCATGGCCTGGGTGATGTCGAAAAGCAGGGTCAAGTTTTCCATGGGCATGTTCAAATCCCTCATGTGCAAATTTGTCTAGACGATATCACATTTCTACATTTTCGCAAGAAAAATTAAGCATAAATGTACAGTAGTTAATCGAAAAAGTAAAAAAGGAAATCTCACGCCAAGACGCAAAGGCGCAAAGTAAGGCGCAAGCTAAGGTAGGGTGGGCACTGCCCACCAATTCCTTAGCTCTTATTCTTTCCGGGACCGAATTTAAGCAGATATCTTTCAGCTGACAGCTGAACGCTCTAAGCTTATCTCTTGACAGGGTTTCCGGCTTTGCCTATTTTAAATTATTGGATATTTTTTATTTTTCTGCCGATAGAGATACGCGTGCGGGACACCTTTTTCTATAAAACCGGCCACCGGTTGATGGCCTTCGTTGATTACATGGGCAATTTGACCCTGTTTTTCATGGAAGCCTGCCGCACCATCACCCACCCCCCCTGGTTTGTCCGGGAGGTGATCGCCCAGATGTACCACTTAGGCGTGAAATCCCTGCCCCTGGTGGCGGTGGCTTCCTTTGCGGTGGGTCTGGTTCTGGCCATGCAGGGCATTACCGTCTTGAAATTGTTCGGCGCGGCCAATTACATCTCCACCAGCGTCGCTTTTACCTTTGTCCGGGGATTGGGTCCCTTGCTGGCCGGCATCATGCTCGCCTCCCGGGGCGGCTCGGGCATCGGCGCGGAGTTGGGCTCCATGCGGGTCACCAGCCAGATCGACGCGCTCACCGTCTCCGCGGTCAATCCCATGAAATACCTGGTGGTCACCCGGGTTATGGCCTGCATGCTGATCCTCCCCCTGCTGACGGTGGCCGCCAATATCATCGGCATTATCGGCGGCATGGTCATCGGCGTGGCCCAACTGGGCATCACCCCGACTTATTACTATACCCTGACCATCAAGTACCTGACTCTGCGGGACGTGCTGCCGGGGATCGGCAAGACCGCGGTCTTCGGGATCATCATCGGCACAGTGGCGTCTTTTCACGGCTATAACACGGAGCACGGCACTTTCGGGGTGGGTCAATCGACCAAGACCGCGGTGGTGGCCGCCATTCTCTTGATTCTGGTATCCGATGTCTTCCTCACTAAACTTACTCTCCTCCTCTGGCCTTAGCCCTCGGGAAGAAAAGCCCGGCGGGTCCCCGGGTGCAGCTGCACCGTTGATTTCCTTTCGGGGTATCCATAAAGCCTTTGGCGCCAAGGTCGTGCTCCAGGGCGTGGATTTGGATGTCTATGCCGGAGAAACCCTGGTGGTTCTCGGGCGCAGCGGCTCCGGCAAGACGGTGCTGACCAGCATGCTGGTGGGCCTTAACGTGCCGGACCAGGGCAGCATCACCGTGGGGGGCAAAGAAATCACCAAACTCAAGTCCGATAAGGACTGGCGGAAGCTGCGCCTGGATACCGGGTATCTTTTTCAGGGTTCCGCACTCTACGACTCCATGACCGTGGGCGAGAACGTGGCCTTTCCCATGGTGCAGCACACCAACTGGAGCGAAGAGGACATGGCCCGGCGGGTCCACGAGAAGCTGTCCCAGGTGGGATTGGCGGAAACGGAGGGCCTGGAGCCCTCGGAACTCTCCGGGGGCATGTTGCGCCGGGCCGCATTGGCCCGCAGTTTGGCCCTGGACCCTCACTTGATCATTTATGACGAGCCCACCGCGGGCCTGGACCCCATTACCTGCGATGAAATAGGCCGATTGATCCGCCATATGCAAAAGACCCTGAAAGTCACCTCCATTGTCGTGTCCCACGATCTGCGCCTTACCGAACTGGTGGCGGACCGCTGCACCCTCATTTACCGGGGGGACATGGTCTTCCTGGGCACCTTTGAAGAATTTGTGCAATCGACCCATCCGGAAGTGCGGCGTTTTCTGCACAAGGACCAGGAGGAGAACCCTGCATGATCCAGCGCAAATATGAAACCGTGGTGGGCATCTTCGTGGTGGGCTCCCTGGCCGCGCTTCTGGTCATGGTTCTGATCATTGCCCAGCAAGAGCGGCTCTGGGAGGAACACGTAGAATACCGGGCCGTTTTCAAGAACGTCAGCGGTCTGAAGACGGGCTCCGAAGTGCGGCTCGCGGGAGTGACGGTGGGGAACGTCAAGTCCATGGTTATCGACCCTCAAGGCCAGATCATCGTCACCTTCGAAGTGGTGGGGAAATACCGGAGCCAGATCCGCCAGGACTCCCGGGTCACCATCGGTTTTCAGGGGCTCTTGGGGGATAAGAGCCTGGACCTTACCCCCGGGTCCCCGACCCAGCCGGAAATTGTCGCCAAGGGAGAGGTTCCTTCCATTGAACCCCTTGATATTACGGAAATGTTTGGTAAGGTGGCGCCCAGTCTGGAGAAGGTGCAGAAGCTGCTGGACAACTTGATAGAGATTTCCGAAGCCGTGTCCAAACCCGACAGCGGGTTTAATAAATCCATGGAAGAAGTCGGCCAGATCATCTCCAAGATCAATAAGGGGAAGGGCAGCCTGGGCCAGCTTCTCAATGATCCGGCCCTCTACCGGGATTCCTCCCAGGCCGTGGCCAATATTCGCAAAGTCACCACCGCGCTGGAAGGAAACAAGGGGGCTTTGGGCGCTTTGATTAATGATCCGGCCTTTCGGGGCAATCTGGAGAAGACCTTGACCAGCCTGGCGGACGCCTCTTCCCGGCTGCCGGAGCTGATGAAAAAGGCGGAGGCCCTTGTGCAGCAATTGCAAAAGGCCGCCAAGGGACTTCCGGGCCTGGTGACTTCCGGGGAGACCATGCTTGACGATGTGGACAAGGCGGCCAAGGCCGCGCAGAAATCCATCCTGCTGCGGCGCAACGTCCCCAAGGCGAAAGAGCGGACTTTGAAGAAGGAATAGGAGTCGACGATGAAAAAGATTCACCACAGAGACACAGAGAGCACAGAGATACACAGAGATAATAATTTTGCTTTGGCGCAAAGCGTCAAAGCAAAAATCTTTTCCTCTGTGAAACTCTGTGTCCTCTGTGTCTCCGTGGTAAGTCTTTTGACGCTGGGCTGCGCCGCGTCCAAGGCTCCGGAAACGGGGCTATTGAAGGACGCGGTGGACCTGAACGACGCGGGCTACTGCTATTACCGCCAGGGCAAATGGGACCAGGCCGGACAGAAGTTCAACCAGGCCCTGACCATGAACCGCCTTATCGACCGCCGGGAAGGCATCGCCGCCAACCTCAACAACCTGGGGGTCCTGGCCCTGGACCGGGGGGACCTGGAGCAGGCTGGAAAATGCTTTGAGGAGGCACTCACTATTTTGCGGGGTCAGGGAGACCCCGGGGGGCTCAGCGAAACCTTGAACAACCTGGGCGCGTTCTACCTGGCCCGGGGCAAGCCGGAGGACGCGGAAAAGGCCTTTCAGGAAGCCATGGTCTATGCCCGGCAGGCCCCGCCGGGACCGCTGCCGGCCCTGACCCTGACCCACCTGGGGGATACGGCCCGAGCCCGGGGAGATTTGGTTGCGGCCCTGGACTTTTACAACCAGGCCCTGGAACTGGATAAAGTCCGGAAGGACCGCCAGGGCCTGGCCGTGCGCCGGGAGCGCCTGGGGCGCACTTACCTGGCCCTGCAGCAATATTCCACGGCCGGGGCCTATTTGCTGGAAGCCCTCCGGGAATTCCGCAGCCGGGAAGACACTAACGGCATCGTGGACTGCCTGGACTCCCTGACCCGGCTGTCTCTGGCCCTGGGGGATAAGGACGCGGCTATGGATTACGGCGAACGTCTGCTTAAAATCTACCAGGCCCGGGAGCAGGAGCAGGAGGCGGAGAAGCTGCGGAAGTTATTGAAAAGGGGATACGGGGCGAAAGGCTGAGAATACCTGGTCTGTAAAGAAAATGCTTGACAATACCTTAGGTTACCCTTACCTTATATTTGAGCGGTGAGCCCTATGCAGGTCCCTGGGGCACGGTCCTTGCATCGGTAGGACAAACCCCGGGGCCATGGCCTGCAAGGCACGCTCATTTTCTTTTTGGGGGCAGGTAAACATCATCATAGTGGACCTTGCCCCGGAAAACCTCGTACCAGGTCGAATCTCCCCGCTCGTACTTCCTGAAGACTCCCCAGGAAAACAAATCCGCCGCCTGCAAGCCGGGGTTGTCCTTGGAATTTTCATGAGTGATCCTAAACCGCACATTGGGGGGTATCCGGTCCTCTAACTGGCGTTGCACATACCGGTTGAACTCCTGGACGTGGGCCGCCCGTTTCCGTTTGTCCAGAATCAGGTTCACGGCGGCACCGGCATTTTCAAAGGGAAGCTGGTCAAGGATCAGCCGGGCCAGGTAATTGTAAAGGCGCTCTTTCCGGCCCTGCAATTCCGGGTAAAGCCACTCCTTGTTCAGGGTGAGGGCGTAAACCCCGAAGTGCACCCCGGTCACCTGGCGAAAGAAGTATTCCTTGACCCGGAGGGAGGTGGCGTTCCCCTTTAGCTCTTCCACCAGCCTTTTGCGCCGGCCCTTGGGGTTAAGCAGCCGCTTGATGGTCTTGCGCACCGCCAGGGCCAGGGCGCGGGCTGGAAAGCCTGTGCCCCCATTGCTCTCCTTGACAGCCTGGCTTCCAAGGGATAAATAACCACCAAAGTATCAAAGGCAGTGTTTCTCGCACCCAAAATGGCGCGTGAAATGCCCCTACCCAACTTTGAACTTTGAACCTTGAACCTTGAACTATTTCAGGAGAACTTGATGTATTGGGATAAAACACACGAAACCATGCCCCGCCCCGCGCTGGAGGCCCTCCAACTGGAGCGCCTCCGGGAGACGCTGCGGGCCGCGCAAAACAGCCCGTTTTATAAGGAGCGCCTGCAGCAGGCCGGGGTGACCCCGGAGGGCCTGGGCAGTCCGGGGGACGCACGGGCGATTCCCTTCACCACCAAGGAGGACCTGCGCACCCAGGGTTTGGGCCTGCTGTCCCGGCCCCTTGAGGACATGGTGCGCCTCCACGCCTCCTCCGGGACCACGGGCCAAGCCACGGTGATCTATTATACCCGGGAGGATATCGCCACCTGGGCGGAACTTCTGGCCCGCTCCATGTACATGACCGGCATGCGGGCTTCTGACGTCTTCCAGAACATGATGGGGTATGGTTTGTTCACCGGGGGGCTGGGTTTTCACTACGGCGCGGAGCGCCTGGGCGCGCTCACCATCCCTGCGGGCGCGGGCAACAGCCGCCGCCAGGTGCAGTTGATGCAGCAATTTTCCACCACCGCCCTGCACATCATTCCCAGCTACGCCCTGTATCTGCTGGTAACTTTCGAGTCCATGGGGGTGGATCCGCAAGATCTGCCCCTGCGCCTGGCCTTCATCGGCGCGGAGCCCCATACCGAGGACGTCAGGTGCCGCATCGAAGAGGCCTACGGCCTGAAGGCCTTCAACTCCTATGGGCTGTCGGAATTGAACGGCCCCGGCGTGGCCTTCGAGTGCCCGGAGCAAAACGGGATGCACGTCTGGGAGGACCATTTCCTCCTGGAGGTGATCAACCCCCGGACCCTGGAGCCGGCCGCCCCGGGGGAAGTGGGGGAAGTGGTGCTCACCAACCTTTCCCGCCGCGGCATGCCGGTCCTGCGCTACCGCACCCGGGACCTGGCTGCGCTGCTTCCGGAGACGTGCCCCTGCGGGCGCACCCACCGGCGGCTGTCCCGCATCCAGGGCCGCACCGACGACATGCTGATCCTCAAGGGCGTGAACATCTTTCCCATGCAGATCGAGCGGGTGCTGATGGCCATGCCCGAAGTGGGGGCCAACTACCTGGTGGAACTGACCCGGGAGAATTTCAACGACCTGATGACGGTCAAGGTGGAAGTGCAGCAGGAATTCTTCCAGGAAGACCTGAAATACCTGAAGTCGCTCCAGAAAAAGATCACCAACGCCTTAAAAAGCGAGTTGTTGGTGACCCCCCTGGTGGAGCTGGTCGAACCCCAAACCTTGCCCCGGAGCGAAGGGAAAGCGCTGCGCATCGCGGATCACCGGGAGAAATAGAGTTCCGGGTTCCGAGTTTAATGTCGGCGTTTATCGGCGTTCATCGGCGGTAAAATTTTAGCCG
>QZIZ01000130.1 GCA_003599195.1 Deltaproteobacteria bacterium | reverse complement strand
AAGGT
Source organism: Deltaproteobacteria bacterium (assembly GCA_003599195.1). Lineage (GTDB taxonomy): Bacteria > Desulfobacterota > Desulfobaccia > Desulfobaccales > 0-14-0-80-60-11 > SURF-52. The sequence goes on along the minus strand of QZIZ01000130.1, from coordinate 18,317 downwards.
ATATGCCAACTCGCTCTTGTAATATTAGCAATTTCTAATGGGTTTTCATATTGTTCAATTGGTAGATCAGGAATAGTATTATTATCAATCAAATCAACACCAGTTAGTAATTTGCTTATTTCAAAGCTTCTAATATATATCAAAGCATGAATTCTTTTTAGGTTTTTATGGTTGACAGATTGTAGTTTGCGATGAAATAAACCAGATATACCCATACCAAATATTTCATCGTTTCGGGTAAAGAATTCAATAGGGTAATTTAAAACATCTGCTAATTGATTTAAATATTCTTTTTGTATATCAGGACACTCCAGTACACTACTGTAAATTGCAAGGCCTTGATTGTCAATTAGTGAACAGTCACTACTTATACTCACATTTTCTAATAACATATCATTATAAAAATAGTGCAAATTTACGAATGATTCTTTGTTAACAATTTTTAAATATACTTTTCTATTTTTATCTATCCTGCTAACATAGCTTGACACTACTCTTTCCGACAAAAAATTATTTTCAGAAGAACTAACAGGATATCTAATAAAATAGAAGGTTAAAAACCTAGCAAAAAAAATTAGATAAACAATAAGAAAAAAATACCAAATAATTTTTTTGTTATATTTTTCTAAAATTTCTTTTAAGAAGTACATACCCAATCCCAAGATTATTAATAATGGTATTAGTAGTAAAAATGATCTAAAAAAATATGATGTCCCAATATTACTTAATGAACTTCCGATAGGAGCCAACAGCAACAGTAATATGACCAAAATTGATAAATTTTTGATCTTTTTTGAATTTAGAATCAAATATATAATACCACCCAAAAATAGTAAGATGTCTATTAAATAAAATAGGCCGTGGTCGCTAAATCTATAAACCGAAACGGGGTCTCCCTCAAAAAACAACACATCTGGTGACAACCAACCAATATATTTTTTGCAAAATTTATGCTAATAGTCCTATCTCAACATAATGTTTACAATCAATAGCCTGTTAACTTATTATCTTAATTATGGTGAAACAAAATAACTTATAGAGAATTCGGTATTTGAAGGTTTCTCCACGTTACCGCCAATAATTTAACTAGGAGGCTGAAATGACAACTTTATCGCCGGATGAAGTGTTGGGAATCGTGTGCCATGTTTCCGCGTCCACTTGGGGTAACAGAGATGTCATTGATGAGTGGCACCGGGAAAACGGCTGGGCCGGGATAGGCTATCACGGGGTCATCACTAATGGGGTTATTAAGAACCGCTATACCTACGACATCAGTCAGGACGGTCTGATCCAGCCGGGACGGGATGAAAACGTGATGGGCGCCCACTGTAAGGCCAAAGGCATGAATACCTGTTCCATCGGGGTCTGTTGCATCGGCAGCCCCGGCTGGCCTCCTGAAGGCGCGGAACTGGCCCCCAAGGAATTTATCCAGGGCGGCAAGAAGTTTCTTACCAAGCGCCAGTTGCTCTCCCTGGTCAATTGGCTCGCAGAAAACTGCAAGCAATATGGCCTTGATCCTTTGGGGACCTTTGAGCGCCCCGGCGACGGCAAGAGCGTATACGTCATTTCCCAGCATAGCGACCATGACCCGGTCAACAAACCGTTCTGCGCCTCCCTGGCGCTGCCTCCTCTGCGCCAGATGGCGGCCGACAGATTGAAGGAAATCTGACCGTGATGATTCCCATTTGTCTGGTTAACCAGAGCAGCCAAAATCTACTGTGAAGGAAATAGGTTATGCAAGTCGCCCTGCTTCTCTTGATGATAATTGCATGCGCGATTTCCGGCGGCTGCGCTACCATGCGGAACAAACCAGACCAAATGATAGAGGTGAATGATCGGTTGGCAAGCCTAAAGGCTGACTATGAAAATAAAATCAAGGCATTTAAGGAAGAAGAGGCAAAAAGATATCACGCCAGCAATAAGAAGGAAAAAACAAGAGTCAATGAAAACCTGAAAAGGATGAGAAATGAGATCGTCGACATTTCTCTCCTGGCCATCGATCTGAATTTCCTGATATGGGAACGCGAGCTCTTACGGCAAGGAGCCGGTAAAGACGTATTCTTCTCAGGCGCCGCCATTGCCACAGATTTGTGGGCGACTCTTTCCCCTGCGTTAAGTACTGCTAAGATCATTAGCGGGATCAAAACCGGCATCGATAGCACCAAGCTCTCCGTGAATAAGGATGTCTTTTTTCAAAAAACCATCGATGCCCTTCTCATCACCATGAAGGGAAATCGTGCCAAAAAGTTGGTGGAGATCGAGCGGGACATGAAGGAAGACGACATCGATACCTATCCCCTGAGAGAGGCTGAGAGAGATCTCCTGCAATACTACGAGGCGGGTACCATAGCCGGAGCCCTCTCCGGTATTGTCCTGGAAGCCGGTGAGAAGAAAAAAGAGGCTAAAGAAAAGAAAGAAGAAATCAAATCGAAACCAAAAACTTCTCAAGTGACCATTAAGGGCCTCAAAGGTCCTGAGGCGATTAAGCTTGCCGAAGCTTTAAACCAGGCCGGAGCAGTAGTTTTAGCCAAGACTCCCAAAGGCGAAGACCTTTATGACGTAAGCGCCAGGTTCCGCAAGGAGGACCTACCCAGGAAGATAACCATCATCGGTCTGGACAAAGTGGTGGGGGTTAATCTTAAAGGCGCTTTGGAGAAAACCGAAAAATTTAAGGACATTTCTGTTTCTGAAGAATCCAAGGATGGACTATGTATCGTTACTGCCGTGTTTGGCGAGGGCGAACCGCTGCCGGTCAAGACTGACTATAAGACCAGGTAACCATCCCGGTCGCAAGCGAAGCCGACGCCAAATATTTCAAGAAGCTGTCGAGAAAACCGACGCGGATGACAATCTCTTTCTCGGAAAAAGGCGGTGTGTGAATCGTAACCTCCATATTTCGAAAAGCGGTTCCGCCCAAGAAACTAAAGATGAAAGATGCCAAGAAGGAAACGGCAGAACTCCTCAAGGAAGCTTTGGAGAAGGCGGGGGCGGCCACTTCCATCAACCCGGCCGGCAGGCAAAGCCTGGATTGTAGCCGTCGGGTTTAAATAACAGCTCAGGCTCTGAGTAGTGGTTTTTGGAGAATATCTAAGGCTGTGTGAACCAGTCTGAAGAAGGGGCAGGGATGCGACCTCTGCCCCTCCCCCACTCTACCCTATTTCAGCAGCATTTGGCTCAGCCGCGCCGCCTTATCCGGATTCAGCAGGCTGAGAATAGCCCCGGCCTCTTTGCCTTTCAGCCGGCGCAGCAGTTGCGCGGCCACTTCGTCGTCCATCTTTTCCAGGAGTTTGCCGGCCCGATCAGCCGGCATGGCCTCCAGAGTGGCCACCAGGTGCCGGTTCTGTTCCCCCTGCATCCGTTTTTCTTCTTCCATGAATTCCATGGCCCGCTGCTGGATGGCGTTAAGCTCCCGGAGCCGCGTCTCCACCTCCTGCTTCAAGACCCGGAGCTGCTCCTCTTTTGCGGCTACCGCCTGTTCCCGGGTCTGGAGCGCGGTGCGCTCTTTTTCCAGCAGGGACAAAACCCGGGGCACGGTGGGCGCAGGCTGCTTCTCCGCCGCAGACTCGGTGATAGCGGGAGTGGCGGCTTCGCTCGCTCTCGGCCCCACCCAGGGGATAAACCCCTTGGGCGCCATCAGGACCGCGGAAACCGCGATCTTGCCCAACAGGCCGACCAGCAGGCAGCAGGCCAGGACGTTCCAACCGGGCCAGGGGTTAGTGGCGGTGGCGGCGGTGCGCTCCATGTCTTTACTCCTTGTTTTCTGTTTTCTGTTTGCTGTTTTCTGTAAATTACAATCACTTCCCCGGAATCCTTTTTGAAAAATCCAAAGCGATTTTCCAAACACGGAAGAACAGAAAACAGAAAACCTTCTTTGAACTTCTTTAAGGTTTCTTAAACCCGGCAATAATGGCCATTTCCAACACCATTATGGTAACGTAATTGCAAAAAACTCGCCAAAATCCCAAATTGGCTGCACCAAACACAGAAAACAGAAAACCTTCTCACAAATTCCAGCGTCCCAAAACGATGGATTCCGTCTCTTTCTCCATGTCTTTCATCAATTCCCGGCGGTAGGCCGCGTAGTGTTTCTGTCTTAGTTGTTCCAGGAGCCGCCGCTCCTGGTAGCGTTTTTTCAGAATTTCCTTTCTTTCCTGGACCGCGGCTTCTTGCTCCTCAATTCGCTGCTTAAAACCCTCCACCGCGGTCTTCAAGTGCTCCAGATAAGCCCGGAAGATGATAAAATCCTGGGGCGTCCATTCCTTGTCCCCTGCTTCCAACTCAGCCATCTTCCGGCTCTGCAGCTCCAGGGTTTCCCGCAAGGCCCGGCGGCTCCGTTCCAGTTCCTGCTGCGCCCGGGCCACCTCCGCCTTGGCCTGTTCTTCTCTCAACCCCCGGACCTTTAAGACCGTCTCCAGGGAGAAGCGGAAGCGGCCTACGGGGCTCATGAGGCGAAGATGGCGGCCAGTTCCGCCTGGGCCTGGGCCAGGGAGACCGGCTCGGCTACGGCCTGCCGCAGGTAGCGGGTGACCGCGTCGTTCTTTTCCAGGGCGTAATCGATGTCCGGATTGGAGCCCTTGACGTAAGCGTTAATGTTGATCAGGTCCTCGGCCTTGCGGTAGCTTGCCGCCACCTTGACCAATTTCTCCCGGTTGTTCATGTGTTCGGGGTCGGAAACATGGGGCATAAGCCGGCTGATTGAGCCCAGGACATCGATGGAGGGATAATGGCCCCGGTCCGCCAGGTCCCGGGAGAGCACAATGTGCCCGTCCAAAATGGCCCGCACCGCGTCGGCGATTGGCTCCAGCATGTCGTCCCCTTCCACCAGGACGGTGTAAATACCGGTAATGCTGCCTTTGCCCCCGCAGGTGCCGGCCCGCTCCAGGAGCCGGGGGAGTTGGGAGAAGACCGAAGGGGTATAACCCCGGGCCGTGGGCGGCTCGCCGATGGCCAGGCCGATTTCCCGGCCCGCCATGGAGAACCGGGTGATGGAATCCAGCATCAGGATGACGTCGTGCCCCTGGTCGCGGAAATATTCGGCAATGGCCGTGGCCAGGTATGCGCCCCTGAGGCGCACCAACGGCGGGCTGTCGGAGGTGGCGGCCACCACGCAGGAGCGGGCCAGGCCTTCGGGGCCCAGGTCCTTTTCAATGAAGTCCTTGACCTCCCGCCCCCGTTCGCCGATGAGCCCGATGACGCTGATGTCCGATTTGGTATGGCGGGCGATCATGCCCATCAGGGTGCTTTTCCCAACCCCGGAGCCCGCAAAGATGCCGATGCGCTGCCCTTTCCCCAGGGTGAGCAAACCGTTGATGGCCCGGATGCCCACGTCCACGGGCTGGGCAATGGATTTGCGCTCACAGGGGTTCAAAGGCGTGCTGTATAAAGGGTAATGCGTCTGGCAGGCTATCGGCCCCTTACCGTCCAGGGGTTTCCCCAAACCGTCGATCACCCGCCCCAGCAAGCCGTCCCCCACGGGCACCGCGGCCTGGCGGTCGGTGAGCACCACCCGGGACTGGGGCCGGATGCCGTGCACCTCGCCGTAAGGCATCAGAAGCACTTCCCGGCTGCGGAAACCCACCACTTCCGCCAGGATGGGACGCCGGGGCGGAGGCAGTTCCACCCGGCAGACCCCTCCCACCGCGCTCTGCGGCCCCCGGCTGGAAATCACCAATCCCACCATTTCCTGAACGCGGCCGGTCAGGGAATAGGGATCAGCTTCCCGGAGATTCCTGTGCAGGCTCTCCCAATCAATAAGTCTCTGTGCGTCCATTTTCCGCCTGCAACGCGTCATGCACCGCTTTGGCCACCGCGGCCCAACGGCTCTTCAAAGAGCCGTCGATATCGCCGTTTGCCGTTTCCATCACGAACCCGCCGGGGCTGATGGTGCCGTCCGCCACCAGCTCCACCCCCGGAGGCCAGGATTCCTGGGAGGCCCAGTGGAGAATCTCGTGATCCTGGGGATTGAGCCGCAGCCTGATGTTTTCCGTATCCGCCAGGATGGCAAATCCCCCGGCAACAATTTCGGAAATGGCCTCCGGTTGCAGCTTCAACTCCCGGACCACGATCTTGCGGCTGATGAGGAGGACCAGCTCCAGCAAATCCTTCTCCCGCTGCCGGAAGAGCTCTTCTTTTTCCCGGGCCAGGGCGGCTACCAGCCCACGGAACTGCTGCACCTGCTGATCCAGGCTCCGTTCCCCCACTTCCCGGCCGTCTTTTTGCCCCTGCTGGAAGCCGTCCTCATAGGCCTGCCTTTCAATATGCTGGGCCTTTTTCCTGGCCTCGCCCACGATCCCTTTGGCTTCTTCCAATTCCTCCGGCGTGGGCTCCAGACCGGCTTCCCGGTAATCCAGGGGTTGAAAGCGGAATTCCGTGACACGCTCCTGCGGTCCGCCATCATCGAATCCAGGGAAACTGAATTCCTCAACTTCAAAGGCCGCGGAGGTTTCGTTAAAAGCTTCTTTAAATAAAGACATCTTCGCTGCCTTTGCCGGCCAACACCAACTGGCCTTCGCTCTCCAGCCGTTTCGCTATTTGAATGATCTTCTGCTGTGCGGCTTCCACGTCCCGGAGCCGGGCCGGCCCCATGATCTCCAGTTCCTCCCGGAGCATCTCCGCGGCCCTGGTGGACATATTCCGGAAAAACTTCTCCCGCAGGTCCTCGGACGCGGCCTTGAGTGCCAGTGCCAGTTCCTGGGTGTTGACTTCCTTCAGCAGGGCCATAACCCCCCGGTCTTCCACCCCCAGCAGGTCCTCAAAGGTAAACATGAAGCGGCGGATGTCTTCGGCCAGGGATTCGTAATCTTCTTCCTCCAGGCGTTTCAGAATATTATTCTCCACCGCGCGTTCCATCTGGTTGAGGATTTCCGCGACCGACTGGGCGCCGCCGATGGCCCGGCCGCCCACCTCTTCCACCAGGGAGATTTCGTCCCGCAGCGCGGTATCGATTTCCTCGATGATCGCCGGGGAGACCTGGTCCAGATTGGCGATTCTACGCACCACTTCCATTTGCAGATTTTCCGGAAATTGGGCCAGCACCGCGCCGGCCTGGGGCCGCTCCAGGTGGGCCAGGACCAGGGCCACGGTCTGAGGATGCTCATTGCGCATATAGCTGGCCAGGGTGCGGGAGTCCAGTTTCTTGATCTTCTGGAAAAACTCCGGGCTGGTGTCCAGATCCAGGCTGTCGATCAAATCCTGCTGGCGCTTCATATCCATGGTGCGGGAGATGGTGTTCTTGAAGAACTGGTCCCCCCGCACCACCAGGGCCTCCGGGGCCTCCATCATTTTATGGAATTCATCCAGGATGCTGGCCAGTTGTTTGGTGGACACCACTTCCAGGCGGGAAATCCTCTGGCCCAAAACCTGGACTTCCTTATCGTCCAGGCGTTTCAGGATTTCCCCTGCGTTTCCCTCTCCGAGACTGAGAAGCAGCAATGCCGCCTTTTCCGCGCCGCCTAATCTTTCCGGTTTGATGGCCATTTATTCCCCTTTTCCTTACCCTAAAACCCTAAAATCCCGCTAAAGCTTCTATTTTTCGTGCAGCCACAGGCGCAGAACCTCCACCGCCCGGTCCGGATAGGTATTGATCAATTGGACGATCCGCGCCTTGCCGTCCACTTCATCCGGCAGCGTCGGAGGCGGCGGCAAAGTCAAAGGATGTCCCGGCGGCAAGGCCAACTCTTCCCCGGCAGCCAGGGCCGCGGCCTGTCTCTCATAAGCAGCCGCACCAGAAGCCGTAGCCATCGCCGGTCCTTCCAATTGCAGGGGCCGTTTGGCGGCCGCCGGCTTTCTGCGCAGCAGGAACATCAGCGCGGCCAGGGCGATGAGGACCAAAACGCCGATCTTCAGCGAGTCCATCACCGTATCTTTCCAACTTCCCGGGGAGCCCGCGGCCATTACCCCTTCCGGGGTCTGGAGGGCCAGAGGCGCGCAGGAAATCTCAAACTGATCGCCGCGCTCCACTGCAAACCCCATGGCCTTTTTGGCCAAGTTGGTGAATTGCCGCATCTCTTCCACGGGACGGGTATTGAAGGTATTGGCCTTGCCTTTATAAACCCCGTCCACCACCACGGCCACCGATAGCCGCTTGACTTTGCCCGGTTGATCAACTATCTGGCGCATGATCCGGTTGATTTCGTAATTGCGCACCTCGCTCTGGCGCTCCGTGCCGGTACTGGCGGCAGGAGGCGGGGCGGTGGGCGCGGTCAGGGGCGGGGGCCCTTTCCCCGGAGGCGGCGGGGTGATAGTGCCTTTGCTCATCTCAAAGCGGGCATCGGGGCTGCCACCGGCCTCTCCCCCTTTGCTGCTGCGCTCCGTGGTCTTTTGTTCGCTCCGGATGTGATCCTTATTGGGAGAAAAAATTTCTTCCTTGGTGTCGATCTTTTGAAAATCCAGGTCCGCGGAGACCCGGACGATGGACTTTCTGGGACCCAGGATCTGATCGAAGAGGGACTGCACCTTCCGCTCCAGGCTTTCTTCCACCTGGCGCTGGAAGGTCATCTGCGTGGTTGATAAACCGCCGGGAGTCAGGGGGTCCTGGGGCTTGCTGAGGATGCGGCCGTTTAAGTCCACCACCGTCACTTGGCTGGCATGGAGTTCCGGCACCGCGGAGGACACCAGGTTGACGATGCCGTCGATCTGGGCCGGGCTTAAGGTGCGGCCCTGCCGCAGCTTCACGGCCACGGCCGCGGAGGCCCTTTTCTGATCATCCACAAAGAGGGATTCCTTGGGTGTGACGATGTGCACCCGGGCTTCCGCCACCTCAGGCATGCCGGAAATGGTGCGGGCCAACTCTCCCTGCAAGGCCCGTTGGTAGTTGAGGCGCTGTACAAAATCGGTGGTGCCCAGCCCCTGGCGGTCGAACAGCTCAAACCCTACTCCTCCGCCTTTGGGAACGCCTTCACCGGCTAGATAAAGCCGCATCTCATAGACGTCGGACTTGGGCACCAGGATGGTGCCTCCCCCCGCGTCCAACTGATAGGGAACCTTCTTGCTCTTGAGCTTGCCGGTAATAGCCGCCGCGTCATCCGCAGCCAGGTTGGAAAAGAGGACCCCGTAATCGGCACTGCCGCCCAAATATCCCCAAAAGACCACGGCCAGGACCCCGGCGCCCAGGGCCGCGGTCACCAACAGCCGTTGCATCGCTGGCAGAGCCTGATACCGCTGGGTCAAATCCAGAAGGAACCGTCTCAATGAGTCCATCCATTCCCCCGCAATAAACTAAGTTGCCGACTGCTCAGAGAACCTTTGCCCCCCGCCCGGAAAGCCCGTGGGGATACTAATACTTAAAGAGGCATGCGGCTCAACTCTTCATAGGCCTGAATCATCTTGTTGCGCACCTGGAGCAGGAGTTTGAGGCCCAGGCTGCTCTTTTCCAGGGAGAGCATGGTTTCATGCAGGTCCTCCTGGCCCAACAGGGACCCTTCGATCTTTTTATTGCTCTCCTGCTGCAATTTATTGACTTCATTAACCATTCCGCTCAGCAGGTGGCCGAATTCTTTTTCTCCCCCTGGGCCTTTCAACCCCTGGTTCTCCTGGAGGTTGACCCAGTTAGGATCGGTCGCAGTAATTTTCATCTCTAATCACCCCTATCCTGTTTCTTACCGAAAACCGGAGACTGAAAACCGAAAACCGTCTTTATCACCGGCCGATATCCAGAGCCTTGTTGGCCATGGACTTGCCGGCCCTGAGGACCGCGACGTTGGCTTCATAGGCCCGGGATGCCAGCATGAGATGGACCATTTCCGACACCGGGTTGACGTTGGGATAAAGGACCATGCCCTTTTCGTCCGCGTCCGGGTGTCCGGGATCGTGCTCCGGCCTCAGGCCCTCGGAGTTCTGCACGACCTGGGAGACCTCCACCTTTTCCGTGCTGTTCAGGAAAGACGCGAAATCTTCCGAGGGCCGGGATCTGAAAACCACGGATTTCCGCTGGTACGGCCCCCCCTGGGTGGTGCGGGTGGTGTGGACGTTGGCCAGATTCTCGGCAATGACATCCAACCGCTGCCGGTGTGCGGTCAGGCCGGAAGCGGCCACGTCCATGGATTTAAACATGCTCATTTCCGGTCTCCTTCAATGACGGTGCGCAAAAAGTCACACTTTTTGATGAGCATCTGCACGGAGGCGTTGTAAGAGATCTGGTTATCCGCCATGCGCACCATTTCCTGGTCCAGGTCCACTTCCTCCGAGGTCTCCTCCACCATGGCCTGGCTCACTTTCGGACCTCTGATGTGGCCGGGGTCGGTCTGGACGAGGCCCATTTCCAGGGAGTTCCCCTTGGAGTAGCTTTCCAGGATATTCTGGAAGTCCATCTCCTTCCGCTTAAAGTTAGGAGTGTCCAGATTGGCGATATTGCCGGCAATGATCTCCTGTTGCCGCACCCGCCAGTTCAGGGATTTTTCCAACAGCTGCATGGCCTTGTCGGTGAAACTTTCCCACATCATCTGCGACACCTCCGGATTGATGGTGCGTGGAACGCACCCTACATTTAAGCCACTTGGGAGTTCTGATTGGCTCCGGGAAAAGGAATGGAACGGTATTCGTGCAATTTATTGCGCAAGGTCCGGACGCTGATTCCCAACAGCTTGGCGGCGTGAGTGCGGTTGCCCGCGGTCTCGTCCAGCGCCTGAAAGATCAGGTTCTGCTCCATTTCCCTTAAGGTCACCGGCTTTTCCAGCTTTACCAGGGGCGCCGCGGCAGCGGCGGGGACCTCAACGTTGGGGTCGGCCAGGATATCCCGGGGCTGCACCTGGCTCCCCTGGGCCAGCAGCACTCCCCGGGCCACGGCGTTTTCCAGTTCCCGGACGTTTCCGGGCCATTGAGCGTTTTCCAGGGCCGCCAGGGCCTGGCTGCTGAACTTGACCCCGCCTTTGCCGAAGAGTTTGGCGTAGCGGTGCAGAAAATACTCCGCCAGCAAAGGAATATCCCCGCGGCGGGCGCGCAGGGCCGGGAGGTTGAAGGAAATCACATTGAGGCGGTAGAACAGGTCTTCCCGGAAGCGGTTTTGCTGGATAGCTTCCTGAAGGTTACGGTTGGTGGTGGCGATGACCCGGACATTAATGGGCACGGGGTGCCGCCCCCCCACCCGGTCGATCTCGTTTTCCTGGAGCACCCGGAGCAGCTTGGCCTGGAGATGCGGGTGCATCTCGCTGATTTCATCCAGCAGGATGGTGCCGTTTTGGGCCAGCTCGAACTTCCCCAGCTTCCTCATAATGGCCCCGGTGAAGGCCCCCTTTTCGTGGCCGAAGAGTTCGCTCTCCAGCAGGCCCTCGGGCAGGGAGGCGCAGTTGAGGGCGATGAAAGGCCCCTGGGCCCGGTCGCTTTTGGCATGGATAAAGCGGGCCAGGATTTCCTTGCCGGTGCCCGATTCCCCCTGGATCAGCGCGGTCGCCTTGGTGGGGGCCACCGCCTCCGCCATCCGCAGCAGTTGCAGCATGACCGGGTCTTTGGTAATCACGGGCCTGGGGCTCCCGGATTCCTCGCGGCCTTTACCGCCGGCCAGCCCTCCGGAGGCATTACCGTTTTTCAGATACGGATTGAGGACCTCGTTGAGCCGTTCCCAGGTCAAGGGAGAGGACAGGTAATCCTGCGCGCCCCGGCGCATGGCCGCCACCGCTCCTTCTACGGTGGGCCTCCGGGAGACTACGAAAACCGGGAGAAAGGGGGCTTCCTGCTTGATTTCGGCAATGAGGCCGGTGAGCCCGGGGTCCGACAAAGACTCGCTCAAGGCTACCATCAGGAAGAAGTGGTGTTGCTGCAACAGCAATTCCCGGCCCCGGATTTCGCTGGCGACCTGGATCAATTCCACTTCCAGGGACTTTTTTAATCGCAGCCGGAAATCCTCCCAATGGGGATCGGCGTCGATCACGAGAATGGCCTTTTTTTCCATGCGCTGGTCCTCTGGATTATGCCAATTTGCCTCTATTAGGCTGTAACCCGCTGAATCTCTAAAGAAATTAATATTTCTATCAACCGAAAACCGAAAACTGAAAACCGAAAACCATCCTTACTGGGGCGGCTCCGCCTGCAGCCTTCCCAATTCCATGTCCGCCAGCCGGGTGCGGGACACCAGTTGCCAGAAATTATCGCCTTCATGGCTCAGGTCCCGGAAAATTTGCTGGGCCGCTTCCGGCTGCCGCCCCTGCAACTGGCTCAGCGCCAGGCGGTCATGATAGAACGCGGAGTTCTCTCCCTTGGTGTCTGCCCGCAACAATTGCTCATAGACCTGGGCCGCATGGGAGTAATGTCCTTGAGACCATTGCAGTTGCGCCATTTGCATTAACAGCCGTTTTTTCACTCCCGAGGGCAGCGGACGGTTGAGGAAGTGCGGCAAAAAGCGAAGCAATTCCGCCTGCCGGGATGCGTCCGGCGCCCGCCCGTTCCACCAGTCCAGCAAAGCAGCCAGGGCGTCTTCCTCTATTTTTTTGTCCTCTTGGCCGGTCTCGGGGGTACTGGAGATGAGCGCCTCCGGCAAAGGCAGTTTAGCCAGACGGGCCTTCAGGTCCGGCGTGACTTCTCCCCGGTTCCGGCGCCAGATGGCCCAGGCTCCGGCAAATTCCCCCAGATCCCTGGATTCCCAGGCCGTTTCCAACAGACCCGCCAGGGCCCTGGTGCGCACTGCCGGATTACCCTGCTCCATGCCCTTCTGCAGGAAGTTCCGGGCCTCGCCAAAGAGCCCGTTTTCCAGGAGGAGTTCCCCCAAGATCAGGGCCGCCTCCGGAGGCTGGGTCCCTTCCGGATGCAGTTCCCAAAGGGCCAGGGCCTCTTCCACCAGGGGCAGCGGGCACGGAGAGGTCCGCCGCAGCACCTGCTCCACTCCCTGCCAGCCCTGCCTCAGCGGTTCCCTGAGCTTTGCCGGGGACACTCCCGGGGACTGGGATTTCGCATTTTGCAGATAATCCTTGAAAACGGCCAATGGGTCTCTTTCCCGGAGATTCCGGCAAAATTCCAGGTTATCCAGCTGCCAGCGGCACTCGGCGGCAGCCCGGCTGCCTGGATAGAGATAGGCGGTTAATGCATGGATTTGCAGGGCCTTATCCCCCTGCCCCCGGTCTTGGGCCAGATACGCCATTCTTTGCAGAACGGAGGCCCGCTCCGGGTGCCGGAAATGGACGTTGACGAATTTGGCCAGGGTCTCCAGACATCCTGAAACATCCCCGCGGTTCTCCAACTCCCGGGCTTGGGTAAGTAAGGTTTGCGGGTCCTCGATTCCCGGGGGCTGCGGCGCCGCGGCGGCGGGAGCGGCAGGCGGTTCGGGATCGGTCTTCTTGCCTTTCTTGGCCTTTTTCACCGGCTTTTTAACGGAGGGGCGCTCCGGGGTCTGCTCCGGCTTGGCCACTGCCCGGGCCGCCGGCTTCCGGTCCGCCTTTTCTTTGGCCCAGGCCGCAGCCGTGAATCCGCCTGCCAGCCAGCAGCCAAGAAAAATCCAGACCAAGAAACCCCGGAATCTAGTCATTGCCCTGCTTCTCCTGGCTGGGACGTTTCCGGTTCAGTTCTTCCAGAAGTTGGATGATGCGATCGTTTTGTTTTATAAGGGTGAGGTTGGTCTTCACCACATATTGGGAAGCCACCGCGATTTGCTCCAGGAGAGGCTCCTGGCGGTCTCCGTAAACGCGCTCGTTGGCCCGGCTCATCCGCTGCATGGCCTCGAAAAATTCTCTGTCGAGAACTATATATGGGTCTCTTACTCTGCCGGGAGCAGGAACCGCACTCGGCGGCTCCGACTGGGCCGCGGCCGGCAGCAGCCCCGCGGCCGGAATAAACGCCGCCAGCAGCAACCCGGCTCCAATCCTTCCCAGGAATCCCAATCTCATGCGCCTCGCGGACATTTCTCCCTCGCTTTTGGGGCACAAAACAGCAAGACTCATACCAGAGCCGGGAAACCTGGATATATCCGGGGAAATTTGGAAAAAGGCTGGGAGTGGATGCCAAAAAAAACGACGGCTGCGCTCATCGCAGCCGTCAAAATGGCTAAAAATTTGTCACGATTTTGACGCTAGAGGAAATTTCTGGGAGAAGCAGCGGAATTCATTCCGGACATGATATTTTGTTTCTTCATTTTTTCCAGCAGGGTGGTGCGGTTCAGGTTGAGGAGCTGAGCCGCCCGGCTCTTCACCCAATTGCTCTTATCCAGGGCCTTTAAAATCAGGTCCCGTTCAAACTCCTGCACTGCCGCGGTGAGATGAATGCCATGGTCCGGGATTTCCTGGGGTTTGTTCGGGGCCGCGGCAGGCTTGCTGCGGAACCGCTCCGGCAGCTCGGACACCTGGATATCGTCGCCTTCGCTTAAGATCACCATCCTCTCCATGAGGTTTTCCAGTTCCCGGATATTGCCGGGCCAGGCGTAGCTCAGGAGGAGGTCCGTGGCCTCCGGATTGAGGCGCTTGTTGGGCTTTTTCTTTTTGCGGCTGAATTCGTGCAGGAAATGCTGCACCAGCAAAGGAATATCCGCCACCCGCTCTCTTAAGGGAGGGACCCGGATGGGGATGACGTTAAGGCGGTAATAAAGGTCTTCCCGGAAGCGGCCCCGGCGCACCATCTCTTCCAGATCCTGGTTGGTGGCCGCGATCACCCGGATATCCACCTTGATGGTCTTGACCCCGCCGATCCGCTCAAAAGAGCGGTCCTGGAGGACCCGGAGAATTTTGACCTGGAGGCTGGGGCTCATATCCGCAATCTCGTCCAGAAAGATGGTGCCTCCGGACGCCTGCTCGAAGCGGCCGATGCGGGTGCGCACCGCATGGGTGAAAGCCCCCCGCTCGTGGCCGAAGAGTTCGCTCTCCAGCAGCTCTTCCGGGATGGCCGCGCAATTCACGGGGATTAGCGGCCCTTCCCGCCGCAGGCTGTTGTAATGGATGGCCCGGTTGATCAATTCCTTGCCGGTGCCGGACTCCCCCAGGATCAGGACGGTGCTGTCGGTGTCCGCCACCTTTTTGATGAGTTCGAAGACCTGGGTAATGGCGTCGCTGTTGCCCACGATGTTGGCGAAGCCGTAGCGTTTATGCAGCTGTTTCTTGAGTTGCAGGTTTTCCCGTTTCAGGCGGCGGTGTTCCAGGGCCCGGGACACCACCAGCCGCAGTTCCTGGGGGTCCACCGGCTTGCAGAGGTAATCAAAGGCCCCCAGGCGCATGGCGGCCACGGAATTCTGGATGGTGCCGTAGCCGGTAATGATGATGCAGGAACATTCGGGTTGATGGCGCACCAAATACTTGAGAATATCCATGCCTCCCAGCCCGGGTAAGGCCAGGTCGGTCAAAACCAGGTCGAAGGGCTGATCCTTGACCCGTTGCAGCCCGCTTTCGCCGTCGGCCGCAGTCTCCACTTCATAGCCTTCGGCGCCGAGAATTTCCTGAAGGCTTTGTCGCACCGACAGCACATCATCGATGACCAGAATATTGGCGTTGCCCTGTTCCATAATCGCGCACCCCCGTCAAAATATTACGCTAAAAAATATTTTGTGTCAATAATATGACGCGATTGGGCGATTTTTTAGTTTTCCAGTTAAATACCGATATTTAAGCTAAGGAGAAGTCCTCTTCCTATTTTTTGGCGACGGTTGACTTCCGGAAATCATGCTGCTATCCTGGAGCAACCCTGCCAAATGGAGAGTTGGTGCTACCCACATTAGCTTTTATCCTCTGCGCATACGGAGTTTACGCCCTCATTAGGACCTGGACCGGGCGTAATCGGCGGCGCTTCCAACCATACCAATTGTTGCGCCGGAGAAGACAGTTTACCCTGGTGGGGTCCACCACGGTGGGCGTGGGGATCATCATTCTCATCGCCATTATCGGCATCCCTTCCCAAAATGGAAATCTCGGTTCAGCCGGAATTATCGCCGCCAGTTGGGAGCGTGATTCCTATAACTCCGGCCAGGTGATGCCGCACCAGGAAATCATGCCCGTTAAACCCCAGAGCGATTCCGGCCAACCCGTTTACGCCTCCCTGCATCCCGGGACCCCGGCGGCCCAGTTTCAGGAAGGGAAAAACGCGTCCTTTCCCCGGCCCGTAAGCAAAACCAGATTGAAGAAGCCCGCCGGCCCGGGGAAAACCGTGAAAACCGCAGTTCCAACCAGCAAAAAAGAGAAGGCCGCCGCCAAACAGCCGGCCAAAACCCCCAAAAACAAGAAAAAGAAACCCCAGCCCGCCACCAACCAGAAACTGGCCGCCAACGCGCATTGAAAATTTCCCTTGCTCTAAATCTTACCTTCATTTAATCCTCATCCTAATCCCGTTTTCCGTTTTTCTTACAAAACGCCAGATCATACCAAATCTAACGATTACTGAATTAGGGTACCCCTAAATTGAGATCTTTGTGGATCCCTTTTCTGTCATTCTGAACGGAGCGCAGCGGAGTGAAGAATCTGGTCTTTTGGCGCAAAGATTATCCAATCTTCTTTTAACCATCGGCTCCCCCCGGAAAGGCCTTGCCGCCAAAAACGAGATTCTTCGGTCGCTTCGCTTCCTCAGAATGACAGGTGAGGGGGCTTTTGCAGAGGTCTCAAATTAAAACTTACCCGGTTCCCACTATAGTGGTTTAATATAGGCACAACTGGAAACTTAAGACTGAGAACCGGAAACTAAAAACCACCTTGACCCCATCAACCCCCAACCACACTGGAAAAATCGCCCGGGCCGCGGGCGCGGTGAGTATCGCGGTCTTTGCCTCCCGCATCTTGGGCCTGGTAAGGGAGCAGGTCTTCGCCGCGCTCTTCGGGGCCGGGTTCGCGTTCGACGCCTTTGTGGTGGCCTACCGCATTCCCAACCTGCTACGGGACCTGTTCGCAGAAGGCGCGTTGAGTTCCGCGTTCGTCACCGTGTTCACCGAGTACCGGCACCTGAAGGGCGAAGAGCGCACCTGGCGGCTGGCCAACAACGTGCTGGTCTGCCTCTCCGTGCTGGTGGGCGGCGTGGTTCTGGCGGGCATGTTTTTTTCCCCGGAGATCGTGGGCCTGATGGCCCGGGATTTTGTGCTGGTGCCCGGGAAATTGGGGCTGACCACCCTGATGACCCGGATTATGTTCCCCTTCCTGCTCATCATCTCCGTGGCCGCGCTGGCCATGGGGATCTTGAACACCGAGGGCAAGTTCTTCATTCCTTCCCTGGCCTCCTGCTTCTTCAACCTGGGAGCCATCGTTTTCGGCGTGGGCCTGACCCTGGCCGCGCCCTTCTTCGGTATTCGGCCCATCGTCGGCATGGCCTGGGGGGTGTTGATCGGCGGGGCGCTCCAGCTCCTCTCCCAGGTTCCCCTCCTCTTCAAGGTAGGTTTCCGGCCCGCCTGGGCGCTGGACTTCCAGGATGAAGGGCTGCGCCGCATCTTCAAGCTCATGCTGCCCGCGGTGGTGGGGCTCTCCGCCACTCAATTCAATATCTTCATCAATACCTTCTATGCCGCGAGCTGCCCCGAGGGCAGCCTCTCCTGGCTGAGCTACGCCTACCGCCTCTTCCACCTGCCCATGGGCCTTTTCGGGGTGGCGCTGTCTATCGCCACCCTGCCCCTGGTCTCCCGGCATGCGGCCGTGCATGACGTCGGCGCCATGAAAGCCGCTCTCAACTCTTCCCTCTCCCTCTCCCTCCTGGTGACCGTCCCCGCCACCTGCGGCCTGATCTTTCTCTCCGAACCCATTATCGGCTTGATCTACCAGCACGGGCGCTTCACCGGCCTGGACACCCATCAGACCGCCGCGGCTCTCTGCTGGTACGCCCTGGGGCTCTCCGCTTTCGCGGGAGTGAAGATCGTGGTCCCGGTGTTCTATGCCCTGAACAATACGCGCATCCCGGTTCTTGGCTCGTTTTTGACCGTGGCCGCCAACCTGGTGTTCATCAATCTCACCCTGGGGCCCCTGCAGCACCGGGCCATTGCCCTGTCCACTTCGCTCAGCACCATGGTGGACCTCCTCTTTCTCTGGATAATGCTGGCCCGGCTGGTGGGAGGACTTCAGGTGAGGCCCCTGCTGGCCACCCTGGCCAAAGTCGGGGCCGCCTCCCTGGTTATGGGCCTGGCCGCGGCCTGGCTTTATCCGGTGATCTTCAGCAGTCTGGGTGGCGGCCTGGTGGGACAGTTGCTGGGCCTAGGCGCAACCATCTCCCTGGGCATCGGTTTTTATGCCTTGCTTCTTTTTTTCCTGGGCATCCCGGAATTCCGGGAATTAGTCGGGCAACTCAAGGGTAAGTGGAGGAGATAAAATTTTTTGGACAATATTTTTTGGAAAAATAGATTCAAGAAAAAATTGACAACATGCGTTTATCCGGTTATTTAATTCATATGAAAACCGAAGCCCGCCTCTTCAAATCCCTGGCCGATGAAACCCGCCTGAAGATTC
>QZIZ01000037.1 GCA_003599195.1 Deltaproteobacteria bacterium | reverse complement strand
TCTCACATACCGCGCCCTTGCTGCCGGAGGACACCATGCGGCTGTAGCGGGCCGCGTAGCCGTGTATGATCTTCGGCGCAGGCGGCTGCCAGGCAGCTTTGCGTTTGGCCAGTTCCGCGTCATCCACCAGCAGGGTCAGGGTCTTGGCCGGGATGTCGATCTTGATGCGGTCGCCCTCCTGAACGAAGGCGATGGGGCCGCCGTCCGCGGCCTCAGGCGAGATGTGGCCGATGGCTGCGCCCCGGGTGCCGCCGCTGAAACGGCCGTCGGTCAATAGGGCCACCTGGGTGTCCAGGCCCATGCCGGCAATAGACGACGTGGGCGTCAGCATCTCCCGCATGCCCGGGCCGCCTTTGGGGCCTTCGTAGCGGATAATGATGATGTCCCCGGGCTTGATCTGCCCCCCCAGGATGGCCTGGGTGGCCTCTTCCTCGGCGTTGAAGACCCGGGCCCGGCCTTCGTTCAGCAGCATCTCCGGGGCCACTGCGGACTGTTTCACCACCCCGCCGTCCGGAGCCAGGTTCCCCCGGAGGATGGCGATGCCCCCCTGGGCGTGGTAGGCGTTGGTCAGGGGCCGGATCACGTTTTCATCGGCAACCTTAACCGGAGCCAGATTCCCGGCCACCGTAGCTCCGGTGGCGGTGAGAGGGGAACCGTCCACCAGGCCGCCCGCCAGGAGGGTCTTCATCACCCCGGGCACGCCGCCGGCGGCGTCCAGGTCCTCCAGATGGTGGGGACCTGCTGGACTCATGGAGCAAAGATGCGGGGTTTTGTTGCTGACTTCGTTGAACAGATCCAGGGACAGCTCGATTCCCGCTTCCTTGGCGATGGCAGGCACGTGGAGCACGGTGTTGGTGGAGCAGCCCAGGGCCATGTCCACGGCTATGGCGTTTTTAAACGCATCCAGGGTGGCGATGTCCCGGGGCAGGATCTGCTTTTCCACCAACTCCATGATCTTGAAGCCGGCCTCCTTGGCCAGCCGGAACCGGGCCGCGTGCACCGCGGGGATGGTGCCGTTGCCGGGGAGCGCCAACCCCAAGGCCTCGCTCAGGCAGTTCATGGAATTGGCGGTGAACATGCCGGCGCAGGAGCCGCACCCCGGGCAGGCGCACTCCGCCAGTTCCTTCAGGTCGTCTTCGCAGATCTTCCCGGCCTTGACCGCGCCCACGCCCTCAAAGACGGTGATCAGGTCCACCTCTTTGCCCTGGTGGCGTCCGGCCAGCATGGGGCCGCCGGAAATCAGGACCGCGGGGATGTTCAACCGCAGCGCGGCCATGAGCATGCCGGGGATGATCTTGTCGCAGTTGCAGACCAGCACCAGGCCGTCCACGGGATGGGCCATGGCCATAATCTCCACGGAATCGGCGATGAGCTCCCGGGAGGGGAGCGAATATTTCATGCCCTGGTGGTGCATGGCCAAGCCGTCGCAGACACCGATGACCCCGAACTCCAAAGGCGTGCCCCCGGCCAGCCGCACCCCGGCTTTGGCCGCCTGGGTGATCTTGTCCAGGTGGATGTGGCCGGGAATGAATTCATTATAAGAATTGGCGATGCCGATAATGGGGCGGTCAATTTCCCGGTCGGTGAGCCCCATGGCCTTAAGCAGAGAGCGGTGGGGGTATTTTTCCAGGCCCTGTTTCATCAGATTGCTGCGCATGGCTTACTCCTTCGATTCAATTCTGTCTGAAATGACGGGTTTCTCGCAAAGACGCAAAGCAAGACGCAAATATATAATTGGGGGGCGCTGATTATACAAGGCGTCATAAATAATTACCCATCCTGAATCTCTGCGCTCTCTGCGTTATCGGTGGGGCGGCCGTCCCTGGCCGCCCGAGAGGTCGGCGGGCGGGGACGCCCGCCCCACCAGACTTTTCATGGTTTACGGGTGCGCCGAAGGCCCATGAAGAGCTGTGGTAAAAATAATCACCGCAGAGACGCAAAGGACGCAGATTATGTGCAATTAATTATCTCGCTCTGTATAGTTCCCCTTGCTCCTTACTAGGGCGTCGATTCGGGATCCTGGGCGTCAGGCGCGCTCTCCGCCGGAGGGGGGCTTTCCGGAGCCTCCTCTAGAGGTTCCCCGTGGGCCTCTCCTTGCGCCTCCGCCTTGGGCTTGGGTTTCGACGACCGCCGGCGGGGCCGGGAGGGGCGCTTCCTCTCGCCGGGTTTTTTAGCCCGGGCCGGGGGCTGGGTCTCCGGAGCCGGCTTTTCCTCCGCCTTGGCTTCGGCGGGAACTTTGCTCTCGGGGGCCGGCTGTGGTTCGGCCGCGGGCTTACGCTCCGGAGCCGGTTTCGGTTCGGCCTTGCTTTCCGGGGCCTCCCGCTTGTTGTATTCCACCAGGATTTCTTCGGGACCTAAGCCCTCCTTGCCGGTCACCACGATCTTGAGGCCGAATTGTTCTTCCAGGTCAAGGAGGTCGTGGCGCTTCTTATTGAGGAGAAAATGGGCCACTTCCGCGGGGGCCAGGACCCGCACCTCGTGGATCTGGCCCTGGGACGCCTGGGTGCTGATCTGCCGGAGCAGGCCGACGCTGAGGGTGTCCACTTTTTTGACGCGGCCCCGGCCCTGGCACGCGGGACAGGGGACATAAGCGCTCACTTCCGCAGTGGGGCGCAAGCGCTGCCGGGACAACTCTAGCAGCCCGAACTTGGAGAGATGCCCCACCGTCACCCGGGCCTTGTCCTTTTTCAGGCTGGCCTTTAAGGCCTGCTCCACCTCCTTCTGGTGCTTCTTCTCCTTCATGTCGATGAAATCGATGACGATGAGGCCGCCTAAGTCCCGGAGCCGGAGTTGGCGGGCCACTTCCTCGGCGGCCTCCAGGTTGGTTTTGTGGGCCGTGTCTTCAATCTCTTTCTGGCCGGTGCTGCGCCCGGAATTGACGTCGATGGATACCAGGGCTTCGGTGGGATTGATGACGATGGTGCCGCCCGATTTCAAAGGCACGCGCTCCGCGTAAATCCGCTCGATCTGCTCCTCCAACTGATAGCGGGTGAAGATGGGGAGCTTGTCTTTATAAAGCTTAAGGGCATGCGCCTGGCGGGGGGCCATTTCCTGGAGAAAAGCGCGCAAGGTCTGGTAGACATCCTTGTGGTCCACCAGGATGGTCTTGATATCCGGCGAAAAATAGTCCCGCACGGTGCGGGTGATGAGGTCCAGGTCCCGGTGCAGCAGGCAGGGGGCCGGCTGGGTCTGGGCGGCCTGCTTAATGCCCTCCCAGAGCTTCAGCAGGTAATTCAGGTCCTTGGTGAGTTCCCGGGTGGCCGCGGTTTCTCCCGCGGTGCGGATGATCAGGCCCATCTCCTGAGGCAGGCCCAGCTTTTGGGCCAGGTCCTTCAAACGCTGGCGCTCTTCTTCCTTTTCGATCTTCCGGGACACCCCCAGGTGGCTCTGCCTAGGCAAGAGGACCAAACGCCGGCCGGGGAGGGAAATATAGGTACTGAGATAGGCCCCTTTGGTGGCGGATTCCTCCTTATAAACCTGGACCACGATCTCCTGGCCCTTGCGCAGCACCCGCTGAATCTTGGTCTTGGATTTGCTCTGGGGCTTCTCCTGGTACCAATCCTCGTGGACTTCCGACAGGGGCAGAAAACCGTGGCGCTCGCCCCCGTAATTGATGAAGGATGCCTGGAGGCTGGGCTCGATATTGACCACGATGCCTTTATAAATATTGGCCTTGGTGGCCTCCCGGGACGCGGACTCCAGGGCCAGTTCCTCCATCTGTCCTTCTTCGACGATGGCCACCCGGAATTCCTCCGGGTCCGCGGCATTGACGAACATCTTCCGGGGCGGACTCATTTCCCCCCCTCCCTGAGGCGTTGCACGAACTCCCGGAACCCTGGCTGGCGGTCCTGGGCCGCCATGCGGTTGACGGCCAGGGGCAACGAGGCCGGAGTCTTTAAATTTTTAATGGGTAACATCTCCTTGCGGCGGAAAAAAGCGGTGGGCACCAGAAAATTGATGTCCCCCTGCACCGGCTGGTAATATAAAAAACCCTCTTTCACCGCCACGGGCATGGGCAGACCTTCGTCCCGGACCCGGCGCCAGCTCTCGAAGGGCCGGGGATAGTGGTTGAAATTCCGGTTCAGGAAGGCAATCTCTTTCTTGGGCAGGTCTCCCAACTGGAAGGATTCCACCATCACGTCCCGGTCCAGTTCGGGGTCCCAGGCCAGCATGCCGCCCTTCTGGGGCTTCTCGGGGTTGTTGGCCACCACCTCCATGACCATCCGGAAACCCTTTTCCTCCAACTCCAACACCAGCCCCAGACTGTGGAAATCCAAAGACCCGGTCAAATAGTCCAGGTCTTCGATATTATAGGATATTTTATTGACGAACCCCTGCAGCCAGTCCTCCACCGCGTCACGGGAATGATAGACCCGCTCCCAGACATGGGTCCCCGGCAGGGTGAAGAGCTGCCGGTCCATGGCCTGCTGCATCGCCATCTGCCCGTGGTTGTGCAAGCGCCGGGGGGAGGTCTCATCAAAGAAAAACCGCCCGTTGTTCAGATTGAGGCCATGGAAGCTTTCCTGCACCATGAAAAAGACCCGGGCCGGATGGAAGCCGTAAAAATGCCACAGGTAGAAGTCTTTTTCCACCGCCGCAGCCATTTCCTCGCTGACAATGATCAAAAGATGCTGCCGCGCCAGCACCTCTGCCGGGGACTCCCCCAGTTCCCGGGCCAGCCGGTCCAAATCAAAAGCCAGTTGCAGCATGTGCCGGCTGCCCAGGGACAGGGTCAGCAAATCCTGGGGCGGGCAATCCAATTGAGAGGCCACGGCCTCCTCAGACACGACCTTGCCGGTCTCCAGGCTCAGCAAATGGGCCATTCTTTCCAGATTTAAATCCCTGGCAATGTTGAAAAAGTATTTAGGCCCCAACTGGAGCCGGGTGCCTTCCCCCGCGGCCGCGTGCTCCAGGAGCACTTCCCCCCGGGCCACCGCCTCCTTGGCCAGCTTGACCGGCCCCGGGGCTTCTTCGTTTAACAGATGGATCAGGTGCGGCCCCTCCAACCGGTCCAGGCGGGGATAAATGTTGATCTCCTTCTCATGCGCGGCAATCTCGGCCAGGGAGCCGCAGCGGGACAACTTCTCTTGGGCCAAGGCAATACAGGAGGCTAAATAATGCTCGCGGGACCGGAGATCCACCACCGGTTTTTGTGCTTGAGGCATGAAAACCCTGAAATTTTGATTGGTTAGGTTTTAATTTTTATCATGTCCCATCCCTACTGTCAAGTTTTAATACGGCATAAAGGGATTGGGGGAGGGGGTTTATCAGCCATTCAAAAAGATTCACCACAAAGACACAAAGGCACAGAGAGGCACAAAGATATTTCTTTTTAGTTTTGGCGGCTCGCCGCCAAAACTAAAAAATATTTCTCTGTGTCCCTTTGTGTCTTCGTGCCTCTGTGGTGAATCTTTTTATGAGCGACCCAAGGTTCGCTACAGCGCCGGGCGCAGGTAGGCGGGGGTCAGTTGTTGGGGGGCTACGGCCAGTCCTTGTTCCAGGCGGAGCCGCCCCAGCCGGGCGATGGTCGCGGCCTGGGGATGGCGCAAATCCGGGGGCGCCCAGGCGATTTCCGGGGACAGGTGTTGTTTGAGAAAATCCCCGTACGCCTCGAGGCCGGGGCCGGTGAGGAGCAAAGGCGGCCGCAACAGGGAGGGCAGGTCCGACACCGGCAGGCGCTGGGGTTCGCCCTGGGCCGTCGGCAATTCTTCCGGACCCTTAAAGAGGCCCAGGTAGACTTCCTGCCGCTTGGCGTCCATCAGGACCGCAATGTCGTGGGGCTGGCAGGGAACCTGGGCGGCCAGGGCCTCCAGGGTGGGCACCGCTGCCAGGGGGCAGCCCAGGGCCCAGGCCAGGCCCTTGGCGGTGGCCAGACCGATGCGCAGCCCCGTAAAGTTGCCGGGCCCCTGGCTCACGGCGATGGCCTCCAGGTGGTGCAAAGTGCGCCCTGCGGCTTGAAATAGATCCTCCACGGCAGGCAGGAGATGCTGCAAATAAGTGCCGGGACTGTGCAGAGAATACTCCCCCAGCAGCCGGTCCCCCTCCATCAGGGCCAGGCTGCCTTTGTCGGTGGAGGTATCCAGGGCCAGGATGAGAGACCGTTTTCCGTTTTCCGTTTTCCGTTTTGCGTTAAAAGAAGGGAGCATCACTTATGGCTGAGCAGCCGCAAAATGTCCTGATAAAAAACCAAAGCCATTAGGGCCAGAATCAGCATCATGCCCACCGCCTGGGCCATCTCCCGGTGTTTGACGGCCACGGGTTTGCCCCTGACCGCCTCCCAGGCGAAGAAAAAGAGGTGGCCCCCGTCCAGCACGGGGATGGGCAGGAGGTTCAGCATGGCCAGATTCACGCTCAAAGCGGCCATAAAATGGATGAGGTAGGAAACCCCCGCTTCCGCCTGCTTGCCCGCAATCTGGGCAATGAAGATGGGGCCCCCCAGGGTTTTTATGGGAATCTCCCGGGCCAGCAGCTTGTAGATGCTTTCCAGGGTCAGCGCGGCGATGCGCACGGAAGCAGTCGCGCCTTTAGCGAAGGCCTGGGCGGGGTTCACCTCTTCTACGGCAAAGGCTTCGGAGGCCCGGATGCCGATGAGCACAGTGGACACCTTGCCCCCGAAATCATCAGTGATCTCCTGGCGCTGCGGGGTTACCGTCACCTGGAAAACCTTTTCCCCCCGTTTCACCTCCAGGGTAACGGGCTGCTCCCCCCGTTCCTTAATTTTCGGTGATAGCTCTTCCCAACGGCCGATCTTGGTCCCGTCAATCGCCTGGACCAGATCACCCTTCTGCAATCCCGCCCGGGCCGCGGGGGAATCCTCGGTTACCCCCCCGATCTCCGTGGTTAAATAAGGGATACCCGTAAACGCGAAGACCAGAAACAGGGCCAGGACCGCGAAGAGGAAATTGAACCCCGGGCCGGCCAGCACGATGAGGAACCGGCGCCATAAGGTTTGGTGCGCAAAAGAGCGGTGCTCCAACTCAGGAGGCACTTCGTCATGGGGGTTTTCCCCCAAAAGCTTCACGTAGCCCCCCAGGGGGATGACCGAGAGGCGGTAATCCGTCTCTCCGATCTGCTTATGCAGCAGCCTGGGAGGGAAACCCAGGGAAAAGGCGTCCACCCGCACCCCGCAGGCCTTGGCCAGCAGAAAATGGCCCAGCTCATGGATGAAGATGAGGACTCCTAATACAATGATGGTCGCCAAAACAGTAGTCATTAAAGGCTGGTTGCTCCTTTGGTATCAATCAGGTCTTGCGCATACTCCCGGGCCCAGCGGTTGACCCCCAGGACATGGGCTAGGTCCTGAATAGGCATGGGGGTGTGGGCGGTCATGGTCTCTTCAACCACCCGGGGAATGCCCAGAAAAGAGAGGCGCTTATGTAAAAACGCGGCCACCGCCACTTCGTTGGCGGCGTTCAGCACCGCGGGCATGGTGCCCCCGGTCCGGGCCGCGTCGTAGCCCAGCCTTAACGACGGAAAGCGCGCAAAGTCCGGCTCTTCGAAGGTCAGTTGGGCGATTTGGCTCAAATCCAGGGCGGGGCCGCTTAACGGCAGGCGCCGGGGGTGGGACAAGGCGTAGGCGATGGGCAGCCGCATGTCCGGCACCCCCAACTGGGCGAGCACCGAACCGTCCACGTACTCCACCAGGGAATGAATAATGCTCTGGGGGTGGATATAAACCCCGATGCGGTCCACCGGCAGCCCGAAAAGGACACTGGCCTCAATGACCTCCAGGGCCTTGTTCATCATGGTGGCGGAATCGATGGTGATCTTGGCCCCCATGTTCCAGTTGGGGTGGCGCAGGGCCTGCTCCGGGGTGACTTGCGCCAGCTTTTCTCCGGGCCAGGCCCGGAAAGGCCCGCCCGAGGCGGTGAGCCACAGCTTTTTCACATCCTCCCGGCGCTGCCCCTCCATAGCCTGCATCAGCGCGCTGTGCTCGCTGTCCACCGGCAGCAGGGCCACGCCCTTTTCCCTGGCCGCGGCCATCACCAGCGACCCCGCGGCCACCAGGGTCTCCTTATTGGCCAAGGCCACCGGGATGCCGGCCTGAATCGCGGCCAGCGTCGGCTCCAGGCCCGCCGCGCCCACCATGGCGGAGACCACCAGGTCCACGCCCGCCGCAGTGGCCACCGCGGCCGCGCCCTGGGGGCCGGCCAGGATTTGCAGATTATTCCCGGAGGGGAGCAATTTTCGCAGGCGGTCTGCGGTTTCCCCGTCCTGGACCGAAACCAGGCCCGGTTGGAAATCCCCGATCTGCCCGGCCAGCAACTCCACGTTTCTGCCCGCGGCCAGCGCCACCACCCGAAACTCCCGGGGGTGCTCCCTCACCACCGCCAAGGTGCTTTGGCCGATGGAACCGGTGGACCCTAAGATGGCTAAATTCTTCACAACCTCCATCTTAACCCATTCCTCCTCCGCCTGCAAAAAAAAAGGGGCCAGGGGTCAGGGGCCAGGGGCCAGTGGGCGGGAACCACCAGGATGAGGCAGCCTGGCTCCGGGCCGGATGCAAGAAGCTGGCGGAGGAAAAGAGCGTCCCCTGGGAGGAGATCGCCAGATTCTTCGCCAGAGAGAACCTGGACACCGTGCCGGGATCGGCGCTCACGGCCCTGAAGCAGTTTCTCTTGTCCCGGAGTCAAAGGCTATCAAAAATAATACCGGTTGATGAAGCCGGGCTTTTTCCTTGAACCCTTTTTTAGGGTGTGCTAAAAGGGGTTTTAGAAAATTTAAAAATTTCTCCATATAAATGGAGTCTGGCAATATTTTCTCATTCCGCTTATCAAAATAATAAAAATTTGCCCTTCATATTTTTATTCTCAATAAAATAATGTTATATATTAATAACGATGAGGGTTAATTATTATGATAGATCCAAATTCAATAAACAGGGTTCATTTAGGACAATCATGTCCAGAATGTCCGCCTGATGAAAGCCATAGGTATGTTTATGCCCAAAGGTCTGGTTCGGGTGTATTTATGGGGCATAACAAATGTGGCTGGGGCAAAAGGATTAATATGAGTTGGGAAGGATACGTTAAAGAAAAGATTGCAGAAGGTTATGTGGAACATCCTAAGGCAAAAGGAACTTTGATAGGGCAATGGGATTTGGAGCCATGGATGTTTGAACATTCTCGTACAGGAGGGGCTTGGTCTTTTATCATAGGAGGCATGGTTTTAGGTGGGCTTTTTAGCATAATTTTGTTTGGCGGCGGGTCAATGGGTATCTGTTTATTAATTGGAGCGATTATTGGCATATTTCTCAGTTTTTTATCAAAGTGAGTCAAATATTCATATTTTATATTGCACAAGCTATAATTAGCTTTAAATCAGAGGAGGTAGAAAAGATATGGCAGAAGAAAAAGTGAAATGTGGTAGATGTGGTACCTACAATTGGATTAGTATTTACGATGTCACGACATGTAAAAAATGTGGGGCGCAACTAAGAGGTTCAAAGGCAAAATAAGATATAGAAAACTAATACTAATTTTCGGGGTATAGAGTACAGAAAAAGCTCCTATGTCCCATTTTTTCAGGACCTTATCAAGTCTCCTTCGGCTTGTCTTCTTATGAAAAGCGCCCGGATTTACTCGTCGGCGGGTTCCCCGGCCCGCTTCCAGGCGCCGATCACACCGATGACTGTCTCCACCCCCAGCTTCGCCTGCATTGCCGACTAGCAACAGGAAAGCCCGGCTTGACAGAGTCGGGGTTTTATTACTTTGAGTTTGAGATAATGAGGTCTCTCAAGAAGGAGGCGACCCCATGGAAAAAAGGATAGATAAAGATTTGGTAGGCAAGTTCAAGGCCGTGGTCCAAGGGCCGGACGCTGATTTATTAAAGGAGTTTCTGGACATGCTCTATTACCGGCATGAGGAACATGACCGGGAACCTGTGACCGCAGAGGATTGGGCTGCCATCAGGCAAGGAAGGGAGGCCATCAGACGCGGTGAATTTTTCACCTTGGAAGAGTTGGAAAAAGAACTTGGCCTATGAGCTATAATCTCAACATCGAAAGAAATTACGCGTATTATCTTTTCAGTGGCGGGGATTTTGCTCAGAGTAAGCTTTTTAAGCTCAACCTTATTGCTGGCATTATCGATATCGATGCCGACCAAACGCCCCTGGGCATCATAATCCAGCACCACACCCTCGGAAATCTCACGGCTCACGGCGCTCGGTTGCTCGGATAAATCGATGTACAGGGAGTCCGTATCAGGATAGTAGCTGATCTTCATTTTTTAATACGAGGTGTATTGGTATTGGGCCATATGAAAATATATGCCTTTAATCACAAAAAAGCTAAGAGATTTTGAGTGGTCCTACGGGTTGGCGGCGAAGCTTGGCTTTGCGAAACTGCGACCCTTCCTTTTCCCCGGAATTTCAGATAGAATGCATATATAAAAACCTTTAGCGAGTTGGGAGGTGCCAGCCTGTCCGGCTTCCCTCCAGAAAATATTCCATGATGACTCAACGCGACGCAGCCCTGGCGGGCAAGATCACCAAGGCCATGACCCTGGCGGCTCAAAAAGAAGGGCTGGCCCCGGAGGCCATCCGCCGCGGCCTGGCCGAAGGCACCCTGGTGGTGCCCGCCAACCCCGGGCACGTGAATCTGGAGCCTGCAGCCATTGGCAAGGGCGTCCGGGTGAAGATCAACGCCAATATCGGCACCTCTCCCCACGACGTCAGCCTGGAAAAAGAACAGGCAAAGCTGGCCGCGGCCCTGCGCTACGGCGCGGACGCGGTCATGGATCTCTCCACCGGCGGCGACCTGGACGCCCTGCGCACCGCGCTTATTAGCCAGTGCCCCGCGCCCTTCGGCACCGTGCCCATCTACCAGGTGATGACCGAGGCCAACAGCCTGGACGAAGTCAAAGGCGACTGGTTCCTGGAGATGGTGGAGCACCACGCCAGGCAGGGGGTGGATTTCGTCACCGTCCACTGCGGCGTCACCCGGAAGGCGCTGCCTTTGCTGGCCAAACGGGTCACCGGCGTGGTCTCCCGGGGCGGAGCCTTTTTGACCGCCTGGATGCGGCGCCATCAACGGGAGAACCCTCTATACGAGCAGTATGACCGCCTGCTCCAGATTGCCAAAGCCCATGACGTGACCCTGTCTTTAGGAGACGGCCTGCGCCCCGGGTGCCTGGCCGACGCCACGGACCGGGCCCAGCTGCATGAGTTGAAAATTTTGGGAGAGTTGACCAAACGGGCCTGGGCCCAAGGCGTCCAGGTAATGGTGGAAGGTCCGGGGCACCTGCCTTTGAAAGCCATTAAGAAAAACGTGCGCCTCCAGCAAAAGTACTGCGCCAACGCCCCCTTTTACGTCCTCGGCCCCCTGGTCACGGACGTGGCCTCCGGCTACGACCACATCGCCGGGGCCATCGGCGGGGCGCTGGCCGCCACCGAAGGGGCCTCTTTCCTCTGCTACGTCACCCCCGCCGAACACCTGAAGCTGCCGGAAGTGGAGGACGTCATCGACGGAGTGGTGGCCTCCCGCATCGCCGCCCACGCCGCGGACATCGCCAACGGCATTCCGGGGGCCGCAGATTGGGACCTGTCCATGTCCAAGGCCCGCCGGGCCCTGGACTGGCCCGCGCAGATCAGGCTCTCCATCAACCCGGACAAGGCGAAACGCTACCGGGACCTGAGCCGGGCCCAGGAAGACCAATGCACCATGTGTGGCAAA
This sequence comes from Deltaproteobacteria bacterium, assembly GCA_003599195.1. Taxonomy (GTDB): domain Bacteria; phylum Desulfobacterota; class Desulfobaccia; order Desulfobaccales; family 0-14-0-80-60-11; genus SURF-52. The sequence continues at coordinate 6,602 of QZIZ01000037.1, read as the reverse complement.
TTCTGCGCCATGAAAGTCTTTGACGAGAAGTTTGAAAGTTAAGAATATCCACTTTCGTCAGGCCCGAAAAGACAGACACATACCAATTCACATTCAAAAAGGGTTAAATCGCAGGGGCGAACCTTGTGTTCGCCCTGGTGCATTCGGGAGAACACAAAGTTCCCCCTATAAAAAATTGCTGTTTGATTAGAAATTGGTATCACGCCAAGGCGCTAAGTAAGGCGCAAGTTGAATTACTTGTGACTTTGGCAACAACGCTGCTGCGCCAACCGGGCGTTTTCTCCGGCGAATCGCCGGGGGGCCGCCCCGTTCCCGTCCCTGCCCGATCTTTCCCCCCTGTCTCCATTCCCCTGCTTTGTGAAAAAAAATTTCCTCCCTAGGCATTATTACGCATTATTAAATAGGTATTTTTACCGGCTTTCCCTGCAAATCAAACGGGTTATATTCTTAATCAGAGGAAAAGGCCATGAAGATGATAGTATCGATCCTGGTAGAAAGCCCTTTTTACTTCTCCATGTCCCTGCGGGACCGCTTCCGCCTGGTAAGAAGACTGATTAAAAAAGAAAAGAGCATCGATTTGCAGGATTATCAGACCAAGATCAGCCTGTTTCTGAAATCCGCAGAACCGAGCCTGGTAAAAGTGGCAAGCGTCTGAAGTTGCCCACCCTGCAGGCGGGGTGGAAGGAGGTGGAAAATGGAAACCAAGGAATGCCCCCAGAATCATCCCCAGTGTCGGCACCAGACCCCCCAATGGCAGACCCGGATGACCATTGTCCCCGAGACCATGGGATTGCTGGTAAGCTGTGATATGCGCTTAATGCCCATGGCCGAATTCCTCCACGTCGTCAAACTCATGCACCGGGCCGCGGTGGACTACCTTAAAGAAGAAGGCATCATCATCGAAACCCGGCTGCCGGGATTGCGGCTGGTGAAGAACGAAGCATAAGCCTTAAAATAATGGCAACGGAAAGACCCGATAAACCCCCTCCTCAATAGTAATGGGGCACGGCGAGCCGTGCCCTTTCTTTTTTCCCATCAATGTGTAATTTGGCCATAATTATCCCCAGGTAACCGGAAAATTTTGGCCCCGGCCGGGAATTTTTGCCTTTGATGTCTTGCATTTGCCGGGGAGGTTGGATATGCTATAATGCATAGTTAAGAAACTTATAAACTATCAAACGGGTAGACAAAGAGAGGAACCACAATATGGCCGGGAAATCCTATCTGCGCTGGGCCTTCCTGGGAATGGCCCTGGCCTTGGGGTTAATGCTGGCGCCTTCACTGCTCAGCGCCAAAACGCAGACCCACGCCCCCTTCCCCCTGCTGACGGAAGACGGCAAGATCATCAACCCCTTAACCGGCGAAAACGCCGACCAGCCTTACAGCCCCCGCCAGACCTGCGGCACTTCCAACTGCCATAGTTACGACCAGATCACCAAGGGCTACCATTTCCAGCAGGGCTGGGACCGGATCAAGGACGATTTTAACCCAAAGAAGCCCTGGCTGCTCTCCGACGGCATGATGGGGAAGTTCTGACCGCCCTCTTTTCGCCAGTTGGCGAAAAAGCAGAACAGCAGCCCCGATCAGATTGACATGACCCCCTTTATGTTTGCCATGGCCGGAGACCCCAAGAATCCCGCCATGCCGGGCTGCGGCAGCTGCCATCCCGGAGGCGGGGGGCTGGAGTTCGACCGGGACGGCAAACGCTATGATCAGCGCCTCAAGGCCGATCCCTCTTTGGCCCAATCCCTGGACGGCGATTATTTCAAGAGCGCCTGGGACAAGACCGGGGTGGTGGAGGCCGACTGCCTCGTCTGCCACCTGCCGGGCTACAACTTCAAGGACCGCATCAAACAGCTCATCTTCCAGAACTTCAAATGGGCTTCCACCTCCGCTTCGGGGATCGGCCAGGTAACCGGCACCATCCGGGAAGGCCAGGCCCCGAAAGTAGTCTATAACAAGCGCCTCTTCAACGACGACGGGAAGATCCAGTTGGACCTTGCCGGGCCGCCGCCGTCGGAGAACTGCACCTTTTGCCACAGCGTCTCCGACGTGAAAAAGCGCGGCTTTTCCTGGAACGACCGCAAAAACCACGACGTCCATAATCTCCGGGGCATGGAGTGCGCGGACTGCCACTGGAGCATCGACCAGGAGCACAACTTCGCCAAGGGCGATGAAAACGTCTCCACCGTCCGGAATGATCTGGACAACACCATGAAGACCTGCAAGCAGTGCCACGAAGAAGGCTTCATGGGCGCGCCCCGGCCGGCCCATCTGTCCATCCGGCCGAATCACCTGGACAAGCTGGCCTGCGAGACCTGCCATATCCCGGTGCTGCACCGGGCCGCGGGGGAAGGCTTCGACGTCACCACCGGGAGCATGGTCAACTACCCCAAGCTGGGGGCCAAGAAGATCGGGGACTATTTCGAATGGAAGCCCCGCTACGCCCGGAAGCACAAAGACGGCAAGATCTGGCCGGTGAACAACCTCCTGCCCGTGGTTTACACCAACCAGGATAAGGACGGCATTTACTACCCCCTCTTTGCCCGGGAGATCGGCAAAGGCTATGCAAAGATCAAGGGGCAGTTAAAGGGTAAAAAGCCCAACAAACCGGAGCTGCACACCCCGGAAGAAATCAAGCTGATGCTCACCGCCCTTTCTGAGACGCTCACAGGCAACAAGCGTTTCCAACAGGTAAAACCTTCGTATCACAAGGGCGGCCAGATTCATTACCTGAACGACAAGGGCGAGGTCGTCACCGCCAAGGACGAGACCTGGTGCGGCGAAGGCGAAGGCTTCAACATCAACCACAACGTGGCCCCGGCCAGCCAGGCTTTGGGCGCGCATGGCTGCACCGACTGCCATTCGGAGCAGGCCCAGATGTTCAAGGGCAATATCGTCACCGACCTGTTCGGCCCCGACGGCAAACCCGTATTCACCAAGAGCGGCCGGCTCATCGGCTGCGCGCCCTGGGCCTTCACCCTCAACCAGTTCCATCAGCTTTACCTGACCCCCTACGCAAGCTGGGGCATTTTGCTCCTGGTGTTTTTGCTGGTGCTCCATTACACCGGCCAGGGCCCCAAGAAAGCCGACTTCTATGCCGCGCCCGCGGATGTGCTGCGGTTCAGCCTGGCAGAGCGCTGGACGCACCTGGTCCGCATGCTGACCTTCTTCTGCCTCTTCTTCAGCGGCTACATCTTCTTCTACAACAACGTCTCCATGTTGAAGCTCTTCTTCGGGTCGCCCAACACCGCGGTGATCTTCCACTGGGTCTCCGGCCTCATCTTTGTGGGGGCCTCGGTGGTGAGCCTGGCCCTCTGGTACAAAGACGCCCGCTTCGCGCCCTATGATAAGGAGTGGTTCAAGAAGCACGGCGGCTACTTCGGCGGCAAGGAAGTGGAGGTCCCCGCGGGCCGGCTCAACGCCGGGCAGAAGGTCTTCTTCTGGCTGACGATTGCCTTGAGCTTCATCATGGGCCTGACCGGCATCCTGCTCATCTTCAAGAACAGTCTGCCCCTAACCTTCAACTGCCTCAATTCCACCATCCATGGCTTCTTTGCCATCATCTTCGTGGCTGCGATCATCGCCCATGCCTACCTGGGCACCATCGCCAACCCGGGGACCTGGAGCGCCATGGTCACCGGCAAGGTGAGTAAGGCCTGGGCCAAGAAGCACCATTCGGAGTGGAATAAGGAGTTGGACGAAAAGAAGGACTAACGCAGCAATAATGGCAATTTGAGGGGAGGGCCGGAGAATTTCGCTGCGATTCCCGCCCTCCCCTCAATTCTTTCAACCCATTGCCGCCCAACCCGGCGCGGCAAAAATTTCGCACTGTAGAACTTTTGACGGCGGTTTGCAGCCTTAGCAACCCTCCCCCCATCTTTCCCATCTTTCCCTGGCCCCCTTGGCGCCCCTAAATTTATCCAACTTATAAGGCGGTTGCGACCTTGTGAAAAGGTTATCTTGGGAAAAGGCCGTGGTCATTGGGCTACTGGTCCAAACTTTGCAATCCTTGCCGTTTAGAACAAATTAATTATAGGTGGGAATCATGAAGACCCTGGTCTCAGTCTTGGTGGAAAGCCCCTTCTACTTCACGATGCCCCTGGGGGATCGTTATGACCTGGTAAGGAGGCTGCTCTATGGAGAAAAAGAGATGGATTTAAGCGCCATGCAACTCAAATTGGATACGTTCCTGAATATTAAAAACGAACCCGGATAAAGAGCCGGTCTTTTTGACGGCGCCGCTTTTGCCGTCAAATCGGCGGCAGGTCTGATCAACAGGCCTCCTGCCGGAGGAGAAAGAAATGGAAACGCACGATTGCCCCCAAAACCAAATGGATTGCCGGCATAAGAACCCGCTTTGGCAGACCCGGATGACCATCATCCCCGAGACCATGGGATTTTTAATTTCCTGTGACATGCGGCTGCTGCCCATGGGGGAATTCCTCCACGTGGCCAAGATCATGCATGAGGCCGCGGTGGCTTACCTGAAGGAAGAAGGGATCATCCTGGAAACCCGGTTGCCGGGATTGAAGTTGGTAAAAAGCTAGGCCCGGCCTGGTGGACTTATCCTGACATCTTTGAGGAGGCCCCATGTTTCTTAGCCCTTGTTCGGGGGTCAGGGGCCAGGGACCAGAGACAAGTTGGATTGGAATATTTTCAACTGCCCTGGCCCCTGCCCCCTGATCCCTGGCCCCTTCCCTTCTACTTCCCGGTGAGTTCCTTGATTTCTTCCCGGCCGTGCTCCATTTCCCGGACCTGTTCCACATCCAGCCTCAGGAGCATGGTCTGAAATTCGCCCACGTGGGTCTTTTCTTCCTTGGCGATGTCCAGAAAAACCTTCTTGATATCCGCATCGTCGCTCAGGGCCGCCAGTTGCTCATAAAGGTTGATGGCGTCCAACTCGGCAATGATGGCGATCCGCAGGAGTTCCTGGTTCAGGTTTTCCTTGGATAATTTACTCAAATCCGCGGGGATGGTGGATAACATGTCTCACTCCTTGGCATCCGGAATTGGGGGTTATCGTGGTTTCTGGAGGCAAAATAAGCATGCCGCTCCCGGCCGTCAAGAAAATTATGGCGGGGCGGAACCTCCCGGAGGGGCCGAGGACGGCCTATGGGCGTCTTATGGTTGGCTATATTTAATGGTGACCCAGTCGGTGGCAAACTCCTCTACGGCATTGCCTACCCAGCCCGTGACCAAGACGTTGCCCTGGCCGTCCAGAGCGATGGCTCGGGGGTAATCACCATTTTCCCCCGGAGTGGTGAAGTTGATTTGCCAAAGCTTTTCCGCCGCGGAGTTGTACTTGGTGGTCAGGATGTCGACGCCGGTTCCGGAACCCAAAGCCCAACCGGTGGCATAAACGTTGCCCTGGTCATCCGGGGCCACGGCTGTTTGATCCCGGATGCTCCAGAGCCGTTGCCCCGCGGGATTGTACTTGAGGGTAAGGTACCCGCGCATTCCGCGACCGGTGACATAGACGTTGTCCTGGCCATCAACCGCGATGGCCCAAGGATTGGCAGCCGATGATTCGTTCGCACCCCCCTTGGAGCGTCGCGCCCAGAGCCGCACCCCGGCTGGGCTGTATTTGACGGTGGCGATGTCAAAGGACGTGCCGCTCCACGATTCGCCGGTGACATACACGTTGCCCTGGCTGTCCGCAGCCACGGCCTTGGCGCGGTCAATGCGATCGTTAAACTGTAGCGCCGTTTCCAGAGCGTCGTTCCTTCGGGGCTGTACTTGATGGTGGCGTAGTCGTAGCCGGTAGTGGCGCCCCAGGAGGCGCCGGTGACAATGGCGTTGCCTTGACTGTCCACAGCGATGGCCGCGGCTTCATCCCTGTCATTTCCCGTGCCGTTAAAGTTGCGCTTCCAGAGCAGGTCGCCGTCGGGACTATATTTGATGGTGACGTAATTGGAGTTGGCTGAACCAGGCGGAGCCGTGCCGGTGACATATACGTTGTTCTGACTGTCGACGCCCACGGCTTTAACATCTCCGCCGGCGTAGTGTTTCACCCAGAGTTGTTCTCCCCCGGGGCTGTACTTGATGATGGTGTATGAATTTCTCCAGGTAGTTTCCCGGGAAATACCCGCGACCACGATATTGCCCTGGCCGTCCAGAGCCAGGCCCACGGGAGAATCGTTTCCGTTCCCGGCTCCGGCATAATACTGCGCCCAGAGTTCCTCCCCCGCGGGGCTGTATTTGATGGTGGCGAAGTCGTTGCGGCTGGTGGAGCCGCCCCATAAGCTGCCGGTGACATAGATGTTGCCCTGGGGGTCTATTGCCATGGCCGCCGGGCGGTTGCCGCCGAGGTTGCCCGCGCCGCTGACTTGCCGCACCCACTCTTCCTGCACCTGGGCCGCGGCCGGAGTTGCCGGGCAGGCCGCCCACCAGGAACATAAGAAAATGGTGATGAAAACGGCTAACTGCATTTGCCTATCCTCCTGTTAAGCATCGACGGGCAGTAGGGCGCGGGGAAGATAGAGAAGATGACACTCAAGGGTGCCGATATCAATGGGGCGACATAGCTTTTGTTGTAAAAATAAACATTTATCTCGAAAGATCAATAGCCGGGGCAGGCAGACTCCAGAGTTATGCTGCTC
>QZIZ01000133.1 GCA_003599195.1 Deltaproteobacteria bacterium | reverse complement strand
CTGCGCCTCTGCGGTGAATCTTTTTATTGCCTCGCCGAGACTACCAACGCGCGTCGAAGAGGTTGGTGATCTGGTAGATTAACCCGCTTTTGTCCTGGTTCTCTTCTTTGGCCATATCCGTCTGGCACTTGTTGATATACTCTTTAACTTCGGCCTGCTTGGGGAAATCGGGGTATTCCTGGACCAGCGCCTGGAAGCGGTCTAACGCGGCCTTATAGCGCTTGGTCCTATAGTAAAACTCCCCGATATAAAATTCATGCTCCGCCAGGTCCAGACGGCAGCGGGCCATATATTTCTCCGCCTTGGCGATGTACTCGGAATTGGGGTATTTCTGCTTCAGGCGGCGAAATTCCTGGAGGGCTTTGAAGGTATAGGTCTGGTCCCGGTCGATGGTGGAGCGCTGCCGGTAGTAGCACATGCCCTGGCGGAAAATGGCATAAGGGACCGCCTTGTTGGTGGGATGAAGTTTTTCGAATTCTTTGTAAGCCTGCAAAGCCTCATCCCATTTTTTATTATAATAGTAGGCGTCCGCCACCTTGATTTGGGCCAGCAGGGCTTGCTCGCTGTAAGGATACCGGTCCCGCACCATTTCGAAGGTCTCGATGGCATCGTCGTATTTCTTCTTTTTCATCTGCTGGATGCCTTCTTCGGCCATGACCTCCGGCGGCTTTTCCGGCCTCTTTTTGCTGAACCAGCCTTTCACGGTGCTGCAACCGCCGAGATGGGCGGCCAGAACCAATACCAACAAAAATTGTATGATTTTTTTCATAGTCATAACTCTTAGACCCTATTTATGTTGAAAAGTTACAAATCACTAATCTGTTTAGATTAAAGGTTATTTTAAACGAAAAACGAAAAAATGAAAAACCCAAAAACGGTCTCATCTCCGGCGGTGTTCGGTAAGGTAGGTCTCTGCGGCAAACGCGGCGATGGCGCCGTCGCCCACCGCGGTGGCGATTTGCCGCAGGAGTTTGCTGCGCACGTCGCCGGCTGCATAAATACCCGGGATGGAAGTGGCCATCTTGTCATCGGTGAAAACAAACCCCCATTCATCCAGGGGAACACGGCCCTGGAGCCAGGCGGTGTTGGGGGTGATGCCCACAAAAATGAAAACCCCGGCCACCGGCAGGGGGGTCACCTCTCCGGTTTTCACGTTCTTCAGTTTCAGGGTCTCCACCGCCTGCTTGCCCTGGATTTCCTCCACCACCGTGGACCAATGGATCTTCACTTTCCCCTGTTTTTCCTGGGCAAGGACCTGTTCCTGAAGGAATTTCTCCCCCCGCAAGGCGTCCCGGCGATGGATCAGGTGAATTTTCTTGGCAAAGCGGCAGAGGAAGAGAGTGTCTGTGAGCGCGGTATCGCCTCCTCCCACCACGGCAATGGTTTCCCCCCGGTACAGGGCCCCGTCGCAGGTGGCGCAGTAGCTGACCCCTTTGCCGGTGAGGGCCTTCTCCCCAGGCACTCCCAGGCTCCGGTGGCGGGCGCCGCTGGCGATGATCACCGCGCCGGCGTGCAGCTCTTCCCCTTCCAGGAGCAGCCGGTGGCCGTCCGCGCCCGGCTCCAGCTCCAGGACTTCCCCGGGGCGGAATTCCAGGCCGAACCGTTCGGCCTGCTTGCGCATGCGGTCACTGAGTTCGAAGCCGGAGATGCCCTCCGGAAATCCGGGGTAATTCTCCACCAGGTCGGTGGTCATGACCTGGCCGCCGTGAATGAGTTTTTCCAGCAGAAGGGTTTTCAGACGGGCCCGGCCCGCGTAAATGCCAGCGGTAAGGCCGGCGGGGCCGGCCCCCACGATGACTATGTCATAATTCGACACGGGCATGCCGATCCATAGGGTTAGAGGGCTTTTTTCAGGGCGTTTTCTATCAGGGAGCGGGACACCGCGCCGGTGATCTGCTCCATCACCTGTCCGCCCTTAAAAATGATCAGGGTGGGAATGGCCCGGATTCCGTATTTGGCGGGAGTTTTCGCGTTTTCATCCACATTCATTTTGGCCACTTTCACTTTACCCTGATAGTCCCGGGCCAGTTCTTCCACCACCGGGGCGATGGCCCGGCAGGGGCCGCACCAGGCCGCCCAGAAATCAACCATCGCAGGAATATCGGATTTCAGAATCTCTTCTTCAAAAGTGGCGTCGCTAACCTGGAGAGGTTCAGAAGACATCATTCCCTCCTGAGCTGAAATAGGCGCTACACATTAACAATTTTTAACCGTTTCCCCCGGGGTTGTCAATCCCTTTTCCTTCAGGGGCGTTGCTCCACGTGGTCTTCGTTGCCCAGAGGCGCTAGGCCAGGTTCTCCAGCAGATACTCCACGCTCTCTGCCGACAACAGGTCCTTGAGGATGGATCTGCCGCCTCCTTGAGCCAATTCGTCTCTCAGGGCGTCGGGCTGAGTGAGGATATTGCCCAGGCGATATTCCGGATAGACATAAGCGCAACCTTCACTCTCACGGAAAGATCTTCTTAAAATCCTTTTCCATCGAAATGACGACCCAGCCGCGCTTTTTGGCCTCGTCCCGGAGCACCTGGGAAAAGGCGCCGATCCTGGTGTCCGGCAGTCCGGCGGCAGGGCCGTAGGCATACTCCCGCTTCGGGTCGTGCAGCACCAGAATCATGAGCCGCGCCCCGCCGTCCGCCTGGGTCTGCTGAAAGCTGAACGCTTACAAATCCCGGTTTTACGGGACCGGCGAACGCCCCGGGCGGGGCGCTCGCCTTTGCCGCCGGTTGACGCAGCCTACTTCTTTGGCGCGGAAGGCTCCAGGGTTTGCAATAAACGCAGCAATCCCGGAGGATTATTGAACTCGTGCGCCAACTGATACATAGACCCGGCCGAGGGTATGGTGGGGCGATTGGGGTACTTGGCCAGCTCGCCGAAGAACTGGTTCATATACGGCTGGAACAGCAGCGCCTCAAGGAGGCTGGTTAATCGATAATAGTTAATATCATAAAGGATCGTCTGCTATCCATTTCAGAGCAAGATCATATCTATCATTTTTCCATGGTCCATCGATAAGTCTCTCTCATGGCAAGTTAGTTGTTATCAATATAATCCTTGATATATCAGAATCGCCTAGGGTTGAAGATGCTGATATGATTCCCTGGGGTTTTTTTTGCACTTCCAGAAATAATAACTATATTTTATAATTATCTTCAAAGCATTTCTGAGGAAATGCAGCCCCTATTCCTGGCAGAAATTGATCTTCGTAGGATATGGAGAAATTGAGAGTTTGAGGCAGCAAGCCGAATATTGCCCTGGTGACTTGGCAATAATGGTATGTCTTCGTGGCTGAACCAAACGGGCTGAACCTATGCCGGTGCTTCATCTCACTCAGCATGATGGAGAACGCCACATTTCCTTTCCGCACGAGCATTCAATGCGTGAGATTCTTCTCACCGCCAATGAACTGACCGACCTATTACCAGTTTGGATGCATCCGGAAATCCATCTGGCCTCCCGAATCGTACTTTTGCAGGATCATGGATTGCCGTTGAAAACCCTTCGCTTCCTTCACTGATGACAACCTGGAAGGGTCCGGGTGAGGACGACGACCATCGAGTTGGAGTTCCCACACCAGCCGCTCCAGCTATGAGCGAATAGGAAATCTCCAGGGAGTAGTCCTGGGATCGCCCAAATTTCCGATTCCCTTGGGAGCCGGAGCAGGGCGGCGGCTCAAATGACTTTACATTCTCAATCCCCTGGCTTGCTTTGGCGCCCATATGCCGAACCGGGATGTGGCGGCCATCGGATACGAGTCCTGAACCTGGGCAATCAGCCGGCTGGCAAGAAGTGGCCCTGGGAAAAGCACTCAAGGAGATCACAGTCGTGGAACCTCAAGACGTCCAGGTGATCAGGCGCCTGCTCACCAACTTGGGGCTGGCGGGGGATTCCGCCTGCCGCAAGTCCAAGCCGGCCGCCTGATCCTCGTCCGTTGATTGCAAGGGAGCCTCTCTGGTATGTTAAAAAAATATTTTTTCCTCTTTTCGGGAATATCCGTTTTAATCGTGTTATACCTGGCCAGTCTTTACAGTTACCTCCTGTTCCACAGTATTGCCGAAATTTTTTGTGTGGTGATAGCATTAGTCATCTTTATAATTACCTGGAACTCAAAACAGTTTATTGATAACACCTATCTTCTCTTTCTCGGCATTGCTTTTCTGTTTTTCGGAATTCTGGATCTGTTTCATTTGCTTGCTTATAAAGGCATGGGTGTGTTCCGGGGATACGATGCTAATTTGCCTACCCAGCTCTGGATTGCCGAAAAGTATGTCCAGAGCTTGTCTCTCCTTATTGCTCCTCTATTGCTGGGTCGGAGACTAAAAATATATCTAGTTTTTCTCGGATACTCTTTCATTACATTTATTTTGTTAATTTCCATTTTTTACTGGGGTATTTTCCCTGATTGCTTTATTGAGGGCACAGGCTTAACTCTATTTAAAAGGCTTAGTGAGTACATTATCTGTCTTATCCTTCTGGCCTCTCTTTATTTTCTTTACAAGAAACGTCAAGATTTTGATCCAGAAGTATTACGATTTCTGCTTTTATTCATAGTCCTGAATATTGTCACAGAATTGGCCTTTACCCTTTATATGGACGTCTATGGGTTCTTTAACCTGATCGGCCACTTTTTGCAGGTAGTTGCTTTTTACCTGGTCTACCTGGCCCTGATCGAGACCGGTTTGAAAAGACCATACGCTCTGCTCTACAGGAATCTGGCCCGGAGCGAAGAGGACCTGCGGCAGGCCAAGGAAGAACTGGAAATAAAGATAGCGGAACGCACCGACGAATTACGAAACGCCAATAAGCAGTTGCAACTGGAACTCACCGAGCGCAACCGGGTTGAAGGGGAGTTGGCCGAGAATCTCCGGGAGTTGCAGGAAACCGCCCAACGGCTCGAGGAATCCCGGAATTTGCTGCAACTGATTATCGAATCAATACCCGCCAGGGTCTTCTGGAAGGACAGGGACTTCCGTTATCTGGGCTGCAATACCCTGTTCGCCCGGGATGCGGGCTTAAGTCGGCCGGAGCAGCTTCTGGGTAAGGACGACTTTTCCATGGTCTGGCGGGAACAGGCGGATCTCTACCGGGCGGATGATCGCCAGGTCATGGAGTCCGGCCTCCCCAAGATGAACATTGTGGAGCCGCAAACCACCTCTAGGGACGCCAAGGTCTGGGTGAAAACCAGCAAAGTGCCGCTGCTACTGCCCCATGGTGAGGTGTTTGGGATTCTGGGGGTCTATGAAGATATTACCGCGCGTAAGCGGAGCGAAAATATTATGCAGGCCCGCCTGCGGCTGTTGGAATTTGCCAATACCCACTCCACGGATGAATTACTGACGGCCACCCTGGATGAAATTGAAGAATTGACCGGCAGTAACATCGGCTTTTATCATTTTCTCGAAGCAGACCAAAAAACGCTCTCTCTGCAAAATTGGTCCACAAATACCCTGAAAAACATGTGCACCGCGATCGGCAAAGGCAGCCATTATAATGTTGCCGGCGCAGGCGTCTGGGTGGATTGCATATATGCGCGGCGTCCCGTTATTCACAACGATTATGCTTCCCTGCCCCATCGCCAGGGGATGCCTCAGGGCCATGCGCCGGTGGTTCGGGAAGTCGTGGTGCCGATTTTCCGGGCCAACCTGATTAAGGCGATTATTGGGGTTGGAAACAAAGCTTCCAACTATGACGACAGCGATATTGAGATAGTCTCCCAATTGGGCGACCTTTCCTGGGATATCGTGGAGCGCAAGCGGGCGGAGGAGGCGCTGCGGGAGAGCGAGGAGCGTTTCCGGGACCTGTATGAAAACGCACCGAATGCCTACTTCTCCGTTGGGACCGATGGCCTCATTAGCAGGTGCAACCGCCGGGCCGGAGAACTACTCGGGTATGCGGCGAAGGAATTGCTGGGACGGCCTGTGCTGGAACTCTATGCCGACACAGCGCATGGGAAAGAAAAAGCAAAACAGGTCCTTAAGCGGTTCAGGTCCTTGGAAACAGTGCATGACGAGGAACTGGAGATGAGAAAAATGGACGGCGCTACGGTGTGGGTCAGCCTGACGGTGGATGCTGTCCAAGATGCACAGGGGCGGGCCATAGAGAGCCGTTCGATGGTCGTGGACATAACCGAGCGCAAGCGGGCGGAGGAGGCGCTGCGCAAAAGCGAGGGCAGACTGGCACAAGCCCAGCGCATCGCGCATGTCGGCTACTGGGACCGCGAACTCGATACCGGTTGCGTCACTCTTTCAGACGAAACCTGCCGCATCTTTGGGCTGCCGCCGCGGGAGGGTATCCTAAACCTGGATCAGTGGCACGAACGGTGGCTCGAATTGATTCACCCGGAGGATCGTCTGAAGACATCCCAAGCAGCCGCCGAGGCGTTACGGGGCGGGCCGCGTTACGACGTGGAATACCGCGTGGTCCGCCTCGACGGCGAGGTGCGGTTCGTTCACAGTGTGGCGGATGTGGCTTTGGACGAGTTGGGTCGGCCCTCCCGCTTATTTGGCGTGATGCAAGATATAACTGAATACAAGCAGGCGGAAGAAGCCCTGCGCCAGACCAACGAAACCCTGCGGGCCACGCTGGACGCGGCACCCGTGGCCATAATCGATTTGGATACCGAAGGACGGATAAAAAGCGTCTGGAACCCCGCGGCCGAGCAGATGCTGGGCTGGCGCCGCGAGGAGGTGCTGGGACAATTTCTGCCGACCGTGCCTGAGGAAAGCAAGGAGGAGTTCGCGGGTTTTCGCGCCTGGGTATGCTCGGGGAAATCAATCTTGGGAAAAGACGTGGTGCGCCACCGCAAGGACGGTTCTCCCATCGAGTACAGCATTTACGCGGCCCCGGAGTACAATGGCGAGGGCAAGATCATTGGCAATATCGCGGTGCTGGTGGACATCACCGAGCGCAAGCAAATGGAACAGGCACTGGCCTTAAAGGAACAGGAGTACCGTACCCTAATTGAGAATATCCCCGATCTGATTGTCCGTTACGATTTGGACCTACGCCGGATTTATGTGAACCCCGCTTGGGAAAAAGCCAGCGGTCTGTCTGCCAAAGACGTCATCAATAAGCCTGCCGCTGAAACTCCACATGTCCCCCATCCTGTAGTCGCGGAATATGCGGAAAAACTAAGGCAAGTGGCAAAGGCCGGAACTCCCCAGGCAATAGGCTTCACTTGGGTGAATGCCCGAGGAGTGACACTCTTTTTAGAGTATATCATTGTTCCGGAATATGATCGGTATGGGAAAATTGTCAGTGTGCTGGCTGTCGGCCGCGACCTCACCGAGCGCAAACGGACGGAGGACGTGGTGGCCGCCGAGCGTCAACGATTCTATTCCCTGCTGGAAGCCATGCCCGCGTATGTAGGGCTGCTGACTCCGGATTATCGGGTGGATTTTGCCAACCGTTATTTCCGGGAGCGGTTTGGCGAACCAGGGAGAAGGTACTGTTACGACTACATGTTTGGACGAAGCGAGCCTTGCGAGAACTGCCAGGCCTATAAAGTTCTGGAGAGCAAGAAGCCTGAAGAATATGAGTGGTTGGGACCTGATGGACGCACCTACCAGATTTGCGACCAACTGGTGTACGATACGAATGGGTCCCCCTTAATCCTGGAGATGGGCATTGACATCACCGACCGCAAAAAGGTGGAGGAAGAGATCCGCAAGCTCAATCTGGAACTCGAGCAGCGGGTTATTGATCGCACCGCGCAACTGGAAGCGGCCAACCAGGAATTGGAGGCCTTTGCCTATTCGGTGTCTCATGATCTGCGCGCGCCCCTGAGGCATGTAGACGGATTTCTGGAACTGCTCCAAAAGAGAACCGCCGCGATCATCGATGATACGAGTAGGCACTATCTGGCCCAAGTCTTCGACTCCACCAGACGCATGGGCACGTTGATTGACGACCTTCTCTCCTTCTCCCGGATGGGGCGTCGCGAAATGTTAAAAAAACCTGTTGACCTTAACGCCCTGGTCCAGGAAGTCATCCGGGAATTTGAGCCGGAGATGCGAGACAGGTCTATCCGTTGGCAGATTTCCGATCTTCCCGGGGTCATCGGTGATCACGCCATGTTGCGCATGGTACTGGCCAATCTGATATCGAACGCCCTGAAATTCACCCGATCACGTCAGCAAGCAGAAATCGAGATCGGCTTCCTGCCCGAGGGAAATGAGACCATTATCTTTGTCCGTGATAATGGGGTAGGCTTTGATATGAATTATGCCGATAATCTCTTTGGGGTCTTTCAACGTTTACACCGCGTGGAGGAATTTGAAGGCACCGGGATCGGCCTGGCAAATGTGCGCCGCATAATTAACCGCCACGGCGGCCGCACCTGGGCGGAAGGAAAACTCGACCAAGGGGCCACCATTTACTTTTCCCTACCCTAACCTTTCGTGGGAGAGCGACCATGGAACCTAAACGTATTCTGTTTGTTGAAGATGACCCGAAGGATATTGAACTGACCCTCAACGGTCTGGCCGAGCATAACCTGGCCAACGAAATTGTGGTCGCCCGGGATGGGGTGGAGGCGTTGGATTACCTGTACCGGAGGGGTGAATTTGCCCAGCGTCCCGAAGGGAATCCGGTCGTTATCCTCCTCGATATCAAAATGCCCAGGCTTGATGGTATCCAGGTCTTGAGGCAACTCAAGGCCGACGAGCAGATGCGGTTCATTCCCATCGTGATCCTGACCTCTTCCCAGGAATCTCGTGATTTGGATGAATGCTACAAACTTGGCGCCAACGGTTACGTGGTGAAACCCGTTCGATTCGCAGAATTCGTGGATGCGGTAAAGAGACTCGGCGTTTATTGGGTGCTAACCAATGAACCGCCGCCAGGAAGCGTGAGAAGACTATGATCCCATTGCTCGGTTTTTAGCGCTCAAGGGAGACTTTAAAGATGGAACCTATTATCCACATACTGCACCTGGAAGATGACATCGCCGACGCTAACCTCGTGCAGGCAATACTTGAGGATGAGGGCCTGGCCTGCCGTGTCACCCGCGTCCAAACCGGAGAAAGATTCACGGCGGAGTTGCGTCAAGGCAAATATGATCTAATCCTCGCGGATTATCGGCTGCCTGGCTACAACGGGATGTCCGCACTGCGCCTGGTCCAAGAAATAGGGATCGAAATTCCGTTCATCTTCGTTTCCGGCACTATGGGAGAAGAAGCGGCGATTGAGGGGTTGAGGGAAGGTGCGACTGATTATGTGCTCAAGCAAAAACTTGCGCGCCTTGCGCCCGCGGTCAAAAGAGCCTTGCTCGAGGTGGAGAACCGGCGGGAACGCCAGCGGGCAGAGCGATCGCTGGCCGTGCAATTCCAGTTCCTGCAACTTTTGATGGATACCATTCCCAGTCCCATTTTTTATAAAGATGTAAACGGAGTCTATCTTGGGTGCAACCAGGCTCTTGCTGAATTCTTGGGAAGGCCGAAAGAGGAAATCATCGGCAAGACGGTGTTCGATACCTACCCCCAAGAGCTGGCAGAGAAATATTATCAAATGGACCAGGCGCTGTTTCAGAACCCCGGCCCCCAGATTTACGAGTCTCCCATGGTGAGAGCCGATGGGGCCATAAGGGATTTTATCTATACCAAAGCCACCTTTATTGATGTCTCCGGTAAGGTTGCCGGGTTAATCGGGGTGATGACTGATATCACCGAGCGCAAGCGGGCGGAGGCGGCCCTAATCCGGGCTAAGGAAGAGTGGGAATTGACGTTTAATTCGGTCCCTCATCTCATCGCCATCCTGGACCCCCAGCACCGTATTATCAGAATAAACCAGACGATGGCGGCCAAGCTGGGAATTGCCCCGGAAGAAGCGGTGGGGCGAAAATGTCATGAACTGGTCCATAAAACTAATTTTCCCCATCAACTTTGCCCCCATGCCCAGGTGTTGGCTGACAGCAGAGAACATACCGAGGAAATTCTTGAGGAGAATTTAGGAGGTTATTTCCTGGTAAATGCCTCGCCGCTGCGGAATGGCCAGGGAAATCTGTTAGGCTCCGTGCATATTGCCCGGGACATCACGGAACACAAGCAAGCCCAGGAAGCCAAACAAAAGCTGGAAGCCCAACTGCGCCAAGCCCAAAAGATGGAAGCCATCGGCACCCTGGCCGGAGGAATCGCCCATGATTTCAATAACATCCTGAGCGCCATCATCGGCTACGGGGAAATGATCCAAATGTTTCATCAATCTGAGAATCCTGAGGTAAGAAGAGATGTGGACGAAATTCTCAAAGCGGCGTTCCGGGCCAAAGATTTGGTGCAACAGATCCTGACCTTTAGCCGCAGGGTCGACCAAAACCGGAAACCGATCCCCTTGCAGATGATCATTAAGGAGAGTGTCAAATTTTTAAGGGCCTCCCTGCCTAGTACCATTGAAATCAGCCAATTTTTGGACCCCCATGTGGGGCCGGTTCTGGCTGATCCCACGCAGATGCAGCAGGTGGTGATGAACCTTTGTACCAATGCGGCCCATGCCATGCGCGAGAAAGGCGGGGTGCTGGAGGTTGGCCTCGGCCAGGTTGTGGTAGATGCGGGAAGCGGAGAGGAGCTTTTAAAGCTGACCCCTGGACCTTATGCACTGATAACGGTAAAGGATACCGGCCATGGGATATCCCCCGTATTTTTAGAAAGGATCTTTGATCCATATTTCTCCACCAAAGAAATGGGGGAGGGAACCGGTTTGGGACTGTCGGTGGTGGAGGGAATCATCCAAAGCCATGGCGGGGCCGTCAGGGTGGAGAGCCAGTTGAACGTCGGCACGGTCTTTCATGTCTTTATCCCAATGGTGGAGAGGAGTGAAACTTCTCTCCCTACCGAGACTCCCGGTCCGATTCCCACAGGACATGGGCGAGTGCTCTTTGTTGATGATGAACCGGCTCTGGCCGATCTTGGCCAGGAGGTCCTGAGAAATCTTGGATATGAAGTCGAAGCCTTGACCAGCAGTATGGCGGCCCTGGAAAGATTTCTCCAACATCCCCGGAAATATGATCTGGCTATTTTGGATTTGACCATGCCCCAAATAACGGGAGTGGAATTGGCCCGGAAGCTTCTGCAGAGCAGACCGAACCTGCCCATAATTCTTTCCAGCGGGTTTGCGGATAAAATACACCAGGAAGACTTAATGGAGATGGGCATCCGGGAGTTTATCAGTAAACCTTGGAATGTCCACATCCTGGCCGAAACCATCAAAAAAGCCCTGGGTTGAGCTCAATAAAAATTCTCAACCAAACCTCTGAGCGATACTTCGGTTTCACGTCTTCATCCTCCTAAACATGGGTTTATTAGGTGCCGGGAATGAGCATATTCCAGGCTGTTGCCGCATCATCGAACACATCCTTTCGCTCTCTGCGTCCCTGATGAGGATCGCTAGGTCGGCCAGGAGAATGACCCCGAGGCCGAAGGTGGTCTTAATTTTGAGTGCATGAATACTCATTCTGGAGGGCGCGGATCTGTTGCTCGTCCATGCCGGGGCCGGAAAGGAGCGATTTCAATTCAGCCTTCTTAGCCTTTAAGATTTCTTCGTCCCGCGCCATTTCCCGGGCAAAATCCGGGTCGGTCCGAAGGCCCATGACCCGTCCCGTACCCATCCCGTTGCTGACCGCCTTGGGCCATGGCCGTGGGCACCTGCAACCGCAGACAGGTGAAAACCAACAGAAAGAACGGCAAGCCGGCCAGAACCAGCCATTGCATTGATGACTTCATCGCCAACCCTCCTTCTTGGATCGATCTGGTTTGGAAGCATATTCCCGAGAGGTAAAGAGAGTTTTATCCAAGGGCAAAAAAATGTAAAAAAGTGTAAAAGAATTAGCCCCCTTCCTTCCGGTGGTGCATATTTTCAATAGCCAAAATGAAGAATACCCCATGGATAAGCGGCTCTTAATAATCGATGACGACCTCAAGCTCGTGGAACTCCTGAAGGAATATCTTGGGGGCTACGCTTTCCAGGTCCACTCTCTTCCTGACGGTTCCGGAGTATTGGAGGCCCTGCGGACGGAACTTCCGGATATCGTGATTCTGGATATTATGCTGCCTCGGGAGGACGGCCTGGAAATACTCCGGAAAATTCGCACTCAATCTGCGATTCCCGTCATCATGCTCACGGCCAAGGGCGAAGATTCCGACCGTATTGTCGGCTTGGAGCTGGGGGCCGACGACTATCTGCCCAAGCCCTTCAATCCCAGGGAGTTGCTGGCCAGAATCAAGGCCGTCTTAAGGAGGGTGAAGGCGGAAGGGAGCGGTCTGGCCGCCGGGGTTGAACCGGAGGCCACGGTGCCGGTCATTCAGCAACAGCGGCGCCAGACCCTTAATACCATGGCAATACTGCTGGCCCAAAATCCCGGAGAATTTACCCTGGCCCACGGCTCCCTCACCGGGAAGGTCATTCCCCCGGAGATTCCGGTGGGCCTGCCTTCGGCCCTTCTGGACCGAAGGCCGGACGTGAGAAGGACCGAGGCCGACCTGGTGGCCGCCAACGCCGACATCGGCCGGGCCAAGGCCGCCATGTTCCCAACCATAGCGCTCACAGCCAATGGCGGATACACCAGCCAGCACCTGTCCACTCTCATTACCCCGGCCAGTTCTTTCTATAACCTGTCTGCCACTGTCCTGACCCCCATTTTTCGGGGAGGGGCGCTTTGGGGTGATTATCAGCGGACCAAGGCCAGGCACGAGGAGTTGTTAAATAGCTACCACCAGGTCATCATCACCACCTTCCGGGAGGTGGAGGACAATCTGGAGGCCATCAGGCGCCAGGGGCAGCGGGAAAGGATCAAAACCCTGGAAGTGGCTCAAGCCGAAAAAGCATACCGCATTTCGGATCTCCGCTACCGCCAGGGATTGACCGACTATATCAGGGTCCTGGATGCGGACCGGACCCTGCACACCTCCCGCAATGATTTGGTGCAGGCCAGGCTCGACCGCCTCAACGCCTTGGTGGCCCTGTACCGGGCTTTGGGGGGTGGATTCGGGAACTCCCAAGAAGCCCGGCAAAGTCCGGGAGGTGAGGCAAAGCCGGAGAAAACCGCGCCTCTTCCCCTCTCCGCCAATGATGAGAGGCAACCGCTGGTAAAAGAGAAATACCCGGATGCTTTCTAGGCCATAATGAATTGCATTCCGGCAACTTCTTTTCTTCGGAGGAAGGAGGTCATGGGGCTGAAAGAAAAGATATGGTTTGCCTTGTTCGCCTTGGCGCTGCTCCTTACCTTTGCCGCCGGGCGTTTGCCGTATTTCCCGGGGGATGTAGTCTTGGCCAAGTTGGTGCAGTCCCTGATGCCTGCCTCCACCGGTTGGGCCCAATGGGTTTCTTCGACCGGCAAGTCACCCTGGTGCCTGCTCTTGCTGGCAATTACGGTGATCCTCTCCTTTAGGATTGCCGGGACACGGGGAGCGCTACTCTCTCTGGCCAGTTTCGCCGGGATGTGGATTCTGGGGTTATACCTCGGCTCATGGGTAGCCCGGCCCCGCCCGGCCCCCGATTTGATCCGGGTGGCGCAGCAGCTAACCGGGTACTCTTTCCCCTCCGTCCATGCCCTGGTTTACGCCTCCACCTTCGGCTTTTTGGCGGTGCTGTTCGCCGTCAAGACGTCGGGGCCGCAACGGCTATCGGGGATAGTGATTTGCGGGGCTATGGTGTTATTGGGATTCGCCGCACGCCTGGCCCTGGGCGCGCATTGGCCCAGTGACCTGCTGCTGTCTTCCTTTATCGGTTTCCTTTGGGCCGCGCTCCTTGTGAGGTTCATTTAATCATGACTGAGAACAAAACCAGCAATTCAAATAACCTATGGGAATTGTTCATTCTATTTCTTCGCTTGGGAACTACGGCCTTCGGCGGTCCCGCGGCCCACATCGCCATGATGGAGGATGAAGTTGTCCGCCGCCGCAAGTGGCTGACCCGGGAGAATTTTCTCGATATGTTGGGGGCCACCAACCTGATCCCGGGGCCCAATTCCACGGAGATGGCCATACACGTGGGCTACGACCGGGGCGGCTGGGCCGGCCTCCTCATCGCCGGGGTCAGCTTCATCGTCCCGGCCACGGTGATCGTGATGGTGATCGCCTGGGCTTACGCTCGCTTCGGCCAACTGCCCCAGGCCGCGGGCATCCTTTACGGAGTCAAACCGGTGGTCCTGGCCATTATCCTTCAGGCCCTCTGGGGCTTGGGGCGCACCGCGGTGAAATCGCCTTTTCTGGGGGGTGTCGCCCTCCTGGCGACATTATTAAACTTCGGCGGCCTCAATGAACTCCTGGTGCTCCTGGGAGGGGGGACCCTGGCCGCATTCAGGCGCACCCTGGCCCCGGACTGGCGGGAACATCTCAGGGCCTTGGGGGTTTTGGTTCTCCTGGCCGCTCTTTTTCTGGGCTTGATCTCCCTGGCCCCGTATCTGCGCAGCGCCGCCAGAGAAAGCTTCAGCCTGCCGGCCCTCTTCTTATACTTCGTCAAGGTAGGCTCGGTGCTCTATGGCAGCGGCTACGTGCTCTTGGCTTTCCTGCAGGCTGATCTAGTGGGAAATTGGCAATGGCTCACTTCCGGGCAGCTCCTGGACGCTACCGCGGTGGGGCAGCTCACCCCCGGCCCGGTCTTCACCACCGCCACCTTTATCGGCTATCTCCTGGACGGCTCCCGGGGGGCGCTGGTGGCCACTGCCGGCATCTTCCTCCCGGCCTTTTTCTTTGTTGCCGTCAGCGGCCCGCTCATCCCCAGGCTGCGCCGCAGCGTGGTGGCCGGGGCCTTTCTGGATGGGCTGAACGTGGCTTCCCTGGCGCTGATGGCGGTGGTCGCGTGGTTCCTGGGGCGAGCCGCGGTTATTGATGTGACCACGGTCCTGCTGGCAGTGGGCAGCGCCGTCCTGCTGTTGCGCTTTCGCCTCAATTCCGCCTGGCTGGTTTTGGGAGGAGCGATTGTCGGGTATGCAGCCAAAGGAATTGGGTAGAGAATCCTGTATCCTCATGGATAATACTTAAGAAGATCGTTGGTCTTGCCCACTGCCGCCTGACCTTTGTTAATCTCTCACACCAGTTCCTCCCGATATTTCGCTTCCTTGTCAGCGTCTTCCAGGGAGAACCACACACCGGCCCCTGGCCTTTGAGGGGGGCCACCAAGATGTGCCTCAAAGAGTAGATAATAATAAAACTTTCTTTGAATAAATTTTGTATAGATAATAATATACAGAATTGTCTTTTTCATCCTCTTGCTGTTAGCCACCTATTTGCCCAGGGAACTAGGAGGGACCCGCTCCTTTGGCCATCTTAGCTTTTTCCGGGAGATCATAAATGACCGTATTCAAGCGGCCAGAGAGGAAGCGGAATCCCTGGTGCTACAAGTTCAAGCTGAAAGGCGAGCTACAGAGAATGCGGGTTTCGGACCCAGAAGGAAGCCCAGGATGCCGAAGCCGCCACCAGACAAACACTGCTGCTCTTGCAGACCCACACGGCGTTTTTACAGGCCGTGACTAAGCGCCTGGATTACCTTCAGACCTATACCACTCTCGGACATTACCGCGATAATATCAACCTCCTGCGGCTTTTTTCCGCCTGGCAAGACCTGCTTCTTATCGAGATTACTCCAGAAATCATCAGAAAAAAACTCATTGAGATCCGAAGGAGAAGGGCAATAAGAATGCCAATAAATGTTTGCGCGCCTTACGGTCTGTCTTTGAACAGGCACTCAACGATGGGGATCTTGGTCGCAACCCCTGTCGGGGCCTCAAAATGTTTCCGGAGGAGCATTCAGTAAAATTTATTCCTCCCTAAGACCAAATTGCCGCCGTACTCCTCCTGGCCTCTCCTTTGGACCAGGCTTACCTAACTTTGATCTGGCAGACGGCTGCCCGGGTACGCGAGATCAATAATTTATCATGGGATGACGTGGATTGGGAGCGTCGCCAGGTCCGCTTCTGGACCAGAAAAAAGCGGGGTGGCCATAGAACCCCACGCTTGATGCAGCTAGCCGACCGGGCTTACGATAGTCTCCGTTATGCCTGGAAAAACAGTAATAAAAACAGCCCTTTCGCCTTCACCAATCCTAAGACTGGTACCCGCTATGATTATCGGGACAAATTCTTCCATAATCTCTGTCGGCAAGCCGGCGTTCCGGAGATGCGCTATCACGCTCTACGACACCACCGAGCCAGTGAGCTAGCTGTCGGCGGCGTCTCGTTACCGCAGATTCGTGACTTCCTGGGCCACGAAAACGCGGTCACTACCTCCCTGTATCTTAAAAGTTTGGGCTACGGCTTTTAGAAAGTGGTACCCGAAATGGTACCCGGTTTTATGAAATGGCGCGCCTGGGAGGATTCGAACCTCCGGCCAACGGATTAGAAGTCCGTTGCTCTGTCCCCTGAGCTACAGGCGCTTACTGAGTAATGGTGCTGGTTTTGGGGTTTTCTACCTGTTAATTTTCCCCTTTGGTGATTAAAAAAGTATTATTTATGGCTTCTCACCTACACTAACCAACAGTTTCAGCTCTTCCCTGCTGACGGTGTTGTATCTTTTGAAGACGGACATGGTCTTGTGTCCGCTTGCCGCCATTATCCTAAAATAATCGTGTCCCTGCAAGCGCCAGTTATTGATTGCTGTATGCCTAAAATCGTGGAAAACAAAATCCTGTATTCCTGCCCGGTTGCAAGCCGCCTCAAAGTTCCTACGCGGAGACTTGATTGCCCTGCCCTTGTATGTGAAAATCGGCGTCTTCGGCAAACCCCGCGGCATTGCCTCCAGCATGGCAATTAGTTTAGGGTGGAGGGGAATTCTGCTCAGTCTCTACTGACAGATCCTCAATTTTGCTAGCCAGACTGCTAGCCGGAAACAAAAATGGGGTTAGCTGAATCAGCTAACCCCTTGAATTCTCTGGTGGGCCGTCGGGGGCTCGAACCCCAAACCTAGTGATTAAGAGTCACTTGCTCTACCAATTGAGCTAACGGCCCCAAAAGTGTTTTCTAACATCGGGAATGGTTGCTGTCAATGGTTTTATGGAGAATGGGGCTTCTTATCGGCTTGGAAATGAGGTTCGGCATCCATCAGCATAAGATGCAAACTTAAAGGTGATGGCAAGGATTTAGAAAAGAGGATAAAATATTCTTGATGCCGACAACTGCGGGGCGCCGCGCCCTTGAGAGCGAATCAATCCCTGAGACGCCTGTTTTCCTTGACCTGCCCTGGAGTTATGGCATAACTGAGGGCTAACGCCCTTGAATGCAATCGTTTATGGCCGCTGAAACCCTTTCCAAAAACCGCTACGCTCTTATCCCTTATCTGGTCACCGGTCTCATCCCTTTCGGAGTAGGTACGCTCCTGGCAGGGGTGGCGGGTTTTCCGGTGCGCTGGAGAGTCTGGCTCGCCGGCACTCTGGCCTTGGCCGCCCTGATCCTGGCGGCCGCAGGCAGCCGCATGGCCTTTGCCCCTGCTGAGGGCCGTTGGCCCGGCCAGGGACTGCTTTCTCCGAAAGAAGCCCGGCCCCTGGCCTATGCCGCCTTGATCTTCGCCGCCGCGCTGGGATTGATCTTGCAATTCGGGGCGCATACCGGGTATTGGACCATACCCCTTGGGGGATTGGGCCTCCTGGGCAGTTATTTCTATTTCGCCCCGCCGTTTAGCTGGCACCGGCGAGGCTTGGGCGAAGCGGTGGGCGGCTTATGCTTCGGCTTTCTGCCGGTGGCCGCGGGCTTGTATCTGCAAACCGGCCATCTGCTCACCGAGGTCCTGCTCTACGGCCTGCCCCTGACCTTTGCCGGTTTCAACTTTTTTCTGCTGCATGGCTTTCCCGGTCCGGAGCCGGAAGGACCGCCCCCGGGCCGCAGCCTGGCGGCCAGGCTAGGGCCGGCGGCCGGGGCTCTCATATTCACATTGGTGAATATCCTTACCATTGCGGCTTTGGTTTTCGACCTTTTATTTCCCGCCAATCCCCTGCCTTTACAAACCGGATTTATCTTGTTGATTATCCTGGCGGTGTTCAACCAGGAGTTCATTAAAAGGAAGGGTTACCGCCGGGAAGCGGGAATTGACCGGCTTTGCGTCCTCGCCTGTCTCCTGCACTGCCTGATGGGTCTGGTATTTGCAATCTCCCTGTGGCGCAGATGGTAAAAAATGGATATCATTATCATAGGCAACCCGCCGGCAGAAAACAGGGCGGAACCTTTGTTAATTTTGAAGGATAAGTTTACTTGAATCTTAGACACCGGCGCACCTGGAGTACCTGGCAAAAGGCGGTGGCCCTGGGCCTTCTCCTTTGTCTAGCGCCGGCCTGCATTGCCAATCCGGCCCAGATTTACATCCCCCTGGCCTATGCCTTCACCGGCCTGTGCATCGCCCTGCTGATCTCCCCCACCCCCACTGCGGCGGTGGCGGGGTTGGTGGGGGGCGGGC
>QZIZ01000170.1 GCA_003599195.1 Deltaproteobacteria bacterium | reverse complement strand
GGGTCTATAGACGAGTAAAAGCGGGTGCATGAACGAGGGAAAGCGGGTCTATAGACGAGTAAAAGCGGGTGCATGAACGAGGGAAAGCGGGTTATAAACGGGTATTGGAAATAGATACTCGTTGACAACCCGCAAGCTCTTTCCATATAATGCAAACAGGCTAAAAAAATTAATAAAAATATAATGAGAGTAAAAATCGGGGCAATCGCCGTGCGCCTGGATGAAAAACAAAAAAAGGGATTGATAGTAAAAGCAAACGAGCTTATCGAGGCTCGGTATAAGCTGACGGCGAATGAGCAAAAAGTTATCCTGGCTATGGTGTCCTGCATCAAAATGGAAGATGAAGATTTTAAGGTGTACCAGTTTCAAATTAAAGAACTGGCTGAATTCATGGGGATCACTCATAAAGATGTCTATAACGATCTAATGAAGATAACAAAAAAGTTGATAACCAGGGTTCTTGATATTTTCAAGCCGGAAAATAATTCATATCTAACTACCGCCTGGCTATCGTCCTCGGAATATTTCATGGGAGAAGGCTACATTGAACTTTGCTTTGATCCTAAATTAAAGCCGTATCTCTTAAATCTAAAGGATAGATTCGTAAAGTACAAGCCGGAGATAATTAGACAAATAAGGAGCGGATATTCCATCCGCATCTATGAATTATTAAAGCAATATCAGAAATTGGGCCAAAGAAGGTTTGAATTAAAAGAACTGCGTGGCGTATTGGGAATTAAGGATAGCGAATATAAGAGGTATTATGATTTTAAAAAGTACGTATTGCTGATAGCCCAAAGGGACCTAAAACAAAATACCGACATATATTTTGGATTTAGAGAAATAAGGCAGGCCAAAACGGTAACTGGCGTCACATTTTATATCCTCCCGAACGTCAAGGAAAAGCCTGAGCTTGAGGTAATTGAGAAAGAGGAAAAATCACAGGCAGAATTGAGCTTGGTAAAGCAGGTCTTGTTCAACCGGCTGGTGGGCTACTTCCTGCTCTCCCAGGCCCAGGCCGGTGAAGTTCTGGAAAAATATCCCCGAGAGTATCTTGAGGATCAGTTAAAGCATATCGAAGCTGATTTTGAAACCAAGGATATTAGGAATAAAGGAGCCTATGCCTATAACGCCATAGTCCAGGGCTACACTTACCAAAAGAGCCTGTTCGACGTGGAAAAGGCGCAAGCCGAAGAAAAAAAGGCCCGCAAGAAAGAAGAATCGAAAAAAGGCAAGGAGAAGTTTGCTGAGGAACTGGCGCAAAAAACAAAAAAGATAGAAGAAAACCTTTCTGAAAAAGAGAAAAAGGAGCTGTTGTCCGAATTTGAGAAGAATAAAATCAAATCCTTCAACCGCAAGTCGTGGCAGGAGCTTGGCTTGGAAAGCCCATTAATCAGGGTTTTGTGGGAGAAGTTCTTGCAGGATAAATATCTCAAGCCTGAAGAGGTGGTGTTTAGGGAAAAATAAAATGTCGGCGCGCCGACATCAGCCTATAATCTCGATGATAGATTGGCGCAGTTCCTGCAAAGCCGACATAAGATGTATTTTTTCGTCCTGGTTCAGCCGTTCAAATTCAATCTTACTTAAATTATTCAAAAGGCCGCTGATCTTGTCCATGGTAATCGCAAGCGGCGCCCGCTCTACCCGCTGTTTCCTGGTGACGGCCCGCACCTGGTCGCTCTTTAAGCCTCCTTCCTTGACCCTTTCAAAAAGGGCTATCATCTCCTTTGGCGTCTCCTGTTTGGCGATTTCCACTAAAAGCCGGCGTGGGTAAATGTCGGCGCGCCGACATTCCTCTTTAATGCTTTCCGGGAGCCGGTTCAAACTTAAAGATTCGGTAATCGTGGTTCGGGCCTTGCCCACCACCAAGGCTAACTGCTCCTGGGTATATTCAAAATCTTCAGCCATGCGAGCCAGGGCTTCAGACTCTTCAACCGGCGAAAGGTTTTCCCTTTGAAGGTTCTCAATAAGGGCGATTTCTGCCGGATTGCCTTTAGTGAGAATGGCCGGTATCTTTTCTAACCCTGCCATTTTTGCGGCCCGCAAGCGGCGCTCGCCGGCCACTAAGTAAACGTCACCCGCTTCATCTCGTCGTATGATGACCGGTTGCAAAACTCCTTTTTCCTTAATGGACTGGCTTAATTCGGCCAATCTCTCAGGGTCAAAGGTTTTCCGTGGCTGGTAAGGATTCGGCTTAACAAGCTCCACGTCAACCCGGAAAAACCCTCCGTCCTGGTAGTCGTTAACGTCTGCCGGGTGGTCTTCTACGGGTTCCTGGGGCTGGGCGAGCTTGCTTTTCTTTTGGGCTAATTTTTCTCTTACGCTCTTTGGCATAATTGTAAAAACTCATTGGTTAGTTGTTCGTAATCCTGTGCTCCCGTGCTGTCCGGCTTGAAAGTAAAAATGGGTTCCTGGGCCATATGCGCCTGGTTAAGGGCCTCGTTTTTCCTGATAATGGTCTGAAAAAGCATTTTTTTGTAGGGAGAAAGCTGCTCCATCACCCATTCGTTGCTCACCCGGTTCCTGGCGTCGTATCTTGTAAGGAGGATTCTGATAAACTGCTCTTTGTCCGGCCCCTCGCTGTTTTTCACTTTGTCTATGGCTTCCATGAGGTCTGAAAAGCCGTCCAGAGCGTACCGGCCTACCTCGCAAGGCACTACGATAAAATTGCTGGCGTAGAGGGCGTTAATGGTCAATGTCCCGAGCGTCGGGCGGCAATCTATTACGACAAAATCATAATCGAGGCCGCGAATGGATTTGTGTAAAAAAGCCTCCCGAAACATCTCCGGGGTAAGCTGGTGTTCGGCCTTGTCGAGCTTGATATGGGAAGGAGCCAAGAAAAGGTTTTCGATGGGCGTCTTCAGAATGATCTCTCGTATGTCCTTACGGTTCACTAAAACGTCGTGCATGGCGACCTGGTAGCTCCCTGGTTCAATCCCTACCCCGATGGTTGAGTGGGCCTGGGGGTCCAGGTCAATGAGAAGCACCTGTTTGCCTTTCCGGGCCAGGCCGGTCGCCAGGTTGATCGAGGTGGTGGTCTTCCCTACCCCGCCCTTCTGGTTGATAATTGCGATAATTTTTTGCATAGTTATTGCCTTAACTATTTGAATTATAGCGCTTTCCGGCTATAGGGCAATTTTTCTATTTTTGAAAATTATTACTGATGCCATGGCGCTCGTTTCCTGCCTTTAGTTAGGACGGCCTGGCGGTGGCGTTTCAAATGGGGTGGAGATGTCTTATTTTGGGTTCAATTCACCTATAAGTTCAAGAAATTCTCCTGGGCTGACAACCCTTGTTTGGTGAAACTCCTTAAAAGGAAAGTGCTTGGTGTTTCCTGTAATCAAAAAATCCGCCTGGCAGGCTAAGGCGCACTCCAAAAACTTATTGTCCGCCGGGTCCACTTTAACCACATTCACCCGGACTTTTGGATCAACCCACAAAGCAGCCTTCTTGATTTTCCCCAAAACATCCTTAACCCTGGGTTGATTAAAATAGCTGAACTTATCACGGGACAAAACCTCTTTGTACTCTTCAAAAATCTCTTTTGACAAACAGATGCAGGCAATCCCTGCTTCTCTATCTAAAGCCAAAGAGAGAATTATGTCAGGATCACTTTCAGCTTTATGCAGGGCGGATATAATGATGTTGGTGTCAAGAATCAGCTTATGCATTTCAAGGATTATAGTTTCTTTTTAGATTTGCGATAAGCTGCAATCTCAGCATCAATTTCCTGGTCGGAAATGGTATCCTTCCCCGCCTTATTAGCGTCCATCTGAAGCTGCACCAAAACATCCGGCTTTTTTACAATATTTTTCAGATAGTCCCGGATGCTCATTAATACCATTTTTGCTTTGCCTCGCCGGCTCACCACATACCGCACCTGTTCTTTTTCCACGGTTTCCATAATTTCCCCGAATTTGGTGCGAACCGTTAGGGCGTCAATTAATTTTGTCATAGGTCTGGTTTCCATCTTCCCCTCAAAGACGAACTGCTTAGTTAAGTGCTTAGTTCAATCATATACTATTCTTAAAGAGGACTTCTGTCAAGGGCTGGTCTGCGTCCTAAATCATTAATGGGGTTATCTTAATTTCTGCCACCGGTGGGGGCAGTTTGCCAGATAATATTTCTCGCACTGATGGTGCGAGTTTTTTTCATTCCTCGAACTCCACCTCTTGCTGGATGTGCAACGCGTCCTCGGCGGTAAGGGTCGAGAGATAGCGCATAGTCATGAGCGGGGACTCGTGGCCCAGGTGGATTTGCAGCGCCTTGGGGTTGCCGGTCTGCCGGAGCCGCTCTATGGCGTCCGAGTGGCGCAAGAGGTGCGGGTAGACGGGTTTTACGATGCCGGCTCTTTGGGCCGCCGCCTTCAATATCTTCCAGGCCCGGGTGCGGTTGATCCCAAAGAGCTTGTCCTGGGGCCGAAGTTTCTTATCAAATGCGTAGCTCTTGAGGCGGTGGGCCAAGTTGTTGGGACAAGCGACTCGCCGGGGCTTTCTCCCCTTGCCGATGATGTCTAAAACGGCCTTGCCGTTCTGCGTGGCGATTTTGGCCGGCGTCAAACTCAGAGCCTCGGATATCCTGAGTCCCGTTTGAAACAAGGTATGGATCAAGAGTTGGTCCCTGAGAGCGTTCTTGCCCTCGCAGGCCGCCGCCAGGCGGCTCACCTCTTCCCTGGTGAGGTAAGGGACAATGTTAAGTGCCTGGGGCAGCAAGGCCGCTCTGGGCACTAAGGCGCGGTTTTTGCTCATATTGGCAACTGGCTAAAAGGAAACATTATTTATATCTGTTTCCATAATAGGCCAGATACGAACCTGCGGTCAAATTATTTCTGGGGATCGGTGAGGACCTGGGGGGCCGAAAGGAAACAAAAGTGCTTCTTTTGTTTCCTCCACCTTAAGCCTGGGCCTGATGGACAGGTTCAGGGGGTGTGGTAGAATGGGATTAAGGGGATTAACTTGTTAAAAATAAAAGTATGGGAAAGGTAAAGCGGCTTGCTTTGTATATTGGTATTGATTTCGTGGTGTTTTATGTTTTGTGGGTTGTTTTTTCGTATCTGGTCGGCAGCCTGCTTTGTTTGTGCAGATTAGTTCAATATAGTCTCAGTATATTCGGAATACAAAGCTTGGTATTTTTTATAATTCTTTCAGGCTTTGATGTTTATCTCGCTCTAAATAATGATAATAATTTTTCTTCCATACATAAGAGGGCGATTTATACAATGATTGCAGTGTATTTCTTGACTACTATAATTTTATTCTTTATCCCATATTTGAATAAGTCAACTACCCCCTTTTAATCAAGCAACAAAAGATTAATTGCTGGTATTAAATTTGCTGACAAGCCAATTCCTTTAAGGTCGTTTGTTGAAATTGCGCCCGGATTATATTTGTCGGCAGTAAACACACCAGGGTCTCCAAATTCTAATTCGTACATCGTGGTGCCGATGGCGTCTTGGAATTCTTGGGTAAGCGGCCATAAATCTGTAACATAACAAGCAAGTTCTCCAAAACTCAACTTTCCTATCGGGTCCGCACAATCAGCGGTAATTTTTCCATTGGTTATACTCAAAGCTCCCACCAATCCCTGAGTAAACCAGCCGTATTGGATAAACCAGGGAATAGAAGGACCGTAAAGCCCTGTCGCAGTTAGTAGCCCTAATTTATTCAAGCCAGAAAGTTTTGTTTGAAATCCCCCGGAGTGGCAGGCGTCTATGAGTACCCACTTATTGCAGTCTTTGGCCTGGAGATAAGTTAAAAGATCAGCGTCAGACAAAAATCCTTCGCTGTCTGGTGATAAAATATCAGGGCCAATTTCTACATAATAATACTCCTTGCTGTCTGTTTGGTTTCCGTGACCGTGGACATAAAAGACAAGGAGATCATCGGGGTTCACTATCAGTCCATCCAGATAGTTTTTGATATCGCTCTTTTTTATACCTCCCGTATCGAAATCTCCGATAAAGATTTTTATATTTTTGTCATTTTTTGCAAGCTTCCCCAGTTTTTCGGCCATTAACGCTGCGCCCCAATCGGCTCTCAAATCAACTTCATTAGGTGGGAAGGGCCAGGGCTGGGGCTTGATTTCATGTTTTCGGGAACCTATACAAACTCCATAAACCTGCTTTGCGACTTCGACTTGGGGGGTGAGTAGGAAACTATCTCCTCCAGAAGTAATACCAACTATTTGTCCGAGGTTATTAATGGAATGAGCATTAGAAAGAACTACTCCTTTTGGCAAATTAACTGTGAGGTTATTTAAGTCTTGCATGCCGTCAGATTGATTCCAAATAAAAGCTCTCATATCTGAAGAACCAACAATCTGACTTGAATTATTAATGTCAGTAGCGTCACTGCCATACCCTACTACCAATATGCCCAAGCTTTGGATGCCCCCTTTAGGGTCCCATAAAACAGCAAGAGTTAATCCCTCGGATGTGGTAGACCAACCTACGATTTGGCCGTTATTATTAACACTCCGCGCCTCTCCTATATTGCCTCCCAAGGTTGGCAAGGACTGTAAACCACTTTGTGATGTCCATTTGAAAGGTTGCATGTCGAAGCTTCCATTGGGTCGTGTGTAGCCAACGACCTCGCAAAAATCGTTTATTCCGTTTGCCAATCTAAGATAACCGCCGGCACCCAGGTCCGTAATATTGTTCGGCGAGTTCCACATTACCGCGTGAGTCCATCCATCTACTGGCGACCATGAAAAACCTGCGGCCTGACCATAATCATTGATAGCCAGTGCTACCGTATTCCCGGAATCTGGTAGACTTCCCAAGTCCTGCATACCATTGGTCGATGTCCACAAGAACGCCCGTTGTTTACCATTTATATCGAAAGCATATCCAACTACCTGGTTTTTGCTATTTATGGCAGTCGCTGCGCTCTGTTCGCCGCCAAGAGTGCCCAAATCCCGCAGTCCTGCTTCCGGGGTCCATAATATGGCGTGAAGGCCCGAATCCATGCCTACAACCCATCCATGGTCGTTGATTTTTAAATAACCATAACCTCCGGAAATATCCCCCAGATTATAATAATTATATTTCACCGCTCCGGCGGGAAGTGCCGACATTGTCAAGAGGATGGCGGTTAGAAATGCAGAGAGAAGGGAGAAATGAGATTTGAGTATTGAGAACTTGCTGAAGGAAGAAGAGAGAGAAGAAAGGGGTTTGTATCGGCTGGTGAACTGGCTACGGCGGACAGCATGACAAATCCGAGAGATGCGGGTGACAGATTCGAGAGGTACGGAAGAATTCGAGAGGTGGGGCATGGTAGCCTCCTAATTGGGGGGATGCCCTAATTAAATCTATTTAACTTTCTTCAATTCGTAGGAATAGCCTGTCCGACCAGAGCCGGCGCTTTCCATTCCGTTCAGAAGTCCATTCTCAAAGTAGTAATGGACGGAAAAACCAGAGCTTGTCCTGCGGGAAAAACGGTATTTCTCGTTTGAAAAAGAAAGTTCGGACTCGTTATCAGACCATCCGCCGGGAAACCGAGAACCCAAAGGATTATCCCCGCAGCCGTAGAGAAATTTTATTTTTTGGGTAGACACTTCATAGATGATTATTTTAACTTTTCGGAAAGGCGTTTTTCCCATTACAACCCCTTCCCATTCTCCCAAAAAAGCGGCGATTTCTTTGGGGACCGCTGGATCGGGTTTGGCAATTTGGATATTTTTGAACTTATCCGGTATGGGAGGAACGGGAGGTAAATCCACGGCTGCCGAAAAAATGCTGGCGACAGCTAAGATAGCCAGGATTACAACCGCCAGAAGTATTTTTTTCATTTGCACATCCCCGGTCTATTAGAACCGTTCCATGGTTATCTCATATGGATTGTTGGCCAAGGGGCCTTTTTTGCCCTTTAACTTTCCGCCCTCTGCCCAGAAGTAGAACGGCACTCCGCTTCTGGTTTTCCATGTCAAGTATAACTTTCCTTCTATCCTTTTAAAATTGGGAGATTTTACGGTGACACAGCCTGATCCCTGTCCCCAGCCCACGTCGTTTCCCCAACTGTACTGGCACTTAATCTTGTTTGGCGTTATTTCCTCAACCGCTAGAATCGCGTCAAGGCCGTGATTAGGAGGGCAAGCCCAACTGCTCCAGCGGCCTTTCCACTTTCCTGAGAAGGCACGCATATCCTCCTGGACATCCGGGCCGGGAGCAATGATATTGGCTTCTGGGACTTTGAGATCGCCAGCCGCCCAAAGCGGCCCGATCGCCCCAAGTGTGAATGCTAAATAAGCCAGCATAAACAAATATTTTTTCATTTTCCCTCTCCTCTGGCAAAGTCTTTCGAAAGCAAGAAAGGCCCGGAGATGTTCCGTGGCCTTTGCGTTAACGGCTATTTTGAGCGCCTATGCTGCGCTTGGTCGTGCCTGGGTCGCCTCTTTGGGGCATATTGCCCTCCGGCTTTAAACTTATCCATTCTTTTCATAGCATAGGTTTGGCGGGGCAGGGAAGGTGGAAGGAATTTTTTCCAGGGAAAAGGAAGAGGGTAAAGAAAGGAAAGATTGTGCAACTGGTTATGAGTTTGGAGGTTTTCGAAAAGGGGGTGGGTGGGAGCCGCCCCCCCTCCCCGGCTTGGTGCCCTGGCTTGACCAGGGCGGGCAAATCACGCTAAGATATGAAAAAGGTTTTAGGGGAGGGCGAAAGCCCTCCCCCTTTCTGCCCTACCTCCTGAATTTCCGGTAGGGTTTTCTGTCCCGTCCGTCCTGTCCTCGTCCTCTCATTCCGATTTCCAGGCCGTTCTTGAAGGACTCCTTGATTTTCGCAAGGAGCAGGTTCTTCAAGTTCGCTTTCATCTCCTCCGTGTCTTCGGACGTTTCAACCACGTTTTCCATCTGCGTGATGGCTTCATATACGAAGCCGGCGTCTTTGACCATGGCTTTTGACTTACTGATTATTTCCCTCGGCTCCTCGTGGCTTTCGACCTTTCCTCTTAAAGCCGGAGCCTTTGGGCTTCTCCTGCCCTCCTTTAAGCGAATCGATGCGGGCGCTGTCAAAAGCCCCGACGTTAGTCGGGGCTGTGCCCTTTGCGGCTTGACAGAAGGAGCCCGCCGATTCGCTATCCTTAAAGGGCAGAGGAAGGACACGGGCGGGTCCAGGAAACGGCGAAACTTGCTAAAAAGAGACGACTAAACCAACTGGCTAAAGAGAAAAAGACGAGGCGCTTGGATCGACTGCGAAACGGACGGGACAGGATCACCGGCATCGTGATTTGCTCCGAAAGGACAGGCCGCCCGGCGGTCGGTCTTTTCGGCCAAAGCCGGGCAACTCGGCGGCGGGGGTAACAACTGCGGCTCTGCCGCTTGACAATTTTTTTCAGATATTCAAACACTTCATATAGTTCCTCAAGGAGGGATAATTCAATCAAAGGAGGTGAAAACTTATGCCCGGAAAATGGGTGGATTTCAAAACCATCAAAGAGAAGATCAGCATGGAAATGGTGCTGGTCCATTATGGCCTGCTCAACTCCCTGAAGCAGACTCCCCAGGGCTTCAAAGGGCCGTGTCCCGTTCACCGGGGGAAGCACCCCAATCAATTCCACGTCGATACAAAAAAGAACCGCTGGAATTGCTTCGGCGGCTGCGACATGGAAAAATTCGAGGGCCATGTGATCGGCTTCGTGGCCGCCATGGAGGGCGTAGACCTCCGTGAGGCGGCTCTTATGATTGCCGAATGGTACGGCCTATCTACCGAGCGCCCGGCTCAGAGCAAATCAGGCGGGAGCCGGAGGGCTGCTCCTGCTCCCTCGCCTGCTCCGTCCCCGGCTGTCACTGCCGACGCTCCGGGGCCGGCTCCCGCGGCTCGTGAGGTCATGGCGACACCGGCAGCCGACGCCCCGGAAGAGCCGGAAAACAAGGAATTGACCTTTCAACTCAAAAACCTCTCCCCTGATCATCCTTTCTTTAAGGATCGGGGGATCACCCCGGAAGCTGTGAAACTCTTCGGCCTGGGCTTCTGCTCACGGGGCCTCATGAAAGATCGGATCGTCTTCCCGATTCATCGCTATGACGGGAAACTCATTGGCTACCTGGGCCGCACGGTAAACGAGATAACCGATGAAAATCCCAAGTGGCTCCTCCCGCCCGGCCTCATAAAGCCCAAAGTCCTTTTCAACTTTCACCGGGTGGCAGGCGTTGCCGACTTGGTGATCATCGTCGAGGGTCCCCTTGACCTAGTGGCCGTCCACCAGGCCGGCTTTCCTAATGTGGTGGCGCTGCTGGGCAAAGAATTGATAGAGGATGCCTCCCTTTCCTATGACCAGCTTCGCCTTATCGCCCGAAACTTCTCTAAGGCGGTTCTGCTTCTTGACGGTGATGAGGACGGCCAAGAGGCCGCCCGCCGGATCGCCGGCCGCCAGGCGGCGTTCCTGTGGGTCCGTGCGCTTACTTTGCCTGAAGGCAAAGACCCCTCGGACCTTGAGCCTGGCGCCCTGCGTCAATTCCTCTCTTTTTGACCCTCTCAGATCGCCGTAGAGCGGCGTTTGACCCCCTCCCCTACCCAAACCATTCACCTAATTCTTTCTGATTAGCCTTGATTCATTTTAGCCCGTTGGGAGCGTTCCCTGCGGCTAAGGAGGTGAGGTATGTCCAAGCCGGATTACTCCGCCGTGCTTCGTGAAATGATTGAAAGGTTCCGCTCCGGGGATATCCCGGAAGCCATTGCTCTTTCTATGTTCCCTATTCCCAACATTCCCGCCGCCAAATGGAGCTTATTAAACCGGACCCTGATGTTCCTGGCCGGCACGGAAGACGCTAGGGGATACCGGCAATGGCAAGAGGCGGGCCGCCAGGTCAACAAAGGCGCAAAGTCCTTTAGAATCTTTGCTCCCCGCTTCTGCAAGGTGGCGAAAGAGGAAAGCAAGAAAGAATCGGTCAAGCTCATCGGCTTTCTTCTGGTTCCCGTGTTCCGGGTCCAGGATACGGACGGCGAGCCTTTGGATTATGTCCCCCCGAAAGTGCCGGACCTTCCCCTCGTCGAGGTGGCCACGGCCTGGGGCGTCTCGGTCAAAGCCATTCCGGGGAATTATCAGTATTACGGTTATTACTCCGGACGTCGGCGGGAAATCGCTTTGGCCTCGCCGGAAGAGTGCGTGTTCTTCCATGAGCTAACGCACGCCGCCCATGACCGGATCACCCCCTTGAAGCCCGGCCAGGACTGGAAGCAAGAGGTGGTGGCCGAACTCGGGGCCGCCGTCCTCTGCCGACTAGTCGGGAAAAAGGGTGAAAACATGGGCCAGCACTACCGCTATATCGATCAGTATGCGGTGAAGGCCCGTAAGGGCGTGCCTCAAGCTTGCCTTGAGGTTTTCTCGGACGTGGAAAAGGTCTTGAGCCTGATCCTGAAAGGAGGACAGGCCGAAGCGCCGGCAAATTTGGTTAGCTGAAACTGGCTAAAAGAAAAACCCTGCTCTTGAATCTGGGGGCGGGGTTTTATAAATACCAAGTTTTTCTTTCAGCTTAACCTAATCCAATTCCTTCGCGTCCAGTGGCAGATAAGACCATCCCTTGTCTGTTTTACGAAAAGCCAGAATGCCTTGTATGGCGAACTGACGGCCTTTTTCAAAAGGTTTATATTGTTCTTGTATAGCTTTTGGTGTCCACCCTGATGGCCTCTGTTTTTTTAAATCTAAAGTTGTGGCGGAAGGCAGTATGTTTACATAAGTTTTATGCTCTGATTCCATCACATAACAATTATCGGTTAACTCTATACGACACATATAAGCTACCAGATATACATCTTTATTATCTAATGGGTAAGTTATTTTTGTAGAGTCCATCTTATCAAAGCTAACAACCTTATATAAATTACTTCCATCTTCTATTTCGATATATTTTTTTATGAACAATTTCTGAGCCCCATCAATTGGCGGGTCAGATGCGGCTGCACAGGACAATAATAAGACAGAGAGAATAGCAACCGTATTGCTGATAACCTTTTTATTTTTCATCTCTATTCTCCTCTTGAGAAATTATTCTATTCTTAGTTTAGGAAGCCAGACACTGTCAAGGAAATTTTCATATTTTTTACAAAATAAACAGCCCCTTCTCCAAATTAGGAAGGGACCGCGAAGCGACACAGTTCCTCCTAACTGATGCTTTACCTTTGCGCTTCTAAAGCCATGCCCCGGATTAACCTGCGGCCCCCATTCCTCGGGCCTTGCCAAGCCTTCGGAACAAAGACCTTGCTGTGCAGATGTAACCGAGTGAAGAGAAGGGCTGTTTAGTCAAAGTTTACCACAAGTTGGACCTTCTACTCTAACAGGGAGTGCTGCTTGTCGTCTTTGGCATTTAGCCAGATTGATCCAAAGATGGATTCGGGGGTTCCTACTGAATACTGCTTTTCTGAAGCAAACCAGAACATTCCGCCCGGCTTGATCTTGGTGGCCGCCTCCCTTAAATTGTCCCTTCTCTTCTCCGATGGCGTGACGGTTAGAATTCGGAAATGCTCGGCCCCCAGCTTGCGCTTGCTCCCGCCTTGCTTCCACCAGGCCAGGTATGCCTTGAGCTTTCTAAGAAACCTCTCGGCGGTCATGGTGGCCCGGTCCGCCTCCAGAAAGAAGAACATCTCGGTTTTCTCCTCCTCCAGGCTGAAAAAGGCGTCGGGCACGATCCTCAACTTGATTTCTTTCCCTTCCCTCAATTCCAGCTTTACGGTATCCGAGATTTCCGGGTTGACGTTCCTGCCGGACCCCCGGTTCTCTTTCCATTTGCCGAGAGCAATCCCCTTTTGGGCTTCCGTCGCCAGGGTCAAGGCGGTCCTGAATTTGCTCACCATAAGGACGTGCTTGATATGCCGCTCGGTGCTGGTGCGGTTCTTGAGCGTCCAGTCCACCTTGGAAATATCTAATCCTCCTTCGTTTATCAGCAGGTCGCCGGCTTTCCTGGTGATGGCGTAAACCATCTTCTCGCTGCCGGAGTGGGTCCGGATTCTCCGGTCGGCCAGGCGGTCCAGGTAGCCGTGGTGGAAGAGCTTCTTGAGGCGCTCCAGGACGTTCCGCTCGCTCTTCCCTATCAGGCTGGTCACATGGTGAGACGGGATAAAGCGGTAATCGAAAACCAGCTTGAGGATCTCCAAGTCCCGGGTCTGAAGCTGGATGGGATTTTGCTCGGGGCGGCGCAAGAATTTGCTGAAGCCCCGCCTGGTGTTCGGTGTCTGGTCCATAATTTTTCTTTTAGCGAGTTATTTCTTGGGTTCTTCCTTGAGCTTTTTCTTCGGCTGGCGGTAGGCCGGCTCCTTGTCTTTCGCCTCTTCCTTTTTGAGCTTGTACTGTTGGATGTGCTCCAAAAGAAGCTGCTGCCGCTGCGCTATTTCCTGCCGGGCCGCCTTCACCAACTGATTGTATTCCGATCCCTGATAGCACTTTTTTCTGTAGCGTATGGCTGCTTCATCGCTTGATCGGATGGATTCCTTCACCATGGGCACCCTCATTTTCTTGGTGAGCATCCCTGGGAGCTTCACCACGGCATGACGGGTGGGCTGGCTCACCAGTACCCGCATGGCCTTAAAAATCTGATCCTGCAAGCTATAAGTGGCCGAAGGCACATACTCTAAAATCGGCAATAGCGCTTCACTTTCCCCCCGGCTTTCAGCGGTTCCGTAGCCGGTCCCTTCGCTTTCGCTTTCCATCTGCGACTCGGCTTCCGTGTAGCCACGCATTTGGCTGCTGACGGCGCTTTCACTGCTCATTTCTCCACGGCTGACCACTCTATTGAGATCAAATAATAGGCCGTCGGCGGTGTAGGTCATGCCGGAAGAAACCCCTGAGGTGCTCCCTCTGGCCTCTCCTTTAGATCGGCTCTCAGCCGTGGTCCTGGACGTGGCCCTTGCTTCTGTATGGATTTCTGTGCTTGATTCGGTTCGGGAGTAATTTTTTAACCAGGTGGTCGTATAGCCTACTACTGTAGGCTTATCCAGGGAATGCTTGTGCTCGTCTAAATCTATCTCTTCCAAAAACATTAGCTCGGCTAAAATCTTGGCGTCCTCGGGTGATAGGCCCCCAAATACGACTTTTGTTTTTGCGTCAGTCATTACTGAGTGATAGATTTCTTCTCCGGCTTTTTTAAGTTGCGCCAAGTGTTGATGGGCTAATATAAGATGAAATCCGAACTTTCTTCCCTCGTCCAGTATTCTACCAATATCTTCATTGATAAACAATGAACATTCGTCGATGTAAAGATAAAATGGTTTGCTTTTTGGTGGGCGTTCCGTGGCAGTTAAAAATAGATCGTTTACTAATAATGTGCCCAACAGCCGGGCATTGTCGCTTGAGACGCTTCTCCCACTCGAAAGATTAACCAGTAAGACATAGCCTTCATTCATGATCTTTTCGAAATTAAGGGTGCTGTCTTTCTGGCCGATTATCATTCGTATGCGTTCCGCCGCCAAAAACTCCATAAGCC
Source organism: Deltaproteobacteria bacterium (assembly GCA_003599195.1). Lineage (GTDB taxonomy): Bacteria > Desulfobacterota > Desulfobaccia > Desulfobaccales > 0-14-0-80-60-11 > SURF-52. The sequence continues at coordinate 4,032 of QZIZ01000170.1, read as the reverse complement.
TGTTTATGGTCGAACCGAATTCCTCATAGAAGCGGGTAATTGTGAGCTTTTCTGAGTTGAAATAATCCCACTGCTCTTTGATGATTGGGTCTTTGATGTCGGAAGTTATGAACTCTCGGGCCGCTTTCTTGGTCGGGCTTGTAAGATGCTGGGTTTCCAACAGCGTTAGTCCTGCCTCAGCCAAGGCGTGAAAGGTTATCCTCAAGCAGCGCTTGAGAAGCGGCGTCCGGTCGGTGTCCTCCCCTCCCCAAACCTTGGCGCACGCCTTTACCATGGCGTCCACTTGGTAGGAGAGGTCTTTGGCCGTAAGCCGCAACGGGTTGAATCCGGTGGTGTAGGTATTCTCTGAGGGGTCAAACAAGATAATTTTGTCGGTCGGCCACTTGATGGCGTCCAGCCATTTTAAGATATCGTTGTAAAGGTAGCCGTGCGGATCAATGAGACACAGGCCGTTTCCGGCCCTAATATCCTCCCGGATCAGGTGTTCCAAAAACTTGCTCTTGCCGGTGCCGGTGGAGCCGATAACCTGCATGTGGGTGGAGCGCTGTTCCCCGGTCGTGTATATCAGGCGGGCAGTATCAAAATTGGTCCCCAGGAAAAGCCTTTCCATCGCCATGTGCTCCCTATAACTTCAACGCCTCTATTTCTGCCCTTAAATTCGCATATTTGGTTCGTGATCTATACAATTCTTCTTTCCTCTGTTCCTCCGTTAAATTTGGGTCGCCTAAAATCCTTTTCTCATCATTTTGTGCATCAGATTCCACTTCCCTAAGGACTTCGTCTATAGCGCCGACTTCCGCTCGTTTATCTCTTGCTTTATTTATTAGCCTTTTTATTCTGTCGTCCCTGAATTTTTCGGGTGTGGGTTTTAGTTTCCCCTTTTTTCGGGCTTCTTCTGGCCGCTCCTTGCCCCGAAGCTCTGCCTCCCTGATTATGGCATGATATTCAGCGTGTTTTGCTTTTTCAGCTAATATGGCCGATTCTTGTTTTAATTTCCTTAACCCCTCGTCTTTAGAAATATTGAATGCGGTTATTTCATCCTCAAGCTCTCGCTTTTCTCGCAATATCTCTTTTCGTGACGCAATCCCCTTTCTGAGTATTTCGCTATAGTTGATTATTTTTTGCAGAATACTCCTTTCTTGCTCAGTGTAAAAATTACTTCTTAATCTTTGATAATAAGCCTCCAGCATATTGGGCGCATTTCTTACCTTTGCGCATTCTTTGATTATAAACTCAACATCTAATGTGTTTGGGATTTTAGGCTCAACAATAGTCATCTCTTTTGATTTTCCTCCGTCCGCCCCATATTTTTCATTTTTCGGCATTAAAAAGGTAGCGGCATAACATATTATGCCTCCTATAATAAAAACTATGACGAATATAGCGGTCATTACCCATCTACCTTTATCTTTGGAAGGTCAGCTTGATTTTCCCTTTGATATATGTTGGTTGAGTAATAGGTTCGATTTTCAACTCATTCTTGCCCACCATAAGAACAGCAGGGGCGTTTGAATTTCCATTGTATAGCGAGTAGCAAGATTCTTGTCCTCTTCCAGGCGACCATCCCAAAACCAAATTATGTTTTCTTCCATTTACGTTAATAATTACTACTTCTCCCTTTGCGCCGGCTTCTATTGGCTTCTCTGTGTATAAGATAGGTCTAATGTGCCACCACATCAACCTATCTATACTTTCAACATCAAAACTATATGTAACTGACCCGCCTTTTTCTATATAGATTGTCCTGTTGTCTATTTTTCTTATGTTATTTGAATCAATATAGTCAATTACATCAATTTCGGCGGCAAGATAGGTAATATTTTGGAAATTAGGAGGAAATATCCTTGGTGTTTGAATCACTTTCTTTGATTTATTCTCGCTTTCCAGTTTCTGTGTCTCCTGTCCCTGGGGCTGTTTCGCGACTTCTTTCGCTTTTTGGTCTTTGCTCCCGAACGAAAATAATATCCCAACTCCGCTTATCACCATCATAACAATCCCGACGGCCTGCAACAGCTTTCTGTTAGTCATTTTGCTGACCTTGACAATTTATTGTAACTATGCAAATATATTACGAAATATAATTAGTATGTAGCCTATTTTATCTCAAATAGTTCGCTTATTGAATCTTAAAATCCCTCCTTTCTGATTTTCAGCCCTAAAGCCCGTTTTTCTCCTGAAAATTGGCCCTCGGCTGGCAAGCAAAAGGAGGAAGAATGGCTCTTGATCTTTTCAGAAAAGAATTTGAAAAGGCCCCTGAATTTTACGGATTATGGGTTGATTGGGAAAAGTCGACTGCTAGTATTCAAGAAGGAATGGAAAGGTGGGCAGCCCTTTTTCTGAAAGTCTTTGAGACAATCCCCAATCTTCGCAAAGAGAAAGGATATCCACCTAAAGCTATCATCGAAGCCCAGGCCGAAGCCCTGGAAGATGCCGCTTTAACCCTGGGCTTTTACAAAGCCCTTTCATATGCGCTTTGCCTGCGGATAAAGCACCTGGAACAGATTATTGTGGAAGAGGTTTCCCTGCCCCCTTCCCCTAAAAACAGGCACCTCAAAGTCGTTAAATAACCTCTCGCCAGCACCTTAAGGAGCGGAAACCCGCTCCTTTTCCTTTAACCAGTTAAACCGCACCCCTTGGGCAAGCCGCCCCGCTAAGCGGGTTCGGCAAAGGGTGCGGTTTTTTCGTTTTTCAGATATTAGTTTCCACGCTCCGACGTGGTTTAAGTTCAGCCTCGCAGAGTAATTAGTTCCTGCCCCCCGTCGGAGTCCGCAGCCGTTCTTGAAGCGAGCGTGCTTTTGGCTCGCTTCAAGTTACGGATGCGTGGCTCCCGACTTCGACCCTTTTGGTGAGCCTAGCGAACCCGGAGTCGCCCATAAGAAAAACGGGGAGGTTTCTTTCCCCGTTTTTCGGGCGACGTAGCCGACACCGCCGCCGCCGTGGATTATCTAACAAACGTGGATATGCTACAGGCGGTGGTGTCGGAAAAGGGTCGAAGTCGGGAGCGTAGCGGACGACGGGGGGCAGGTAGTTACTGCGCCGATAGGCGCTTATATATTCTGATCTTAGATCGAATAACCGATTGAATAGGCTTTGCCTATGCTATTAGGGCCTGGTTTTTAGGCGTTAGCCTATATCCAGTTTTACTCGTCTGGGTGATTATCGCAGCTTTTTCATGTCCGCCGTTAGCTTGTAGGGAGGGTTGTACCTCCACAGCACAATTTCCCCATTGTCTTTGAAACTCAAGACGCAGTTCCTGCCGTCCTGAGTAAAGTTGAGGTTAGTGCTTTCAGTTTCTTGAGAGATGGTTGCTGGGCATTCTTCAGAGCCGACGTAGGGTTCCCATGTGCTGTTTGTCCAGGCATAGATAACTTTTGCGCTGGTTCCCGTGGCGTCAATTTCCTTCACAGTGATAGTGACGTCCGTGCCTCGGTCTTGGGGAGCCATTATGTGAAATACTCTCAATCTGCCGCTAAAAGCTCCTGAACAGCGTTTTATTTTTTCGGGAAGCTGTTGGTTAGGCGGGGTAATGGACTCGGTGGATGGTTGAGCGGGCGCAGGAGATGCGCTCGCCGCATCCAGATTGCCAGCCATAAGCAATACGCCCACTAATGAAAGATAACCTACCCCAAAAAGCATGAGGTGTTTTTTCATAAAATTACCTCCTTGTTCTTTCCAGCTTTAATTATCATACTCCAGATTTCACTGTTAACGCAAACACATAAGCCATTTTGATTCTCTGTTTCTCCCCTATTGTCTTTTTATAAAATCATTAAAAAAACAACAACAACGTCCTCCGGGGGCGTTAGCCCTCGTTGTTGTTGTTTTATAAGTTTTATATAGTTGTAATAGTTTTCGGGGCCGCTAACTGGCTAAAATAAGAGGAATATCGGGGTCTATAGACGAGTAAAAGCGGGTGCATGAACGAGGGAAAGCGGGTCTATAGACGAGTAAAAGCGGGTGCATGAACGAGGGAAAGCGGGTCTATAGACGAGTAAAAGCGGGTGCATGAACGAGGGAAAGCGGGTTATAAAC
>QZIZ01000117.1 GCA_003599195.1 Deltaproteobacteria bacterium | reverse complement strand
GGGAGCGGAGCGACCGAGGAATCTCGTAGATGCCTGGAAATGCGAGATTCTTCACTCCGCTTCGCTCCGTTCAGAATGACAAGAGGGACTTTCGCAGAGGTCGCAAATCGCCAACCCGGAGTGGAGCCCTGATGGATACCTATAAGATTCTTTTGAGCGAATCCGAAATGCCCCAGGAGTGGTACAATATCATCCCGGACCTGCCCCGGCCCCTGCCGCCCTATCTCCATCCGGCCACCGGGGAGCCGGTGGGACCCCAGGACCTGGCCCCCATCTTTCCCATGGAGCTCATCCTCCAGGAGGTGAGCCCGGAACGCTGGATTCCCATTCCGGACGAGGTCTTGCGTATCTACCAACTCTGGCGGCCGTCCCCCCTGCACCGGGCCCGGCGCCTGGAGGCGGCGTTGAAGACCCCGGCCCGCATCTATTACAAGAACGAAGCCGTCAGCCCCGCGGGCAGTCACAAACCCAACACCGCGGTGGCCCAGGCTTATTATAACAAGGCCGCGGGCATCAAAAGACTGGCCACCGAGACCGGGGCCGGCCAGTGGGGCAGCGCCCTGGCGTTGGCCTGCAACTTCTTCGGCCTGGAATGCACGGTCTATATGGTGAAGGTGAGCTACTACCAGAAACCCTACCGCCGCTCCCTGATGCACATCTGGGGGGCGGACGTCTATCCTTCCCCCACGGACCGCACCGCGGCCGGGCGCAAGATCCTGGCCCAGACCCCGGATACCTCCGGGAGCCTGGGCATGGCCATCTCCGAGGCGGTGGAAGACGCAGCCACCCATCCGGATACCAATTATGCCCTGGGGAGCGTTCTCAACCACGTGATGCTGCACCAGACCGTGGTCGGCCTGGAAACCAGGAAGCAACTGGACCTGGCCGGGGAAACCCCGGACGTCCTCATCGGCTGCGTGGGCGGCGGCAGCAATTTCGCGGGTTTTTGTTTTCCCTTTGTCCCGGATAAACTCAAGGGCCGGGACCTTAAAATCATCGCGGTGGAGCCCACGGCCTGCCCCACCCTCACCAAGGGGGCCTATGCCTACGACTTCGGGGACACCGTGGGCCTGACCCCCATGATCATGATGCACACCCTGGGGCACTCCTTTGTGCCGCCGGGCATCCACGCCGGGGGCCTGCGCTACCACGGCGACGCGCCCCTGCTCTGCCTGCTGGTCCATGAAGGGGTGATCGAGGCCCGGGCCTATCCCCAGAACCCGGTCTTCGACGCGGCCCGGCTCTTTGCCCAAACCGAGGGCATCGTCCCCGCGCCGGAGACGGCCCACGCCATCAAGGCCGCGGTGGATGAAGCATTGCTATGCAAAGAGACCGGGGAGGCTAAGGTGATCATGTTCAACTTCTCCGGCCACGGCCACTTCGATCTGGCGGCCTACGACGCTTACCTGGAAAATAAGCTGGAAGATTATGAGTTACCGCCGGACCTGATCAAAAAGGCCCTGGAGGACTTGCCCCAATTTCCTAAAAAATGATATGCTGTTAAACGGTTTTCCGTTGCCGTTTACAGAGGTTGTGAGAAAAATATGGAGAAGGCGAATCCCAAAAGAAGCGTCCTGAAGGCGTGGCTGCTGAGTTCCACCAAAGACCAGGCCCGGGACACCGGCATGGCCATGGTCTTGATCTGCCTTCTTTTCGCCTATTGGGGGCAGCGCCCGGTCTTTGTGCCCCTGGCCATTGTTCTCCTGCTCCTGACCATGGCCGCGCCCCAACTCTTCCGTCCTCTGGCCGTGTTCTGGTTCGGGCTCTCCCATGTCCTGGGCAACGCGGTCTCCAAGGTGGTCCTGAGCGTGATCTTTTTTCTCCTGGTCACCCCCATCGGCCTGCTTCGGCGTTGGGCCGGGAAGGACTCCATGCAGGTCAGGAAATGGAAAAGGGGCCGGGACTCGGTTTTTACCGCCCGGGAAGGGGTGATTCTTCCAGAAGATTTGAATAATCCCTATTAATTAGTGATGAACATATTTCGCCGCTTGAGGAATTAAGAATGGGTATTGTCCGTGATTTGTGGGGGTTTCTCAGGGTTCGTAAAAAATACTGGCTGTTGCCGATCATCCTCACCCTGCTCCTGTTCGGCTCGTTGATTATCTTCGCCAGCGGTTCGGCCATTGCTCCCTTTATTTATACCCTCTTTTAGGGTGAGCTGACTTGCCTGACGCGATTTTAGGTATTTCCGCGTTCTACCACGACAGCGCCGCGGTCCTCCTGGCGGACGGCAAAATTATCGCCGCGGCCCAGGAAGAGCGGTTCACCCGGAAAAAGCACGATCCCGGCTTTCCGGCCCACGCCGTGGCCTACGTCATGGAGGAGTCGGGCCTACGGGTGTCCGACTTAAGCGCGGTGGCCTTCTACGACAAGCCCATCCTCAAATTCGAGCGCCTGCTGGAGACCTACCACGGTTTTGCGCCCCGGGGCCTGAAGAGCTTCCTCATGGCCATCCCGGTGTGGATCAAGGAAAAGCTGTTCCTGCGCAAAGTCATCCGGGACGAGTTAGCCAAGGTGAGTCCGGGCCGGCCCCCGCTGCTCTTTCCCGAACACCACCTGTCCCATGCGGCATCCGCCTTCTACCCCTCGCCTTTCGAGGAAGCGGCCATCCTCACCCTGGACGGGGTGGGGGAATGGGCCACCTCCACCATTGGCTTCGGCAAGGGCAAAGACCTCAGCATCCTCCGGGAGCTGCACTTTCCCCACTCCCTGGGGCTGCTCTATTCCGCGTTCACCTATTACTGCGGCTTCAAGGTCAACAGCGGCGAATACAAGCTCATGGGCCTGGCCCCTTACGGCAACCAGAAAGCGGACCGGGTGGAACAATGGCGGCGCATCATCCTCGATGAATTGGTGGACATCCGGGATGACGGCTCCATCCTTCTGAACATGGATTACTTCAATTACGCCACCGGCCTCACCATGTGCCGGGAAGGCCGGTGGACTTCGCTCTTCGGGGTGCCCCCCCGGGAAAAAGAGACTTTCATCACCCAGGAATACATGGACCTGGCCCTGGCCATCCAGCAGGTGACCGAAGAGATCGTCCTGCGGCTGGCGGAGACCGCCAAGGAGCTTACGGGCGCCGACAACCTGGTGATGGCCGGCGGCGTGGCCTTGAATTGCGTGGCCAACGGCAAGCTGCTGCGTAAAGGGACTTTTAAGGACATCTGGATTCAGCCCGCGGCCGGGGACGCGGGCGGGGCCCTGGGCGCGGCCCTGGCCGCCCGGCACATCTGGCAGAACCGGGAGCGGGTCCTTAACCCCGGGCACGACCAGATGCAGGGGGCCTACCTGGGGCCGGAGTTCGGGGATGGGGATATCCTCCGGGTGGCCCGGCGTTACCGCGCGCCGTACCGGCATTACCCGGATTTTCAGGACCTGATTAAGGAAACCGCGGCGCTCTTGTCCCAGGGGCAGGTGGTGGGCTGGTTCCAGGGCCGCATGGAATACGGCCCCCGGGCCTTGGGCAACCGCAGCATCCTGGGAGACGCCCGCATCCCGGAAATGCAAAAAAAACTGAATCTGAAGATCAAATACCGGGAGGGTTTCCGGCCCTTCGCCCCCTCGGTGCTCATCGAAGACATGCAGGAATATTTCGAACTCGACCGGGAATCCCCCTACATGCTGCTGGTGGCCCCGGTCCAGGAAAAAAGGCAGAACCCCCTGCCGCCGGGATATGACGACCTGCCTCTCTTTGAACGGCTCTACCATCTCCGTTCGGATATCCCGGCCATTACCCACGTGGACTACTCCGCCCGCATCCAGAGTGTGCACCAAGACACCAACCCCCGCTACTGGGGCTTGATCGAGGAATTTAAAAGACAGACCGGCTACGGGGTGATCGTCAACACCAGCTTCAACGTCCGGGGCGAACCCATTGTCTGCACCCCGGAAGACGCGTACCGCTGTTTCATGCGCACGGAGATGGACTACCTGGTGATGGGCGACTATCTCTTCGACAAGAAGGCCCAACCCGCGTGGCGGGAAGAGGAAGACTGGCGGGATACGTACGAGTTGGATTAATTTTTTTTACCTCACGCAAAGACGCTAAGACGCTAAGAATTAAGATTTAGTAAATAAAAATTCTTGCGCCTTTGCGTCTTTGCGTGAGATTAAATAATTCCCCTTTTCATCTAAAACCCCTTCTCCTGCAACACCCGGCTCATCTCCTTGGCCACCATCATCCTGCCGTAATCCTCCAGGTGTACCCCGTCGTGCTTGTAGGCCGGCTCGGTCCGGGAACACAGAATATTTTGAAAATCAACGAAATAAGGCTTGTCCCGGAGGCGCTGGGCCAGGGCCAGGTAGACCACCTGAAAATTTTCGCGCACGGCCATAAAACGGGCCTTATTAATCGCATAATCGTTCTCGATCTTCCGCACCGCGGGGGCCGCTTCGCAGGTCTCCACCCACAGGATAGGCTGCCAGAAGAGCAAAAATTTGGCGCCGTAAAACCCCGCCTGCTGGTTTACGTAATCGTACCTCTGTTCGGTCATATCCACAAAATCCCGGAGTTCCGGGGAATCGGCGCTTATGGGGATGACCGTTTGCTGCATCTTGCCGATGATTTCCCAGGTAAAAGAGGCATAAACCGCGGCCGCCAAGGGTTTGAACAGGCCCAGGAGACTGCGGCGGTGGCTTTCGATGAGGGCCTGAACCTTTTGATAGCCGTGATGGGCGTAAGGGGTAAGGGTTTGGGAAAAATAGACGCATTCGTTGGACCCATCGTAGAAGGTAATCAGGTTGGGGCGGATGGGGCGCTCGATCAAAGTCTTTTGCAGATATTTGGTTTCCAACAGGGAGTTGAAGGAATTCTCCCCAAAATTATAGATCATGAAGGACTGGGGTTTTTCCCCCCGGTTGAGAATCCCCGCCAGGAAACTGGCGATGGTCTTGGCATCGTCGTTGGTGCAGCCCGACCGCATGGTGGAGCCGCCGAACATCCAGATGGTGCGAAGATTTTTAGATTCAGCCGGGTTGGAGGGGTTGTTGCGGGTGGGCCGGAGGCCTTCCCGAAAGAGGGTATAGGCGTCATAATTGACCTTGCTTCCTTCCCAAATACCACCATAGATAAAGATATTTACCAGGGTAAGGATCAGGAAGGCCAAGACTTCCACGACTAGCAGGGTAATGACCGCCCATTTAACCAGCCCCAGAATCAGGCGCAGGATTTTCTTCACCGTTATTTTGCCCCATTTTTACTTGCAAATGAAACAATCATTATTTGTAACTTATTTAATTTAATAGATTATTTTAGCGGTAAACGGAGAGCCCGAAAACGCAACCGGTTTAGCTCAACAAAGGGATTTTAACAGGGAGCCGGTGCGGATGCAAGGTGGAGGGAAGGGCGTGACGGGAGACCGGCGGGGAGGTGAGGGGTTCCCCGGTCCGCTTCGTCCCCCCTCCTCCTTCCCGCGTACACTGACCGATTCGACATTAAAACGGCTTTGGGGAGCGTCCGCTTGCGGGTGGCTTGGCCAACTGCCGTTCCAGGTGAACGCCACCCTTTTTATATCCTTAAAATTCATGCAATTGATGGTACACTACCGAAGGGGAATTGGATTTCGGCTGGTGAATCACCCAATGGCGAACCTTAAACGGAGACAGCCCCATGGGTCCTGAACCGGGCAGCACGAGAAAAGAACGCGACAGCCTGGGAGAAATCGAAGTCCCGGCGCACCGTTATTGGGGCCCGGGAACTGAGCGGGCACTGATCCATTTTGCCATCGGCGAAGATCAGATGCCCCTGGAGGTGATCCGGGCCCTGGCTCTGGTCAAGAAGGCCGCGGCCTTGGCCAACCGGGAACTGGGGAGGCTGCCGGCGGAGAAAGCGGAGCTGATTATCCGGGCCGCGGAGGAGGTCCTGGCGGGCAAGTTGGATGAAAATTTTCCCTTGCACGTCTGGATGACCGGGAGCGGCTCCCAGGCCAACATGAACGTCAACGAAGTCATCGCCAACCGGGCCATCGAGCTGGCGGGCGGAGTCCTGGGGAGTAACGACCCGATCCATCCCAACGATCACGTCAATCTGTGCCAATCCAGTAACGACGCCTTTCCCACGGCTATGCACCTGGCCGCGGCCCAGGCTATCCATGAACGCCTCCTGCCCCGGGTGAGAAACCTGCGGGCCGCCCTGGACGAAAAGGCCAATAGCTGGAAAGACCTGGTAAAGATCGGCCGCACCCACCTGATGGACGCGGTGCCCCTGACCCTGGGCCAGGAGTTTTCCGGCTTCGCGGCCATGCTGGACGATAACCTGGAGAGAATCGAATCCATCCTGCCCGGCCTCTACCGCCTGGCCCTGGGAGGCACCGCGGTGGGCACGGGGCTGAACGCCGCCAAGGGGTTCGGAGACCTGGCCGTCCGGCGACTGGCGGAACTCACCGGACTGCCTTTCGTCCCCGCTCCCAACAAGTTCGCGGTCATGGGCGCGCATGACGCCCTGGTCATGGCCTCCGCGGCACTGAAGACGTTGGCGGTCTCCCTGCACAAAATCGCCAACGATATCCGGCTGCTGGGGAGCGGTCCCCGGGCGGGGCTGCACGAACTGGAGATTCCCGCCAACGAGCCGGGGTCCACCATCATGCCCGGCAAGATCAACCCCACCCAGTGCGAAGCCCTGGCCATGTTAACCGTGCAGGTGATGGGTTACGACGCGGCCGTGGCCTTCGCCGGGGCCGGGGGGCACCTGGAGCTGAACGTCTATAAGCCGCTCATGATCTTTAACGTGCTCCAGTCCATCAAGATTCTGGGAGACGGCTGCCGCAACTTCACCGCGTTCCTGGTGCAGGGCCTAAGGCCCGATCAGGAACAGCTCGACGCCTACCTGCACCGCTCCCTGATGCTGGTTACGGCCCTGTCGCCGGTAATCGGCTATGATAAAGCGGCCCGCATCGCCCACCTGGCTCATGACCGGAAGCTGTCGCTCAAGGAAGCCGCGCTGCAGCTCGGATATCTGACCGCGGAGGAATTCGACCGGCTGGTCGATCCGAATAAAATGGCATACCCCTATGAGCGGTAGCACAGGCTTTCAAGCCTGTGCAATTATGGTTATGTGGCTCGGAGCGAACCATGTATGAAGTTATCCTCTGGATAATACTCTCTCTTGCCGCCGTGACCGCGATCCTGGTAGTGGTCTTATTGATCAGGGCGAAAAAAATCTCCGAAAGCTTTGGGCGGGAAGTGCGCGACGAGCTGCGATTGAGCCGGGAGGAGGCCCGCGCGGCTGGCCGGGAGCTGCGTGAAGAAGTGGCGGGCGGCCTCAAATCGGCCAACGAAGTGCTGGCCAAAACCATGGAGGGCCTGGGCAAGCTCCAGCAGACGCAATTGGAAGGGATGACGAAACAATTGACCGAACTTATCAATTCCAACCAGGCGGCGTTGGACCGCGTCCGTCTCACCTTCGACTCCAGGGTGAAGGAACTGCAGGAAGGCAATGAGAAGAAGCTCGATGAGATGCGCAAAACCGTGGACGAAAAACTGCACGATACTCTGGAAAAGAGGCTCGGTGAATCGTTCAAAGTGGTGAGTGAGAGGTTGGAGGCGGTACACCAGGGCCTCGGGGAGATGCAGCATCTGGCCACAGGCGTGGGAGACCTGAAAAGGGTTCTGGTCAACGTCAAGGCCCGGGGCACCTGGGCCGAGGTGCAGCTCGGCGCGATCCTGGAGCAGATCCTCACCAGGGAGCAGTTCGAGAGAAACGTCCGGGTGAAGCCCGACTCCGCAGAAAGTGTGGAATATGCCGTGCGCCTGCCGGGTCCCAAGGACGACGCCGGGGCTTGCGTCTGGCTGCCCATTGACTCGAAGTTTCCCCAAGAGGATTACCTGCGCCTGCAGGAGGCCGCGGAAAAAGCCGACCCCGCCGCAGTCCAAGCGGCCGCGGACGCCCTGGCGCGCACCGTGCGCGCCGCGGCCAGGGACATCCATGATAAATACATCAGCCCCCCCGGCACCACCGATTTCGCCATCATGTTCCTGGCCACGGAGGGCTTGTATGCGGAGGTGCTGCGGCAGCCGGCCTTTGTGGAAGACCTCCAGCACCGCTACCGGGTGGTGGTGGCCGGCCCGACTACCATTGCCGCGATTTTAAGCAGCCTGCGCATGGGCTTCCAGACCCTGGCCATAGAGCAGCGGGCCGCGGAGGTGTGGCGGGTCCTGGCCGCGATCAAAACCGAATTCGGCAAGTTCGGCGACGTCCTGGACAAGGTCAAGCGCCATATCGATATGGCCGGGCAGACCATTGAGAAGACCGGGGTGCGGAGCCGGGCCATCGAGCGGAGGCTCCGGTCGGTGGAGCAACTGCCGGAGGCGGAAGCCTTGGAGATTCTCGCCTTGCCGACGGTAAACGAGGAAGATGAAGGAAATAGTGATCAGCAATCGGTAAAAACCACTGATCACTGATTACTGATTACTTATTGCTGGCAACTCCCAAGCGCCTTCTGATTATGGATCAAACCGCTAAAATAGCCCTCCTGGGCCGCTTGTGCGGCATTGCCCCGGAATATGTGGACAACTTCGGGGTATGCCGGCCTACCGCCGTGGCGACCTATCAGACCCTGCTCACGGCCATGGGAGTGGCCTGGGAGGACCCGGAGGAGGCATCCCGGGAAATCGCCCGGCGGCGGCTGCGGCCCTGGACCGGGCTGGTGGACGGCTTATCCGTGGCCTTTCCCGGCTCGGGGCCGAACCGGCTCATCATCTCTCCCTGGACCCCCGCCGAGGACCTGCCTCCCATGCGGGTGTCGGCTCTCATCAGGGATGAACAGGGCCGGGAATCCGCCTGGGAAAGCGTTCTGCCCGCTTCTCCTCCCCTAGCCCGGCGGGCGGTGGATGACCCGCTGCTCGGGCCGGGTTTCCGCTCCCGGCTGGAGCTGCCTCTCCCCGGGGACCTGCAACCCGGGTATTATGATTTGAATCTGGAAGTGGAGGCGGAGGGCGCAAGGCGGGGGGAACGGGGAGAAACGCGGCTGATCGCGGCCCCCGGCCAGGCTTATCTGCCCCCTGCTTTGGGCCGGGGCCAGAAGCTCTGGGGGCTGAACCTGCCGCTCTATGCCTTGAAGAGCGGCCGCAACTGGGGGATGGGGGATTTTACCGATCTTGGGGAGGCCATCGGCTGGGCCGGGGAACTGGGGGCCGCGTTTGTGGGGGTCAATCCCCTTCATGCCCGCCGTCCCGGGGATAAAATCGACCCCAGCCCTTATTCCCCCAGCACCCGGGTTTTCCGGGATTTTTTGTATCTGGACCTGGAGGCCGCGCCGGAATTTAAGGAATGCCGGGCAGTGCAGGACCTGTGGGCCGCGGCGGAGACCCGGGACCTTCTGGACCGCGTCCGCCATGCGGCCCTGGTGGATTATGACGGGGTCTACCGCCTGAAAAGGCAAGTCTTAGAGTTGTTGTATCAAACATTTCTGGAGCTGCACGGTCTCCCCGAGCATCCTCTCACCGGCCGGGGCCGGGAATTCGCCCGGTTTGTGGCGGCCGGGGGATTGCCTCTTTATCGGTTCGGGCAATATAATGCCCTGGCGGATTATTTAGGGTCCGGCGACTGGCAGGCCTGGCCCCGGGAATATCAAGATCCGGAGGCTGAGGCGGTGAAGGCGTTCAGCCGCCAACACGGGCAAACGATTTACGGCCATCAATATTGGCAATGGCTCACGGCCGGGCAATTGGAGGCCGCGCAAACCCAAGCCCGGGCCGGGGGCCTGCCTTTCACCCTGTACCAGGACCTGGCCCTGGGCGCGGCCGCGGGCGGTGCGGAAACCTGGGCCCACCCCGGTCTGTTCGCCAACGGGGCGGACATGGGCGCACCCCCGGACGCCTTCAACCCCGCAGGCCAGAACTGGGGGCTGCCGCCGTTGATTCCCGAGCGCCTGCGCCGGGACGGCTACCGGTTGTTCATCGACACCCTCAGGGCCAACCTGCCGCCTGACGGCATGCTGCGGTTGGATCACGTCATGGGCCTTTTCCGCCTCTTCTGGATACCCCGGGGCCGGAGCGCCGCCCAAGGCGCTTACGTTCATTACCAGGCCCGGGAATTGCTGGGGATTCTGGCCCTGGAGAGCCAGCGCCGCCGCACCCTGATCATCGGCGAAGACCTGGGCACCGTTCCCCCCCGGGTCCGCCGGGAACTGGCCCGCCGGAGAGTTTTGTCCTACCGGGTTTTTTACTTCGAGCGCACCGCTGAGGGCCATTTTAAAGCCCCGGAAGATTATCCCCGAAACGCCGTGGCCGCGGTCACCACCCATGACCTGCCCACCCTGGCCGGTTACTGGCAGGGGGAGGACATCAAGCTGAAAAACGCCCTGGGCCTCTTTCCCCAGGGCCATCTGGCGGCCGAAGAAACTGCGGCCCGGGCCCGGGACCGGGAACGGCTGCTGGAGGTAACGGGACCCCCTGACGTTGACCCGGGGGGCCAACAAATGGCGGAGCCTTCTGCGGGCGCCTGCCCGGAAGCGGTACGCTTCGGGGTGCTGGAATATCTGGCCCGCAGCCGGGCGGCCCTGATGGAAGTGCGCCTGGAGGAGATTTTCGGGGTGCCGGAGCAGCAAAACCTCCCCGGCACCATCACCCAGTACCCCAACTGGCGGCGGAAATTTTCTTTCACACTGGAGGAAATGCGCAGTAACCCTGCGGCCGTTCTTCTGGCCGCCCGGTTAAGGAAATATCGAGGGGAGGACAGTGATCAGTAATCAGTGATCAGTGATCAGTGATCAGTGGTCAGTAAAAAAAGTCTTGGATGTCATACTGATTACTGATGACTGATCACTGATTACTATCTTTACCGGCTTTCTCGACTTAACTTTAACCTTGAACCTTGAGCCCGGAACTGAAATAGAGGTGTCTAATGCCCGAACCCACGCTGATCTACAACCTATTCCCCACCCTGGCGGGGCCTATCCCCCGTTGGGAAAAACATCTGGAGCGCATCGCCGCCCTGGGTTTTACCTGGGTCTATCTCAATCCCATCCATACGCCGGGTCTTTCCGGGAGCCTGTACGCGGTCAAGGACTATTTCGGCATCAATCCCCTCCTTTATCCGGAAACCGGGGAGGACCCGCAAAAGGCCCTGGCGCATCTCATCAAAGAAGCAGAACGCCGCGGCCTGAAGGTGATGATGGACCTGGTGATCAACCACACCGCCATTGACTCCCCCCTGACCAGGGAGCACCCGGAGTGGTACGCCAAGGATGCGGATGGGAAGATAAAAAATCCGGGGGCCATCGACCCTGCGGACGCCTCCAGGGTGACTATCTGGGGCGATCTGGCGGAACTGGAATACTGGCCGCCCCCGGACCTGGAGGGGCTGCTCCATTATTGGGATCAGGTCCTGAGTCATTATTTGAGACTCGGCGTCCTCGGCTTCCGGGCCGATGCCGCCTACAAGATCCCCGGAGATTTTTGGTCTCGTCTCATTGGGGAAGCCCGGGGCCTGGAACCCCGGGCGGAATTCTTCGCCGAAACCCTGGGCTGCCGCCTGGAGGAATGCGGCCAACTCTCCTCCTCCGGGTTCGATTTTCTCTACAACAGCTCCAAGTGGTGGGATTTCCAGGCCGACTGGTGCCTGGAGCAGTACAACATGTTCCGCCGCCTGGCGCCTTCCATCAGCTTTCCCGAGACCCACGACACCGACCGCCTGGCCGCGGAGACTAAGGGCGCGGTGGAGGTGGCCCGGCAGCGTTACCTCTTTGCCGCGTTTTTCTCCACCGGCCTGATGATCCCCATGGGCTACGAGTTCGGGTTTCAAAACCACCTCCACGTGGTGCGCACCCGGCCCGGGGACTGGGAGACGCCGACTTATGATCTGAGCAGCTATATCAAGGGAGTGAACCGCATGAAGAAAGGCTGCCCCGTGCTCCTGGAGGAAGGTCCCATGACCCGGGCCAACCCCCGGGGCGAGCCGGTGGTCCTCCTCCTCAAATCCCGGGAGAAGGGCCGGGGCCGGGTGCTGGCGGTGATCAATTCCACCCGGGAGGAGCAACGCGCGGTGATCCCGAATCTGCCGAAATTATTAGGGAAACCCAAACGGGCCTGGCAGGATTTGACACCGGACCTGGTGCCCTTGAAGCTGCAAAACCTCCAGGAATTTTCGCTGCCCCCGGCCAGGATGCGGCTGTTTTATAACCCTGAGGCGCCGCCCTTGGCGGGAAAATGAATAGTAATCAGTGATCAGTTATCAGTTATCAGTAAAAAACCGTTCCGGTCGAGCGCATTTTCTCACTGATCACTGATCACTGATTACTGATTACTGATTACTGCTCCTCAAAAGGAAACCCCGTGACCCAAGCCCTCGCAGGCTTCAACGCCAACGGCCTCTTTCTGGCCACGGACAGCCGGGCCACCCGGTTTGACGCCGCCGGCCATGCCGAGGCCTTCAATGTCCCCAAGCTCTTTCCCCTGGGCCCCCGTTGCGCCGTCCTCAGCGGCGGCGCCGGGGTGAGCGTGCCCCTGTCCCAGGGGTTGGTGCGCATGCTGCAAAGGCACCCCAGCCCTTTGGCCCCGGAGGAAATTGCCCATTTCGCCCTGGATTTCCTGTCCCAGGGCTATGCCCGCCACCTGGAACAATATGGTCCGGAACCCGAAGGCTTCCGCCGCCTCTATTTTATCCTGGCTGGTTATGACCCGGACAAGCCGCCCCCGGGCTACCAGCTTTTCCTCCTGGGCAGCGAAGAAAACGAACTGCCCCTGCGCCTGATCCCGGTGGGCAACCTGGTGGTCATGCCCCGGAATTTAGGCATGGAAATGCGGCTTTTCAAAGGCCTGGCCGCAAGCTTGACAATAGATGAGCTCCTGGAAATGAGTAAGGAATTTCTGGAAAAGCAGGCAGAACTCAAGGAAGAGGTGGGGCCGCCGTATTACTATGCGACAATCACGAAGGATGGGTATAGAAATAAAACTATTTAGATATGGAGGCAGGACCACGGAGTGAGCAGTGAGCGGTAAGCAGTGAGCAGTAAAAGGGAATATGCATCAGGGCTTTCTTCTGATACTGCTCACAGCTCACTGCTTACCGCTGGCAGACCATGGCCTCTCCATATCACGTCAAATTTAATGGAATTAGGAACCTTACTCCAACAACTCATCAACGGCCTCTCCCTGGGCAGCCTCTATGCCTTGCTCGCCATCGGCTACACCATGGTCTACGGCATCCTCCGGCTCATCAACTTCGCCCACGGGGATCTGCTGATGGTTGCGGCCTATATCGGCGTCATGGGCCTGGGGTTGTTCAGCTGGCCCTGGCCGTTGGCCTTCGGGTTGGCCGTGGGCCTCACCGGCCTGCTGGGGGTGCTGCTGGAGCGGGGCGCATACCGGCCCCTGCGCCGGGCGCCTCGCATCTCTCTGCTCATCTCCGCCATTGCCGCGTCCTTTCTCCTGGAGAACCTGGCCCTGGTGGTTGCCGGAGGCCGGCCCAAGCCTTTTCCGGTTCCGGCCCTTTTTGCCGGGGCCTTTTCCTGGGGCGGGCTCTTCATCCCCCGCCTCAGCCTGATCATTCCCCTGATCACCGCCGCGCTGCTGGTGATCTTGTTCGGCATCGTCTATCGCACGCGTATCGGCCGGGCCATGCGGGCCGTCTCCTGGAGCCTGGAAATTCCTCTGCTCCTGGGGATCAACGTCAACCGGGTCATTGCCTTTACCTTTCTTACCGGCTCGCTTCTGGCCGGGGCCGGGGGACTGCTCTGGGCCATGAAATACCCCCAGGTCAACCCTTTTATGGGGATTCTCCCCGGACTCAAGGCCTTCATCGCCGCGGTCCTGGGAGGGATCGGCAACCTCACCGGCGCGGTGGCCGGCGGACTCCTCCTGGGGCTGCTCGAAATCCTCCTGGTCGCCTTCTTCCCGGCCTGGAGCGGTTACCGGGACGCCCTGGCCTTCGGTTTGCTGATCATCCTCCTCCTGGCCCGCCCCACCGGGTTGTTGGGGGAGCGGCTGGGGGAGGAGAAGCTTTAGAGGCAGGGGGTTGGGGTAGTAATCAGTAATCAGTGATCAGTAATCAGTAATCAGTAAAAAACTGATCACTGATTACTGATTACTGATCACTGGCACAAAGGAGTTAGTATCATTCGCAAAGTTCTACCCAATATCGCCTTCCTGACCCTGATAATCCTTCTGCTGGCCGCGGCCGGCCGCTGGGCGGACGAGTACCAGGTGCGCCTGCTGAACAACGTGGCGGTGTTCATCATCCTGGCGGTGAGTTATAATCTGATCAACGGCGTTTGCGGCCAGTTCCATCTGGGCCCCAACGCCTTCATCGCCTTAGGCGCCTATACCTCAGCGCTTTTGACCATGGCCCCGGCGGAGAAGGCGGCCAATTTTCTCATCACCCCCCTAATTTGGCCCTTGAGCCAGCTATCCCTGCCATTCCCTCTGGCTTTGCTGGCCGGGGGCCTGGTGGCCGCTCTTTTCGGGTTTCTCACCGGCTTTCCGGTCTTCAGGGTGCGAGGCGATTATCTGGCCATCGTCACCCTGGGGTTCGGGGAAGTGGTGCGGGTGTTGGCCAACAACCTCCAGGGCCTGACCAACGGCCCCCTGGGGTTAAAGGGCCTCCAGCCCTATACCACTCTCTGGTGGTCCTGGGGCGCGGCCGCGGCCACCGTGGCCTTCATGGCCGCCCTGGTGACCTCAGATTACGGCCGGACCCTGAAGGCCATCCGGGACGATGAGACCGCAGCTAAGGCCATGGGGGTGGATTCTTTCCGCCACCTGCTGCTGGCGTATATCCTGAGTTCTTTTTTCTTCGGCATAGGAGGCGGCCTCCTGGCCCACCTGATCACCACCATCAGCCCGTCGCTCTTCACTTTTCTTCTCACCTTCAACCTGCTGATCATCATCGTGGTGGGGGGGCTGGGGTCCATCACCGGCGCAGTCCTGGCCGCGGTGGTCTTTACCCTGGGCGGGGAATGGCTGCGGGTGGTGGAGGAGCCCCAGGTTCTTTTCGGCCTGCACATCCCGGCCATCCCCGGCATGCGCATGGTAATTTTCTCGTTCCTGCTGTTATTGGTGATTCTTTATTTCCGCCGGGGCCTGTTGGGAGGCCGGGAGTTTACCTGGGCCGGTGTCAGACGCCTGTTGAGGCGGTTTTCTTAAGACCATGCTGCTGGAAACCCGGAACTTAGGCAAAAGCTTCGGCGGCCTCCTGGCCCTGGACGAGTTCCATCTCCAGGTGCCTGAAGAGGCCCTCTACGGCCTCATCGGCCCCAACGGCGCGGGTAAAACCACCGTCTTCAACCTCTTGAGCGGGTTTGTGGCCCCCACCGTGGGTAAGATCTTTTTTAACGGCCGGGAGATCACCGGGTGGGCGCCGGAGCGGATCACCCGCTTAGGGATAGCCCGCACCTTTCAAAACATCCGCCTTTTTGAGGACTTAAGCGTTCTGGACAACGTCCTGGTGGGCTTCCACTGCCGCCGCCGGGCCTCCTGGTGGCAGGCGGCCCTGCGCTTCCCCGGCTACCTCCGGGAAGAGCGGGACTATTCCACCCGGGGCCGGGCGCTTCTGGAAGAAGTGGGTCTGGCGGACGCGGCGGGGGACAAAGCCGGGCAGCTTCCCTACGGCCACCAGCGCCGCTTGGAAATCGCCCGGGCCCTGGCCACCGGGCCTCGCCTGCTGCTGCTGGACGAACCCGCGGCCGGCCTCAATCCCCACGAAACCCGGGAATTGATGGACTTCCTCCGGGATATCCACCGGGAGCACCGCCTCACCATCCTGGTCATCGAACATAATCTGCGGCTGGTCATGGGTCTATGCGAGCATATCGCCGTACTGGACCACGGCCTGACCCTGGCCGCGGGCCCGCCCCGGGAAATCCGCCACGACCCGGCGGTGATCAAGGCTTACCTGGGGCGCGGGGAAATGGAGCGGTAGCACAGGCTTTCGAGCTTGTGCCCTTCAGACCGCAGTTCAAAGAGATAGACCTCACGCCAAGACGCCAAGGCCCAAAGCCAAGAAGCAAATATAAAATTTGGGTGGGTCCGGTTGTTTCAGATGCCTCCGATGTTTGAATGCGACGGCTAATCTCATAAGCCTCCCATCGATTATTCCCCAATTTCTGGAGGAACTTTCAGCCCTCGCCATTTTCTTTATACAAATAAACACCTAGACAGAAAATATGCCTGATAATTCCCCTAACCCTAGAATTATGATAGAGTTTTCATCCGAGAAAAGTCCGAATTCAGGAGAAAAGACTTCATGTTTTCACCCCTTACCCTCACCGACGCCTTTAAACACTATACTTACGATCAAGATAAGATTCTCACCCCGGAGGAAACCATTGCCCGGGTGCGGGAGCGCCTGTCCCGCCTGGACCTGGAGATTCTCAAGGAAACCCTGCGCATCGACTCCGGCCGCCTGGATATTCCCGTGTACATCAGTCTTCTGGGAGTGGATGCCCGGCGGGTGGTGCCCACCCAGAAGCAGATGGGCAAAGGCGCCACCCCGGTGCAGTCCGAAGCCAGCGCCCTGATGGAGCTGGTGGAGCGCTTCAGCTTTTTTTCTTTTGTGGAAGAAGGCCCGTTGCATTATGCCCGTCCCCGGGAGCTTCCCGGCCCGGCGCTGGATTTTTCTTATCTCGCGGCCTCCCTCTTCGATAAGTCCATGGATGTGGCCGCAGCGGGCCAGATCTACCAGGATTGGCCCCTGTTCTTTGCCCCGGCCACCAATCTGACCACCGGCCAGGCGGTCTATCTGCCTTTTCACTGGTTCTATCTTATCGAGGAATACAACGGCCCGGCTGCCGGCAACTGCCTGGAGGAGGCCATTCTCCAGGCCCTGTGCGAAGTGGTGGAGCGCCACGTGGGTTCGGTTATCAGCCATGAGCGCCTGAACACTCCCTTCATCGATCCGGACTCGGTGCAAGACCCTGCGGCCCGGGAGCTGCTGGAGAAATTCAAGAAAAACGGCATCGAAGTTTATCTCCGGGATTTTTCCATGGATACCGGCATCCCCACAGTCGCCGCCCTGGCCTACGACCCCTCCACCTTCCCGGAGGAGTCCGAAATCGTCTTTGCCGCGGGCACCACCACAGACCCGGAAAAATCCCTGATCCGGGCGTTGACGGAAGTGGCCCAACTGGCCGGAGATTTCCACCGCCGCACCAGTTACCGGCCCACTTTGCCCAAATATGAA
The DNA here is from genome assembly GCA_003599195.1 of Deltaproteobacteria bacterium. Lineage (GTDB taxonomy): Bacteria > Desulfobacterota > Desulfobaccia > Desulfobaccales > 0-14-0-80-60-11 > SURF-52. The sequence continues at coordinate 1,387 of QZIZ01000117.1, read as the reverse complement.
ACCCTGGAAGATGCGGCCTACCTGATGGCCCCCGGCCCCATGCAGCCCCTGTCGAGCCTGCCCAATCTGGCCCGCCCCAACCTGAAGGAGGAAATTGAGGGCTGCCTGGCGGCTTTGAAACGCCTGGACCTGGACGTTTTTGTGGTGGATGTGACCCATCCCGAAATCGGCATCCCCGCGGTTTACGTGCTTATTCCCGGCACCCATTTCCTGGACCGGACCCGCAATACCAACGTCATCTTCCACCTGGCCAAGACGGCCTCCCTCTATGCCCAGCCTCGGGAAGCCCTGGAAGCTTTGGAAAATCTTAACGCCGCGTTTCCGGAGCGCTTCGAGGTGAATTTCTTCCTGGGGCTGACCCTGGAAAACCAGGGACAACCGGCCGCGGCCTTGGAACACTTCCAGAAGTCCCTGAAGCTTAAGCCCCCGGCCCACGAGGTTCCCAGTATTTACGTCCACCTCGGCTCCTGCCATAAGGATTTGGAGGAATACCCCGCGGCGGTGGCCGCGTTCAAAACCGCGCTGGCGCTTGATCCGCTACTCCATGAAGCCCATCACCTTCTGGGATTTTGCTATTTTAAGCTGGAGCAGTACCAGCAGGCCGTGGCCTGTTTCGAAAATGCCATCGAGATCGACCACGGCTCCGCCATCGACTACGCCAACTTAGGCATCAACCTCTCCCGCCTGGGGCATGGCCAGGAAGCCGCGTTCGTCCTCAGACAGGCCCTGGAATTGGATTCTTCTCTGGATTTTGCGCGGAAGGCTTTGGCGGATTTGGGAGGATGAGGGGGCGGACATCCCTGTCCGCCAACCTCTCTGGCGGCCAGAGACGGCGCCCCATCGCTTCATGGTATTTCTTTGATGGCCTTTGCCATAAGCTTCTTCTCCATGAAAATCCCAGGAGAAGGGCCAACAGATAGGGGCACAGCAAAATGTGCCCCTTTCCTTTGCCGATGAGACGGAGCCTCCATAGAGGAAACTATTAACTTTGAACCAAGAACTTGAAACTGCCTTAAAAAGACAGAAGGTGTGGCGAGCTGAAACTCGTACCACACCCTCTCTTAAACCGGTGCGAAAACCCCAATAACTTAAGATGAATTACTTGGGATGTTCGCCTTTTTTGGCCTTTTTGGCTTTTTTGGCCTTTTTGGCTTTTTTGCCCTTCTTGCCATATTTCACTTTAGCACAGACTTTTTCTGCTGCGTCTTCCGCCCGGGCGGCAGCCGCTTCAGCCTTGTTGGCAGCGGCGGAGGCCCGCGGGACGGGGACTTTGGCATCCTGTGCAGCCGCTTCCGCCTTTACAACCGACGCGGCAGCCCGATCTGCAGAAGCTTTGGCCTGCTCCATGTACATTTTGCACTGATCATAGTACTTTTGGCAGCAGCCA
>QZIZ01000052.1 GCA_003599195.1 Deltaproteobacteria bacterium | reverse complement strand
GTTGGAGGGTGAGGATTTCTTCCTCTTCCCCGGCCTGGAGGATCATCCACTCCCGGAGGTCGTCCCAGTTGCGCACCAGGCGGGAGAGTTCCCCGCCGTCATCAGGCCCGGGAGGTTGGATGGCAAAGGACCCGCCGCCGTGCATGGGGTAGTGGCGGCCGGCGATTTCGGCGGTAAAGGAAGAGGTATTCACCCCCGCCACCGGCAGGTAGTTGTCGAAGGCCCGGACCAGGGCCCCCCGGGGCCAATGCCCCCGGAGGATGGGGAAGATGCTGGGGTTGATGACCAGGTCCGCTCCCTGGTCGGTGAGCTGCCGCGCGGCCTCGGGCTGGCCCCAGAAGTCGATGCACACCGCCATTCCCAGGCGGCCGAAATCGGTGTCAAACACCTGATAGCCGGCCCCCGGGGTGACGCCGAAGCCTTTGCGCTCCAGGTTGCCAAGGGTGCATTTGCGTTGGCGTCCCACCAGGTTGCCGTCCCGGTTGAAAAGGGTGGCGGTGTTATAGCGGCGGCCTGCGCTCTCTTCCACCAATCCCGCCACCAGGTAGGCTTTCAGTTCCCGGGCGGCCCGGGCCAGCGCATCGTCTCCGGAGAAAGGAAAATATTCCGGGAAACAGATGAGATCGGCTTCGAGATGCCGGCAGCGTTCCAGCAGTTTCAGGGCCCGGTCCAGGTTTTCCGGGCTGTCCAGTTGGGAGACGGGCAGAGCCTGAATGAGGATGATTTTGACCATGATTAAATCTTCTGCTCCTTGAACCGCCGCTCCCTCGCCTCCGGTATTTTCTCTGGTTTCAAGTCCTTAACCTGGGCGTTCACTCTGGCCAGGCGCAGGGCGGTGGGGGGATGGGTGCGGTAGATGCCCACTCCCCGTTTTTCCTGGGCCACCATTTTGGCAAGCAGCGAGGCCAGGGCTTGGGGGTTATACCCGGCCCGGCTGAGGGTGCGCAGGGCCTCCTGGTCCGCGGCCCATTCCGCGGTGCGGCTGTAGCCGTTGGTGACCATGGTCTTGAACACGTCGTTAATGGAGCCCTCGTAAAGGGCGGCCATTTCCGCAGCCCTGCCCCCCCGCTCTTTGGCCGCAGAAATACGGCGCTCGGCCACCACTGTCGCCCAACGGGAGGAAACCACAGAGTTGAGGCCATCCCGGTGGGCCACGTGGGCCACTTCGTGAGCCAGGGCTGCGGCCACCTCGTCTTCATTGCCGCAGAGCTTGAGCATGCCCCTGGTGATGAGGATGATCCCCCCGGGACAGGCGAAGGCGTTGGGCTCCAGGCTCTCCAGGACCGCGAAGTGATAACCCCGGAAGGTGTCAGGCCGGGAGGACTTCCGGGCTACGGCCTGGCCCACCTCGTTGATGTAAAGTTGCAGTTTGGGGTCTTGGGCCAACTGATAGGTGGTGAGGATGCGGGCGGCCACGGCCCGGCCCAGCCGGTATTCGCTGGCTTCGGGGACGTTTTGGGTGGCTCGCTGCATCCGCCCCACGCGCATTTCCGCCCGGGTGACGGGAGGATGGGCCTGGGGCAGGGCGTGGCCGCCGAGGAGGAGGAGCGCGGCCGGCAGAGTAATGGTAATGAAAAATCGTTTCACATGCAGTTCCAACCTTGATTGATCATATTTATCAGTTCAACGGCCAAAAGTCTTCTTTTGATTAGAGGTGTCCAAGGCAGAGCTTGGGAACGAGGATAGATGTTATATTTTGCGTCTTGCTTTGCGCCTTGGCGTCTTTGCGTGAGTCCTATCTTTCTTTCTGGCACTTGGGGCAGAAAAAAGTGCTGCGCCCTCCCTGGGAGACCCGGACGACGGCCTGGCCGCAGCGCCGGCAGGGCTCCCCTTCCCGTCCGTAAACCAGCAGCTCCAACTGGAACAGGCCCGTTTCCCCCCGGCTGTTCAGATAATCGGACACCGTGGTGCCCCCCTTGGCGATGGCCGCGTTCAGGATGCGCCGGGTTTCTTTGAGGACCCGGGTCCAATCGCCGAGAGAGAGGCGGCCCGCAGGCGCGGCGGGATGCAGCCGGGCGGCGAAGAGGATCTCGCAGGCGTAGATATTGCCGATGCCGGCCAGGACGCGGCCGTCCATCAGAAAGTTTTTTAAGGTGCGGGAGCGCCCCCGGGCCGCTTCAGCCAGCCATTCAGGGGTGACCTCCCGGGAGAAGGGTTCCCGGCCCACCTGGGACAACGGGGCCGGCTCCACCCCCGGCGGAAAGACCAGGGCCTGGCCGAAGCGGCGCACGTCCTGGAAGGCCAGAGCCAAACCGCCCTCCATTTCCAAAACCAGATGCACGTGGGGCAGGGGAGGCGAGGGCCCGGAACCCAGCAGCAGCCTCCCGGTCATGCCCAGGTGCAAAAGCAGGGTCACCCCGCCTTCCAGGCGGAACAGCAGATATTTGCCCCGGCGCTCCAGACCGAAGATGGCCCGGCCCGGCAGCCACTCTTGCAGTTCCTCCGGTGGGGATTCCCGGCGCAGGCGTTTTTCCCCGATCACCAGCCTGAGTATGCGGCGGCCCAGCAAGCTGGGGGCCAAGCCCCGGAGGATGACTTCCACTTCCGGCAGTTCCGGCATTTAAAGACCGTTTTCCGTTTGGCGTTTTTCGTAAAAGAGGCGTTTAATAAACTATAATTATTAATAAGTTAATTCATAGAGTTAGATATGTTAAGGCCTTATGGGAAAAGCGCCTGGCAAGCCAAGGCCCCCCATTCCCCTTTTTTCTGAAAAATATGTGAAAATTTTTGCACTTATGCTTTAAGAATTTTTCCTTTTTGTTCGATACTCAATTATGGAAGCTTTTGAAAAAAGCCCCGGGCGGGGTCGGACTCCCGGCTAACCAAGGGGAGACTCCCCAGCCGGGGCCTGCCCCGGTAGGGACGGTGGCAAGAATGGTCCGGTTTACGTCAAGAATAGCGGTTCTCCTCATAGTCTGGGTCCTGGCGGCAACCCTGGGCGCACCTTTGGCAGAAGCCAGGGAAGTCCAGGTCGTCATGGCCCTGGACGTCTCCGGCAGCATGAAGGTCACCGATCCCCTGGGCCTGCTGCCCAAATCCGCCCAGATCATGGTGGAACTCCTGGACGCGAAGGATAGTCTGGGAATTCTGACTTTCGAAGACGTAACTCAAACCCGCCTGGATTGCGGCTTCCTCAGCCCCGAGCAGCGGCGCCAAGGCTTCAAGGAATTAACCCGCCTCCAACCCCGGGGCCTGTTTACCGATCTTCATCAGGCCCTGGTCACAGGTTTTAAATGTTTGGCACATCATGAGCCGGGCCGGCCAGCGAAGCGCGCCCTCCTGCTCATCTCCGACGGGCAGATGGACATCGATCCCCTTAAAGGTAACTCTAAGGCATTTGTAGAGCGCGTGCACCAGGAAATTATTCCGGCCTACCAGAAAGCAAGCATCCCCATCTATGCCGTGGCTTTTACCGAAGCCAGCGATCAGGACTTTTTAAAGAAACTGGCCGAGCAAACCGGGGGACAGTTTCTGTTGATCCCGGCGGCCAAGGATATTCATCAGGCCTTCACCAGGTTTTATGAAGACCTGAAAGGGCCGCAAACTGCTCCCCTGGTGGGCAATGGCTTCCTTATCGATTCCCAGGTCCAGGAGGCGATTGTGGTGGTCACCCGCTCCACCCAGGGCAGGCCGGTGACTCTGGTCAGCCCCAAAGGAGAGAAGATTAATCCCAGGGCCAAGACTGCCGGGGTGCGCTGGTTTTCAGCGCCCACTTTCGACATGGTGACCATCCCGAAGCCCGAGCCGGGCAACTGGACCGTATCCGGCCACAAAGCCGGCGAAGGCAAGATCATCCTGATGACCGACCTGAAGCTGGATTGCCCTCATGTGCCAGAGGAGGCAGGCACCGATGAGGCCTTGCTGGCCGGCGCGCTGCTCAAGGATAAAGAGAAACCGGTGACCGCCGCGGAGGTTCTCAGCCCCACCCTCTTTATCGCAGAACTGCAGATGGAGGGAGGAAAACCCCTGCAAGTGCCCCTGGGGCCCCCGCCTCTGGAACAGAGGGAGCTTTGGCCTGCCGACGCAAGAGTGGCGAAGTTTCCTCCGTTTAGCGCCCCCGGCCTGTGGCATCTTAAGATCCGGGCCCAGGGCAAGACCTTCCAGCGGGAGAGGAATTTTTCCATCAAGGTCTCCATCCCCTGGTATAAGGTGAAGGAGATTTCCGGTGACGGGCCCGGGCAGGTGGAGTATCTGCTGTCCCCGGGCCGGGAGGTCGCCCAGATGGTGGGCTGCTTCAGCATCATCAATCCCGACGGCGGGGTCGCCGGCACGTTCGGGCAGCCCCTGCCGGGCCGCGGCTTCCGCTTTTCTTTTCCGCCCGAGCTTTCCGGTTCCTACCAGTTGAACGCGCATCTGACCGGAGCCACGGCATCCGGACGGCCTCTGGTTCTCCAGCCCCCGCCGGTTAACGTCAACCTGGCTGCCGGGGCTGCGGCCAAGGGTCCGAAGAAAGCGGACCCGGCCCCGGAAATGGGGCCGAAAAAGGCGGCTGCGGCCTCGGAAGAGCAAACGAAAGCCGCAGCTTCAGACCCGAAGATAGTGCCTAAAAGCGCAGACAAGGCTCCTTCCGCGGCCACAGCGGTTCCTGCCTCCCGCAGCCGCAAGTGGCTCTGGTTCGCGGTCCTGGGGCTGGCGGCCGGCGCCATCACCCTGGTGACGGTGGCCTACACCTTTAGGCCCAAGGCCCTTGGCTTCCTGATTCTCAAGCCTTCTCAAAAAACCATAACCGACGACATGTCTCCGGAACAGCAGAACCTCCTCCTTAAGGCCCATGTGGAAACGTTGCAGAAGGAGAAGGCCAAGCTCCTTAAGGACTTGGAAGGAATGCGGGAACACATTGAGAAACTGAAGGGCGCCAAGGAGGAGTTGGAAGCCAGGCTGGGGCAGCCTTCCAAGGAATATCAGGAAAAGACCAAGATGATCAAGGAATTGGAGAGCCGGCTGGAGGAGGCCGAAAACGAAGCCAAAAACGTGCAGCAGGAATATATGGCTCTATATGCCCGCAGCCAGGAGGAAAAGCAGACCTTGAAGAAGAGTTGAAAAATTCCCCAGGGAAAACTTCCCAGAGTTTGATTCGCCCCCCCCCCGCGCGTATTGCAGCTTTCCCCGATTTACCATCAACCATCCCAACCTCGTAAGACATATCAGAATGTTTTATAGGCTCGTGAAATTGTCGATAAATAGCAGTGAGCCGTTAAAAGGAAACAAAAGATTTATCTGTTTCCATAATAGGCATGGCCCTTCTTGTGGCCAAATATTTTTTCCTTCTCTATCCATCTCCGGAAAACATAATTATTATTTATTATGACTCTGGATTTTTGCAGAATACTCTTTATCAACTTCTCTCCATGATTTCCAAGAGCCATGTTTCCCGAAAACTTCATTAAGCAGCCTCTCACACCTTTTCCAGTCTGGGGATTGAGCCACCTTTATAGCGTCACTCATTCTACGTGCTATTGCATCCTGGGTTGTAAGCGTGACAATATCATGCCCATCAATTTGATTGATTATTCGCTTAAAATCCAATTCATCAACCACGGGAGTACCGGAATAAATACCACTAGCTGTTATCGTTACCAAACCATCCAAAGACCTGGCAATAAATACTCTCGTATTCCCTGCCAACAATTGGCGGGAGCACACAAAAGTCTTTATAACACAATACAATGGTATACCATCTTTGTTATACAAAACTGCTTTTACGTCCTTTTCGGTAGGGTTCATAAGTTCAATTTCGGTAATTCTCTTATCAGATATCGTCCTTTCATCTTTAAATTGCACCTGACTCTCTTTTACAAGTAAAGTTCGCACACCAATTGATTTATCATCATATTTAACTCTAACTTTTTTGCCAATTAATGAATAAATGAGAGGTTTAGATATATATTTTTTGTCAATTATAAAGTTTTCTTTAGGATATTCTTTAAGTATCATTACATCTACATCAGTATCGCCATCAAGCCTATGCAACTTTATTTTATTATATTTCAAAACAGTTCCTTCAACCTGATGACTAGATATTTTATTCGGCTCTTTCTGTAATGGATTACAATATGATTTAATATTTGACATTCTATTAATAAGAAACAGGCTGGCAGGTAAGGTATCATTTTGTACAGTCTTTACTTTGGAATTAGTTATAGTCTGATTACTTGTTGATCTCCTCCTCAATAATTCCCTTGATTCCTGTTCACCATTTGCTTTTGGTAATATGGCAGTTGTCCATAGGATAAGTAATAAACTTGAAATAAAGAATTTCATGACTTTTCCCTTTTAGTTGGTTGACTGGAATGTTTTGTTTCCACTTTAATCCGAGATTATGGGGCAGCATTGGCCCCTTGAGTTAAAAGCAAAAAAGGCCCTAGCCTTGGGGGAGGGCTTGAGCCGCTCCCCACTTCCCGTTCCAAAACTCAATCCGAGTTTAACCGGACAGAAATGTCAGATTAAATCTCGACTAATTCATATAAACCTCTTAGTCACAGCGGCGGACCCAGCCATTTTCTTTTAGGAGAGTCCCCGGACCTGCTACTGTCACCTTTGTGCCTTTTGTAAAGACCCCAGGATTTCCTTCCATGGTGCAACCTTTAGGTGCAATGCACTCCCAGCAACAGCCTTTTGGCGCAAATCCATTGTCCCATGATGGATCATTAAGTCTTGAGTCACTTTGATTTGTCTTTGTTTTATTTTTTTTCATTGATTGCCGCGGCGATTGTTGCTGAGCGTTTACATAAATCGCCAATGTTAAGGACAGAATCGCTACAAGCAAAAAGAATAATCGTAAAAACAACTTATTCATTATATTTCCTCCAGTATCGATAATTATTAGCCATATTCTATGGCTATAAATATTAATTCAAGCAATTATTTCCATTAGCTCCTTGTTTTTTATTTAATTTCTATTTTACCGAAATAGGGGCTACCGTCTACAACAGCAGTAGCTTTCCAAAGCTGTCTTATAAGACTTTGCGAATCTGCTCTAAGCAAAACTCTATCACCAATCTTTAAATTATTAACAGACCCTTCCTTGTCTTCATTGACATATACAATTGTATCATTATTTATTAAAAAAGTTTCTATCTTTTTAATATCTTCCTTAATATAACAATTGCCTTTATTGTCTGTAGTAATAGCTTTAAGCTCTAAAACGATTTTATCCTTTTTTATTCCTAAAATGTCACCAACAAAAAAGATAGTCTGTCCCCAGGTTTTCTGGTTTCGCCGCATCATTCTTTCCCGCAATAGCAAAAGTTGCCCCAAAAGTTATAAGCATCAATACGAATACAAACATTCTTAATATTTTGATCATACGATTTGATTCCATATATTCCCCCTTAAGATTTATGTATTAAAGTGTGTGCTAAGCAAGATTATGCGGCATTCTGAGACGCCACCGGCTAAATAAAAAAAACCCGGAGATAATTTGTGGGACTTTTTTAGGTCATTTTCTGTTTTCTTGCCAATGTTGGTGCGGGTATGGGTCGCCCGGATAGTGGGGTTGGACATAGTGCCCTCCGAATTGAGGGTTATTAATTTGCTTCCTATAGCATAGCTTATCAAAGTTGAGAACATGGAATTTATTTTTTACATCCCTTGCTGCTATGTGAAACTTGGTCATGGATAATTCGCAAAACTGATTAAACGAAATATATAAGGGGGAGGGTGGGCGCCGACTTGGCGCTTCGTTTTTACTGACGGGCTATATCTTGCCACTGCAATTTAGAAGAAGTGGCGATATGGGGCGAAAAAATTAGGCGGTGGGTTTTCAAAACAGCATATCGATGAAATGGCTGTGGTATTCCTTCAGTTCCTTATGGCATTCGCCGCAAAAGAGGCGCACTTCCCCCTGGATCTCCGAGTCGTCGCTCACCGCGGAAAAGCTTCCGTCCTCATTCTGCACGTAAAAAGTGGTGATAGTGACCCCTTCGGCCACTTCGTAGAAATCGTCGTCGTTGCCGCAATAAGGACAGGAAATCTTCATTTTCCCTGCCCCTGCTTGTTGGCCGGCTGGATCTCCTGGCGGTAGGCGGGGTTGCCGGGGGCCAGTTTACGGGCCATCTCCATTTCAATGGAGGCCCGTTTGAATTGCTGTTTGGCCTGGCTCTTCTTGCCCTGTTTCTGATAGATTTCCCCCTGCAGGGTAAAGAGCCGGGCCAGATAGAAGTGGGTGCGGGGGTCCTTGGGGTTCAGCTCGTTGGCATGCTGCAGTTCCTGGCGTGCTTTCTTGTATTTGCCTTGATGATAGTGGATGATCCCCAGGTTGCGCAGCACCGCCGGCCGGTTCACCTTGTCTTCGGTCTTCAAGGCCTTCAGCAGCAGGATCTCCAGGCGGGCCATGGTCGTCTGGTCGCTTAAGGAAGCATTGCCCTCCTGGAGCAGCCGGTCGCTGAGCCCCACCACTTCGGCGTTTCCCAGGGCCCGGCCCCGGAGGGTCTCTTCCAGGAGGATCTGGTCGGATTGGCCGGCGGCAGGCGGCGGCGGGGGAGGCGGGGGTTCGGGCAGGGACGCCACCGGGGGGCCCCCCAGACAACCCGCGAGGGTTGCCAACAGCAGCAAGGCCAGCAAGAGCCTAATATGGGCCATATTCACACCCTCAGTCAAGACCTGGATTAAAAGGATTTTTTGGCGGCCTTCAGGGGGTGTCCCCGGCGCCGGAAGAGATAGATACTCGCCAAGCCTTTGAGCAACGTGGCTATGGGGCCGATGCTGCCCATGCACCGCTGGCAATAGGGGTGCACCACCCGGCCCCGGGCAAAGCCCCCTGTCACCCGGCGCATAATGGCCGATTCCAGCAGCGTCACCAGGGAACTGTCCTGCACCCGCCCCAGCGCAGTCCTGCCGTCGTAATCCCCACAACAAAGGGTGACACGGCCGTCATGCAGCACCGCGGCATTCCTCCCCGCATAGCCGCAGCAACCTATCTTGGCCCGAAATGCTCTCCTGGCCGTGAAGGCGTTTCCCCAATCCCAGAAAAATTGGATATAGATCTGTATCTGTTCATCAATTTCAATATGCTGCAGGGAATTTAACTTGATTTTTGCCGTTTTCTTCTCAATTTCCTTCCGGGACAGCGGCCGCCCGATGGCCCGCCGGATATCGCCGATGAGGGTCCCTATTTTCTCCCTGAGGTTCCATTTCCTTATATTTATGCCGGTATTATCGTCCAGCATGAATAATTTCTTAGTAATTGTATTCATTAAATGAATGGTGATATACGTTTTCGATTTCTCTCTCAACTCTGCAATCGCCTGCAGCACCCGATCATAATAGATTGAAAAATCCAGCCCTGATCTTCTGCTTTCGTGTTCCCCCGCATTGTTGGTTTCCAGGGAAATGGCCAGGGAATTGAGCGGGCTTTTAACCAAGTCCTGTACCTTGGAATTTACCAGCAATCCTCCATTGGTGGTCAACGTTGATCTGAGATCCTTTTCAGCCACATAGCCAATGGCAGAAAAAATACCGGGATGTAATAATGGCTCTCCCATGACATGGAAACCGATCCTCTTGGCAACGCCGTTTTCCGCCACTTCGTTCACAATATTTTTAAATAGATCGATATCCATCCTCCCCGGCGTTCTCGTTGATCGGCTGATGGGGCAGAAGCTGCAATCAAAATTGCAGACATTGGTCATTTCAATATGCAGAGGATCGATTCCCAGACTCCTGGCAAATTCCCCCCGGCCATTGCCAGGTGTGGCATCTGCCCGCCGCATGTCATCATTCAGGTTCATGAACCGCAATCCTCCTCACTCGCACGGGGCCAGGCATTATTATGCCATCCCCGGGGTTCCAGTCAACCCTTTTGACTGCCGCGGCGGCTAGTAGCGACTGCTATTCCCGGAGATACTGGAAGCCCTTGCGCACCACCTGGCGGCTGACGCGGGTCGGACGCAAACGCTGGAGGAATTGGTCGGCCAGGGAATCGGCCTGGTTTTGGTCCCCGCAAGTAAAGATATCCAGGACCAGATAGCCGTATTCCGGCCAGGTATGGAGGGAAATATGGGATTGGGCCAGGAGGGTAAAGCCGGTCACCCCTTGGGGATCGAACTGATGGAACCGGGAACCCAGATTGGTTAAGCCTGCTTTTTTAACCGCGGTCTTGACCAGGAGATGGAGAAATTTGCGGGAATTAATCTTTTCCGAATCGCAGCCGAAAAGCTCCATCATCAGATGATAGCCGTCCGGCCGCGGGTTCTGGACCAAGAGCTCCCGTTTCATGGGCGACCCTCCTTGGATGGGCAAATTTGGTGGAATCAGGGAGTTGCCTCCCTAGGTCATGCCACCCCCCCCGGATAGCAAGAATAATTACATCCTATGACTTCTAAAAGAAAATCTGCTAATTGTCAAACAAAAACCCGGCCGGGAGAATAGATAAACCTCTCTGGGCCCTCTGCGTCTCTGCGGGAAAAAGATATCACCGCAAGTTATTCATGGACCTTCGGCCCCGCCGTGGAGCATGAAAATGATATTATGTATGCTTAACCGAGAAGCTCTTTTGATAATTCATTGGATAATAATGTATTATTAACCACCCACAACAAACTTTCCGTAACAGAGGGCGCAGCGACGGAAATGTCCAAGGCTGCATCCGGCAATAAAAAAAGCCGGTTTCCCGGCTTTTTTCCAATCCATGGCCATTGGCAGTATTTATTGACTTCGATTTTTAACCGAAAATCTAAGACCGGAAACCGAAAACCGCCTCTAATGGCCGGATTTCTTATACAACGGCGACATATCCCGCAACGTCTGCACGATCCCCGGCATCACCTCCAGGACCCGGTCGATCTCGGCGTCCGTGTTTTCCTCACCCAAGGTGAAGACCAGCGTGCCCTGGGCAGTGGCAAAATCCATGCCGGTGCCGATGAGCACGTGGGAGGCCCGCAAAGACCCGGATGCGCACGCGGAGCGGGTGGCCACCACGATGCCTTCGTCGTCCAGCATGAGCATCAGGCTCTCGCCTTCGATATATTCCACCGAAACGGACAGCAGGTGCGGCAGGTTTAGGGTGGGGTGCCCGTTGATGTGAATCTCCGGGATTCTGGCCTTGATGCCCTGTTCCAGGCGCTCTTTTAAGGCCCTGAGCCGCGCCTGGCGGGCGGGAATCGCCTCTTTGGCCAATTCCGCGGCCTGCCCCAAGCCGACGATGCCGATGAGATTCTCAGTGCCGGCCCGGCGTTTGTTTTCCTGGGTGCCGCCGTCCAGCAAGGGCCATACCGGCGTGCCCTTCCGGATATAGAGCGCGCCCACTCCGGAGGGGCCGTAGAACTGGTTGGCCGCCAGGCTCAGGAGATTGACCCCCAATTCCTGGACGTCCACGGGGATGTTGCCAGTTGCGGCCACTGCGTCCGTGTGCATGACGATCTTATGCTTTTTGGCGATTTCAGCGATCTTGGCGATGGGCTCGATGGTGCCGATCTCGTTGTTGGCCAGCATGATGCTGATGAGAATGGTCTCCGGGGTGATGGCCTTCTCCACCGCCCCGGGATCAACCAGCCCATACTGGTCCACGTCCAGGGAGGTGACCCGGTAATCCAGGAGCCTCAGGGTGCGCAGAGAATTGAGCACGGACTTGTGCTCGATGTTGGAGGTGATGATGTGCCGCCCCTTTTCCCGCAAACCGATGGCCACGCCTTTAATGGCCTGATTGTTTGCCTCCGTGCCTCCGGAGGTAAAGACTATCTCCGGAGGGTTGGCGTTGATCAGGGCTGCGGTCTGGGCCCGGGCCTTTTCCAAAACCACGGCCGCAGGCTGTCCCACCTGGTGGTCGCTGGAAGGGTTGCCGAAGATGGTCTGGATATGCTGAATCATGGCCTCCTGCACCTTAGGGTGCAGGGGCGTGCCGGATTGGTGGTCTAGATAAATGAATCCCATGGCGGCATCCTTTCCAAAGTTTCACAGGAATGATCAGTGATCGTGGTCGTGGGGCATTTCCTTGCCGCAAAAAATGCAGAAAGGGGATTCTTCCACCACCTGCTTCTCACAATAAGGACAATAGCAGGCCCCGCCCTTCTCCGGATGGTGTTCCTCCCCTTCTTCCTGGGGCACGATCTTGCCGGCTTTGCGGTCCAGATAATTCTTGATCGCCGAATGGAGCGCGTCCGCTCCCAGGTTGGAGCAGTGGAGCTTATTGGGGGGCAAACCTCCCAGGGCCTTGGCCACGTCGGAGTTCTTGATCTGCATGGCCTCTTCCAAGGTTTTGCCCTTGGCCAGTTCGGTGATCATGCTGGACACCGCAATGGCCGCGCCGCAGCCGAAGGTCTTGAACTTAACGTCTTGGATGATATTGTTCTCCACCTTGATATAGACGCTCATCATATCCCCGCATACCGGATTGCCCACTTCACCCAGGCCGTCCGCATCCAGGATTTCACCCACGTTCCGGGGGTTTTTGAAATGGTCCATCACTATTGGGGAATAAGCCATGATCCCCTCCCATCTATAATTTCGCTAGAATTTAGTTGTATTATAATTTCCTTATCATCGGGGGTCAAGAAACGGCAAGGGAAAACTCCGCCCTGGTAAATTTCTTCTGACTGCGTGGAGCGAGTTCTGGTATGATGAAGGTGTGAACCTGGTGTTCGCTCCTACTACTGGCCGTTCCCGCCAACCTGCGATGGAGACCTGAGATGCTCCTCCACTGTCCCCGAGTGCAGGCTCTCTTCCCCAAAGACCACATCCGCCTGGAACACGATGGTCCGGTCTGGATGCACTGGACCGAGCACGGCGGCACCCTGATCCTCAAGGTGGGTGATTTGAAATTTTCGGAATTATCGGGGCATGACGGGGAATCCGGCCTCTTACTGGAGGTGGAGCTGTCCCCCGGGGATAAGGTGGTCCATAAAATCGAGGGCTTCGCGGCCAAGCACAGTTTAACCCTGCCGCCCCAGGCGCCTTCGCCGGCCTCCGAATGCCTGATCCAGCCGATCCTGGCCGCCTGCCACGTCCCTTCCCAAAAGAAATTCATTTTTGCCGAAAAATCTTTCCTGGAGGCCCGGCCCGGCCCGGCCGGCAGCGCGGAAATTGCGGTCAAGGGCGAATTCCGGACCCGTCCCGTGCCTTGCCAGGAAGGGGATCTGGTGATTCACCTGACCCCCGGAGACCTGACCCGGCTTCTGGCCCATCTCCGGGCCTGGGCCGAATAAATAGTTCCGAGTTTCGGGTTCCAAGTTCCAAGTTTTGAACTCTTAAGAGGAATCGGCAACCATGAAACCCATCTGGGCAATATTGATTATCGGATGCGGCATCTTTCTCCAGCCCCCGATGGCGCCGGCCGCGGAATTAATCCGGCTGCCCCAGCCGGCTCTCAAAGGCTCCATGTCCGTGGAGGAGGCCCTGCAAAAGCGGCGCACCGTGCGCCTGTTCGCCTCCCGCTCTCTGGATCTGAAACAGATTTCCCAACTCCTCTGGGCCACCCAGGGGATCACCGATCCCCGGGGCTTTCGCACCGCGGCCTCGGCCGGAGCCACCTATCCCCTGGAAATCTATCTGGTGGCCGGAGAACGGGGGGTGAGGGACCTGCCTCCCGGCCTCTTCCGCTACCGCCCCGAGAACCATGCCCTGGAACTCACTCTGAAAGGGGACCTCCGGGCGGAGGTGGCCCGGGCCTGCCTGTCCCAGTCCTGGATGGCGGACGCGCCGGTGATGGTGGTTTTTGCCGCCGAATTTAAGCGCTGCACCGCGCGTTATGGAAACCGGGGCGTTATGTACACCCACATGGAGGTTGGCCACGCCGGACAAAGCCTTTTCCTCCAGGCCGAGGCCCTGGGCCTGGGCGCCGGGATCGTAGGAGCCTTCAGCGACAAGGCCCTGAGTCAGACCCTGAAGCTGCCCAAGGAACACGAACCTTTATTGGTCATGCCGGTGGGGTATAAGTATTGAAAGTTCCGGGTTCCGGGTTTCAAGTCCCTTATTTTCCCTTTCGTTCCCAAGCTCCCCCTCCCCCCTCGTTCCCAAGCTTCGCTTGGGAACGGAAAAAATCTGTCCAAGCGAAGTAGACTTGCGGTTGAAGATGGGAATCCAGTTGACAGGCGTGCAGGTGATGAAGTAGACGCCGCCCGGCTCTTTAATGGTGTAGCGGCTTCTCATGGGTCAATGGGCTTCCCATGGAGCAAATGATAAAAGGAGGCGAAGCACAGCTTCGCCGGATACCGCCCGTTCCCAAGCAGGAGCTTGGGAACGGGAGGAAACTGATTCAGGCATACAGCAGCCGGCCCCGGGGCTGGGGAATGGGGCGGCCCAATTCCTGGGCGGTTTCCAGCCATTCCTGGATAATGACCTCCACGTTGGCCAGGGCTTCCCGGTAAGTGGGGCCGTCCGCGGCGCAGCCGGGCAACTCCGGGACTTCAGCGATAAAGGCCTGATCCTCTTCGCTCCAATAGATGATCACTTCGTACTTAACCATCGTCTCGTCCCCCCAGCCCGTATTTGACAATAACCCGGCGCACCTGCTTGACCTGATAAGGCTTGGCCAGATTACCCCGGGGCCGCAAGTTCAGAATTTCTTTTCTCGTTCCCAAGCTCCGCTTGGGAACGCCGGTATCCGTCAAACCTCCGGTTTGACACCGCTAGTCAAAGTCGTCCAACTCCAGGATGCCCTTTCCTCCGGCATAATCCCTGGCGCTGGAATAGACCCAATGCTCCGGTTCCTCCACCACCCCGATGCGCACCGGATTCTCATGTATATAAACAGTCTTTTGATACAGCATCTCCTCGGAGGTAATGTCCTTGGGATGAAACCCCTCCTGCCAGACCTGATAATTGCTCTTGGTCTTAGTGCTCTTTTTATAATACAGGAATTGGTTCAAAACCCAGCTCTTCTGCTCCTGCTCCAACTGGGCGATAATCCGCTTTGCGGTATAACTCTTAAAATCCCGGATGGCATCCGTCAGCCTGTCGCCCCCCACCACCAGGTGCAGATGATTGTCCAGGATGACCCAGGCGTAAACCTTCAGACCCTTATGGCGGCGGCAAAATTGGAGAGAGTCGATGAGAATATCGAAGTAGGGCTTCCGGGTGAAGATGGGAATCCATTCGACCACCGTGCAGGTGATGAAGTAGACGCCGCCCGGCTCTTTAATGGTGTAGCGGCTTCTCATGGGTCAATGGGCTTCCCATGGGTCAAATGAGAAAAGGGGGCGAAGCAGAGCTTGGCCGGATACCGCCCGTTCCCAAGCTGGAGCTTGGGAACGAGTTTAAAAATGTTGATTGGTTTATTTGGCTCGATAAGTCTTTGAGGTATAAGAGTAACCTTTTTCCCTCTTATCAGGGTGAAACTTTAAATATATCTCTTTTTGAAGATTGTGGACATATTGAGTTATTATGTTGTTCTCCTGAAACTCCGGGTAACTTTTATTATGAGATATCCAAAAGAATGGCTTCTGTAGTTGATTGAAATGAGCACGCTCTAAAACAACATGAATCATATACATCGCAAGAAGAAGATTTTCCAGTCCAGACCCAAGAACATAATTATCTGGATAGCATGCTCGTGGTATATATGGTGCAGTATGGAATGGACCAAAATGAATAAAATTAGCAGAATAATGTCCATACCAGCGTAAAAAATTTTTTGGAATGAATTGCTTAACCCGTTTGAGAACATTATTCGCTAAATAATTACCTGAAAGAAATTTTATAAGTTGAGAATCATGTTCAGATAAATCAAGTAAGACTAGAGAGTCTTCTATACAACATCGTATCAATGAGCCGCTTTGAAGGAACAGTCCTTGAGAAAGGCATGATAAAGAGGCGAATAAAGAAAGCATTATATTATGTTTTGCAGCCCTAAATGATTCATCAAGATTTTCTTGGTCATGCCGGAATAGCCTGAATCCTAATAGATATAGAGATTCGAAAACGATATCTGCGTAAATCGAAATTCGGAAAACGATAGTCGATGCTTTTTTCTTGAAAGAATCCTGGATTGGAAGAGAATATCTGTTTATCCAAGATAGCAACACAGTCTCATCAAGCCGTTCGACTTTGTGAAGAAGCGAGGTGTACGGTTCGCAACATGTAGAAAAATCTTTGCCACTCTCACAAGGACAAAGATTTGAAAAAAGCATTTCGCTATCCATAACTTATATTAGAAAAACAAAAACAATAAGTTGGATTAAATTAGTTTTGAGGAAAATTGCCAACGCCCCCTTGCCCACCTTCCCCCCAAAAATCATCAATTACACTTCGAAAACCCGCACCCCCTACACACCAGACAACCCCCCTCATGCTCGATGGCGCCGCCGCAGTCGGGGCAGGAGGCCATGGTCATGGTGGGGGCCGGGGCTTCCACTTGGGCGACGCCCGCCAGGACCTTGGCGATGGCGTCGGGGCAGGACAGCACCTGGTGGCCGTTTTGCCAGATGGGGCTGGGGCAGCGGATGCCGGTGATCTGCTTGATGAGGGCGTCGATCTTGACGCCGGAGCGGAGCGCCAGCGAAATGAGGCGGCCGGTGGACTCGATCTGGGAGGAGGCGCAGCCCCCGGTCTTGCCCATCTGCGCAAAGACTTCGCAGAAGCCCATCTCGTCCCGGTTCACCGTGACGTAGAGCTTGCCGCAGCCGGTGTTGATCAGCTCCGTGACCCCGGTGGTGCGGGCCGGCCGGGGCCGGGGGACGATGTATTCCATCTCTTTGGGCTTGCCTTTGCCGAAGCTCAGGACCTGCTGGTCCCGGGAGCCGTCCCGGTAGATGGTCACGCCTTTCAGGCCCATCTCGTAGGCCATGAGATAGACCTGGCGCACGTCGTCGGGCCCGGCCTGGTGGGGGAAGTTTACGGTTTTGGAGACCGCGTTGTCCGTGTGTTTCTGGAACGCGGCCTGGAGGCGGATGTGCCATTGGGGGGAGACCTCGTGCGCGGTGACGAACAGGCGGCGCACGTCCTTGGGGATTTCCTTAAACTCCCGGATAGAGCCGGTCTGGGCGATCTGGCGCATCAGTTCGGTGCTGTAAAAACCCCGCTGCTTGGCGATTTCCTCGAACAAGGGGTGCGCCTCCACCAGTTCCGTGCCTTCGAGCACCCGGCGCACGTAGGAGACCGCAAAGAGCGGTTCGATACCGCTGGAGCAGCCGGCAATGATGCTGATGGTGCCCGTGGGCGCGATGGTGGTGGTGGTGGCGTTGCGCATGCGGCCGATGCCGTTGCCGTCAAAGCGGCTGCCCGCATAGAACTTGAAATTGCCCCGCTTGTCGGCCAAACTCGCCGAGGCCAGGCGGGCCTCCTTCTGGATAAAGGCCATGACCTCTTCGCCCAGGGCCACCGCCTCTTCGGTATTGTAAGGAATGCCCATCTGAATGAGCATATCCGCGAAGCCCATGACCCCCAGCCCGATCTTGCGGTTGGCCAGGGTCTGCTCCTGGATGGACTCCAGGGGGAAGTTGTTGGCGTCGATGACGTTGTCCAGGAAATGCACCGCGGTGTGCACGATTTTCTTCAGCAGGGAATAATCCACCGCGCCGTCCTTGACCACCTTGGCCAGGTTCAGCGACCCCAGGTTGCAGGATTCATACGGCAGCAGAGGCTGCTCGCCGCAGGGGTTGGTGGCTTCGATCTCCCCCAGATGGGGGATGGTGTTGCCCCGGTTGACGGCGTCCAGAAAGATGATGCCCGGCTCGCCGGTGGCCCAGGCGCTCTCGACGATGAGGTCGAAGAGGGCGTGGGCCTTGACCCGTTTCACCTCCTCGCCGGTGCGGGGGTTGATCAGGGGAAAATCCGCCTTTTCCTGGACCGCGGTCATGAAGGCGTCGGTGAGGCCCACGGAGATGTTGAAGTTGGTGAGGCGCTTGGTGTCGTTCTTACAGGTGATGAAGCGCTCGATGTCCGGGTGGTCGATGCGCAGAATCCCCATGTTGGCGCCCCGGCGGGTGCCGCCCTGCTTGATGGTCTCGGTGGCCACGTCGAAGATGTTCATGAACGAAATAGGCCCGGAGGCCACGCCCTTGGTGGAGAGCACCCCGTCGTTTTCCGGGCGGATGCGGGAGAAGGAGAAGCCCGTGCCGCCGCCGGATTTGTGGATGATGGCGGTGTGCTTGATGGCGTCGAAGATGCTCTCGATGGAGTCCTCCACCGGCAGCACGAAACAGGCGGAGAGCTGGCCCAGCTCCCGCCCCGCGTTCATCAGGGTGGGGGAATTGGGCATAAAGAAGAGATTGGCCATGAGCTCGTAGAATTTGCGGGTGGTTTTGGCCACCTCCGCTTTCGGATCATAGGCGAGGTCCACCTGGGCAATGGTCTCCGCCACCCGGCGGAACATCTCCTGGGCCCCTTCGGTGACTTCGCCGTTGTCGTCCTTTTTCAGGTAGCGCTTTTTCAGCACCACCACGGCGTTGGGGCTTAAAGGCAGTTCACCGGCTATGGTCCTGGATTCTGCGAGCTGGCCCATGTTCTTCTCCTTCTTTCAAGGGGTTGCTTATTTCTCTTTGCAATACAATATATTGTATATTCAGTAATTCCATTATACAAAATAGTGGGAGAAAGTCAAAAGATTTCAGAAATATTTTCAAGTCGTATCGAAGATGGCCGGGGGGAAGCGCGGTTTCTTTTAAATAATAAATTTTATCCTAAAATTAATTACTTGCCAACCGCAGCCAAAATTACGTTCCCGGATTGAAACCGGGGTCGCCGGCTCCTATTCCATTTGCCTTTTCGCCTCCTCTGGGTTATAAAATGTGCAAATACTCTTGTGACATTAGGGGGCGAATTTGGCCGCTAAACATATCGGTATCCTGGGGACCGGAGCCTACCTGCCGGAGCGGGTCCTCACCAATGAAGAGTTGGAAAAGATGGTGGATACTTCCTCCACCTGGATCATCGAACGCACCGGCATCCGGGAGCGCCGCATCGCCGCGCCGGAGGAAGACATCGTCTCCATGGGGGTGGCGGCCAGCCGCCAGGCCCTGGCCGCGGCGGGGTTGGAGCCGAGTCAACTGAGTTATATTATTTTAGCCACCAACAGCCCTAATTTCCTCTATCC
>QZIZ01000092.1 GCA_003599195.1 Deltaproteobacteria bacterium | reverse complement strand
GTGGTGGCCGACGAAGTGCGGAGCCTGGCCATGCGGGCCGCGGAGGCGGCCAAGAACACCGCCGATCTCCTTGAGGGCACGGTGACCAAGGTTAAAGAGGGGTCGGGCCTGGTGGAGAAGACCGCGGAGGCCTTCAGCCGGATGGCCGACAGCACCGTCAAAGTCAAGGAACTGGTGGCGGAAATCGCCGCGGCCTCCAATGAACAGGCCCAAGGGGTGGAGCAGATCAATAAGGCCGTGGATGAAATGAATAATGTCACCCAGCAGGTGGCGGCCAATGCCGAAGAAAGCGCCAGCGCCTCCGAAGAACTCAACGCCCAATCCGCGCAACTGAAGGTGGCGGTGGGAGAACTGGCCGCCTTGGCGGGCGGCGGGAAAAACGGCCTCAACGCCCCCGGGTATAACCAGGGGCTGCTGCTGCCTCCGCCAGGGAGCGCCAAAGTGCGTCAGGCCCCCAAAGATGCCCCCCAGGCCGGGCTCGTGGCCTCTAATCGGAGAAAAACCGTCAACCCGGAGCAGATCATCCCCCTGGAAGGTGAGGACAGGGCTTTTAAAGACTTCTAAATACTACTCGGGCGGCCAGGGACGGCCGACCCACCGATTCCCTGCTTTTTAGTTGTTCTTGCGTCTTGCTTTGCGCTTTTGCGTCTTTGCGTGAGGCTTTCTTTTCGGAACAGCTCCTCATGGGCCTGGGGCCCACCTGCAAAGTATGAAAAGCCCGTAGGGGGCGTCTCGCCCGCCCTGGTAATCCGTACAGGCTTGAAAGCCTGTACTACCGCTTGGAGCTTTTCGGAACAGAAACCTCGCTGCCGTTTCAGGCAATTTTCCTTTCCCAAGCCCCCCTGCATTTTTTTATTGACATCCTTTCGGAAAAGGCATATGCATAGACTGCAAGCATTGCACAAATCGCATAAAGCACAAATTGCACAACGGCAAGCGGGGGAGACCGGCAGTTAATGACTGGCACCCCCGCTTCGGTCCGTGGCTGCTCCATGGACCCGGGTAAAGGAGATGAGCATGGTTATCGTCAACATCATGACCTTGGCCAAGGAGATCGGGGTACACCGGAACACCATCCGCAACTGGGTCAAGACCGGCAGGATCAACGCCCGGCCCGGCCCCGGCAAGGGCCTGTTATTCACGCCGGAGGACTTCCGGGCCATGTGCCGGGAATTCACTTTGAATCCGGAGCAATTCCCGGTTAAGGAATTGGGCCGGCAGGCCGCCGGCGCCCCAGTCTCCCTTACCCCCACCCCCAAATCCCTGAAGACAAGGGAGGAACAAGTGTCGGATAAAGTAATCGGATCAGTAATGGTGGTCGGCGGCGGCATCGCCGGGATCCAGGCCTCTTTGGATCTGGCCGGCCAGGGGTATTACGTCTATCTGGTGGAAAAGAGCGCGGGCATCGGCGGCAAGATGTCCCAGTTGGACAAGACCTATCCCACCAACGACTGCGCCATGTGAATTATCTCGCCCAAGCTGGTTGAGTGCGGTCGGCACTTAAACATCGAGCTTCTCACTCTCTCCGAAGTTTCCAACATCACCGGAACCAAGGGCAACTTCACGGTCACCGTGAACAGCAAGCCGCGCTTTGTGGACATGGACAAGTGCATCGCCTGCGGCCTCTGCGCCCAGAAGTGCCCGAAAAAGACGGACGATCCCTACAACGCGGGGATCAGCAAACGCAAAGCCATTTATCTGCAGTACAGCCAGACCGTTCCCTTGAAGTATGCCATCGATCCTGAAGCCTGCCTTTATTTCTCCAAAGGCAAATGCCAGGCCTGCGTCAAGTTCTGTCCCACCGGAGCCATCAATTTCGAGGACAAGGGCGAAACCCGGTCCATCCAGGTGGGCTCCGTCATCCTGGCCCCCGGCTATAAGGCCTTCGATCCCTCGGGCCTGTCCACTTACGGCTACGGCCGCATCAGCGACGTGGTCACCGGGCTGGAATACGAACGTCTGCTGTCCGCCGGCGGCCCGAACCTGGGCCACCTGATCCGGCCCTCGGACCACCAGGAACCTAAAAAGGTGGCCTGGGTGCAGTGCGTCGGCTCCCGGAACACCACTGAGGGCGGCAACAGTTATTGCTCCACGGTCTGCTGCATGTACGCGGTGAAGCAGAGCCTGGTCACCGCCGAGCACTTGAGCGGCGACGGCCTCAGCCAGACCATCTTTTTCATGGACCTGCGCAGCCATAACAAGGAATTCGAGCGCTACTACCAGGACGCCAAGGCCAAAGGCGTCAGGTTCATCAAGAGCCGGCCCCACTCCATCGAGGCCGGTCCCAATAATATCGGCGTTAAGGTCGCCTATCTCACCCAGGACGGGGCCAAGATCACGGAAGACTTCGATATGCTGGTGCTGTCGGTGGGCCTGGAGGCCCCCCAGGACGCGCCCGCTCTGGCGGAGAAATTCGGCATCAATCTGGACCATCATAATTTCGTCAAGACCGGGAGTTTCACCCCCAACGCCACGGCCCGGGACGGCATTTACGTCTGCGGCGCCTGCCGCTCCCCCAAGGCCATCCCCCGGTCCGTCACCGAGGCCTCGGCCGCGGCCACGGAAGCGACCCGGAGCCTGGTGGAGGCCCGGGGCACCCTGACCCGGGAAAAGACCTATCCCCCGGAGCGGGACGTTTCCCTGGAAACGCCGCGGCTCGGGGTCTTTGTCTGTTCCTGCGGCATCAATATCGCCGGCACCGTGGACGTCCAGGAGGTGGCCGAATATGCCCGGGAGCTCCCGAATGTCGCGTTTGTGGAAAATAACCTGTTCACCTGCTCCACCGATACCCAGGAGCTTATCGCCCAAAAGATCAAGGAGTTGAATCTTAACCGCATCGTCGTCGCCGCCTGCACCCCCAGGACCCACGAACCGTTGTTCCAGGACACCCTCCGGGAAGCGGGTTTGAACCCTTATCTCCTGGAAATGGCCAACATCCGCAACCAGAACTCCTGGGTGCACCAGAAGGAGCCGGGGGCCGCGACAGCCAAGGCCAAGGATCAGGTGCGCATGGCGGTGGCCAAGGCCTCCCGGGATTATGCCCTGGAGCGGGGCGCGGTGGAGGTGGTGCAAAAAGCCCTGGTGGTGGGGGGCGGCGTGGCCGGCCTCACCGCGGCCCTGGAGTTGGGCGAGCGGGGTTATGACACGGTCTTGCTGGAAAAGGCCGGCAAGCTGGGCGGCAACGCCTGGAGTTTTTACAAGACCTGGAAAGGCGACGCCATCCGGCCCTGGCTGTCTGATTTGATCGCCGTGGTGGAGAACCATCCCAAGGTCAATGTTCTTAAGAACGCCACCCTCAAGACGGTGGCCGGTTCCGTGGGCAACTTCACCAGCGAAGTGGAAGTGAACGGCGTTCCGGAGACGGTGAAATACGGGATCGCGGTTTTGGCCACCGGCGGCCGGGAGTATAAGCCCCAGGAGTACCTGTACGGCCAGGACCCCCGGGTCATGACCCACCTGGAATTCGACGGGGAACTGCGGGATAAGGCGGCCACAGTCCAAAAGGCGTCCAGCGCGGTCTTCATCCAGTGCGTCGGCTCCCGGGAGCCCGAACGGCCTTACTGCAGCCGGGTCTGCTGCACCCACACGGTGCACAGCGCCGTCAAGCTCAAGGAGCTTAATCCCGACATGCGGGTTTACGTCCTCTACCGGGATATGCGCACCTACGGCCTGCGGGAGGAGCTGTACACCAAGGCCCGGGAACTGGGAGTCATCTTTATTAAATATTATCCCGACTCCAAGCCCCAGGTCTTTAAGGACGGGGACGATCTCAAGATCGAGGTCACCGATCCCATCCTGCAGATGCCGGTAAAATTGACCGCAGACTATCTGGTGCTGTCCGCGGCCATTGTTCCCAATGACAACCAGGGGCTGGTGGAGCTCTTCAAGGCCGGGATGAACGCGGACGGGTTCTTCAACGAGGCCCATCCCAAGCTGCGGCCCGTGGACCTCAACGTGGACGGCTTATTTCTCGCGGGCTTGTGCCATCATCCCAAACCCTTGGAAGAATCCGTGTCCCAGGCCAAGGCCGCGGTTTCCCGGGCCGGCATCATTCTGGCCAAAGAAGTGATGCAACTGGACGCGGTCAAATCCCAGGTGACCGAGAAGTGCGACGGCTGCGCCCTCTGCCTGGACGTCTGCCCCTACCAGGCCCTGAAGCTGGAGGAGTACCGGGACAACGGCCATGCCCACCGCCGCGTCGTTTCGGACAAGGCCCTGTGCAAAGGCTGCGGCGTCTGCGAAGCCACCTGCCCCAAGGAAGGGGTGACTATTCATCATTTCACCCGGGAGCAGCTTAAAGCTCAAGTGGACGCGGCCCTGGAAAGTTTGAATTAAGCTGATAGCTGAAAGCTTTGCCGGATAGCTTCATAAAGGAGGCCTAAATATATGTCGGATAACTTCGAACCCGTAATTCTCGGATTTCTTTGCAACTGGTGCGCCTATGCCGGGGCCGACCTGGCCGGCGTGTCCCGGATGCAATACCCCCCCAACATGCGGGTGGTCAGGGTGAACTGCTCCGGGATGGTGCATCCCGATCTGGTGGTGCACGCCCTGAATAAAGGCGCCGACGGCGTCATGGTCATGGGGTGACACCTGGGCGACTGTCATTACCTGGAAGGTAATCGCAAAGCATTGGCCAGGGTGGGAGCAACCAAGGCGGTTCTCGAAGTCCAGGGGATCGACCCGGAGCGGTTTGCCTTGGAGTGGGTCTCTTCCGCGGAGGCTCCCAGGTTCACCGAACTCGTCTCCCGGTTCACTGATAAGATCCGGGAGTTGGGCCCCAATCCCTTGAGGCCCGCAAAGTCCCAGGCGGCTTGAGGGAGGGGACATGAAGACCTTTTTTAATCTGATCCAAGAAGTCCAAAAGCCGGGCCTTTGCCATCATTGCGGCGGCTGCGTCACCTTCTGCACCGCCATCAATTACGGGGCCCTGGAATTGGGCGAGGACGGCAAGCCCCGCTACAAAGAGATCGAGAAGTGCATCGAATGCGGGCTCTGCTACTCCATCTGCCCGGAAATCCATGAGCTGGAAGAAGAAACCAGGCGCATGGTCTCCTGGAGCGCGCCCATGGGCCGCATCCTCGGGACCACCGTGGCCCGGGCCGCCGACCCGGCAGTCCTGGCCCGGGGCACCGACGGCGGGGTGGTGACCGCTCTCTTGCTGCATCTCTTCGATCTGGGACGCATCGACGGCGCCATCGTCAGCCGCCGGGTGGGCAATTTCCGCCGCCGGCCCTGGCTGGCCGTCACCCGGGACGAGATCCTGGAGGCCGCTGGCTTTCATTTTGACACCATGCACGGCATGACCCACTTTTCCAAGGTCTTCTCCGACATGTACTCCACCTTCTCCCCCTCCGTCGTGGAACTGGGGGAGGTCGCCAAAAAGCGGCTGAGCCGGGTGGCCTTCGTGGGCACCCCCTGCCAGATCAACTCGCTTCGGCGCATGGAGGCCCTGGGTATTGTCCCGGCCGGCTCCATCAAGTTCCACCTGGGTCTGTTCTGCACCGGCAACTTCCACTTCGGCCCCAAAGAGCGGGCGCGGCTGGAGGAGGTGGGGAATTTCCGATGGGACGAAGTGCGCAAGGTCAACGTCAAGGAAGAATTGCTGATCCATCTGACCAACGGCGAGGTCCGCTCTCTGCCCCTGGACCACCTGGATTGTATGAAACGCTTCGCCTGCCGCTACTGCGACGATTATGCCGCGGAATTCGCCGACCTCTCCTTCGGCGGCATCGGCGCACCGGAGGGGTGGACCACGGTGATCGCCCGCACCCCCCTGGGCCGGGCCATCCTGGCCGACGCCCGGGGCACGGATTTGGAGCAATTCAATTATAAGGATGATCCCGAACTGGCCCAGCACGCCCTGGCCACAGTGTTGGAATGGTCCGAAAAGAAAAAGACGCACGCCCAGGCCATGCACCGGGAACTGGAAAAGTCCGTGCAGTTGAAAGGATAGGAGGTATCCCTTGCCAGTCAAGGTCGCTTCGGAATGGTTGAATTCGTGTTCGGGATGTGAAATAGCCATCCTGAACCTGGGCGAGACGCTGCTTGCGGTCTTGCCCCAATTGGAATTTGTGCACATCCCCGTGCTCATGGACCACAAGTATTTCGGGCAAAAGGGTGATGGCGATATCCATCACCTGGACATACCGGAGGCGGTGGTGGGCCTGATCAGCGGCGGCATCCGCAACCGGGAGCACTTGGAGGTGGCCGAGGCCATGCGGAAAAGCTGCCAGGTGGTGATCGCCCTGGGCACCTGCGCCACCCACGGAGGTATCCCCTCTCTTATCAACGGCTTCAGGGACGAGGACCTGTTCGAGCGCTATTACCGCGGCAGCGAGACCACGGACCCCCACGCCAACCCCAACGATCCGGCGCTGCCGCCCTTGCTGGAGCGCACCTACGCCCTGGACGAAAAGATCAAGGTGGACCTCTACCTCCCAGGCTGCCCGCCGCATCCGGACCAGATCGCCGAAGCCATCGTCGCCCTGCTCGAGGGACGGTCTCCGAATCTGCCCACCAAGAGCGTCTGCGACACCTGCCCCACCATCCGGGAAGGCAAAGGGAAGGTGAAAAAGGTGCGGCGCTTCACCGAAAACGCCCATTTCGAGCCGGGCCGGCCGGTGAGCGAAATGCACTGTCTCCTGGAACAAGGCTTGCTCTGCATGGGCCCGGTGACCCGGGCCGGGTGCGCCGGGAATAACGGCGACGCGCCCCGGTGCCTCATCGCCCGGGTGCCCTGCCGGGGCTGTTTCGGGCCGGTGCAGCACGACGGCAACCAGCTTTTGGATATGCTCAACGCCCTGGCCAGCAACGGCATCGACTGCTCCTCGGTGACCGACGCCGCGTCGCTGCTGCGCTTTTCCGGGGCTCATAACCTGGTGCGGGCCAAGTAGGGTGCGTCTTACGCACCATTTTTGCGCCTCTGCGTGAGACACATCTTTCAAAATTGAAGGAAAACCCATGGAACAAAAAATAGTCGAGACAGCCGCGGACCAGGCCTTTGCACACGGGGCCTGCTCCAAGAAAAAGGTCATAAATATCCAGCCCATCACCCGCATCGAAGGCCATGCCCGCATCGCCATCCAGTTGGACGATGAGGGCAACGTCGCCGATACCCGGCTGAACGTCATGGCCCTGCGGGGGTTTGAAAAATTCATCGAGGGCCGCCCCGCGGAAGAGGTGCCCCGCATCGTCAACCGCATCTGCGGCATCTGCCCCTGGATGCATCATACCGCCTCCAATAAGGCCGTGGACGGCTGCTTCCAGGCTGAAGTGCCGCCCGCAGGCACGAAATTGCGGGAGCTGATGCAGGTCATGGCCCAGATCAACGACAAGATCCTGCACTTCTTCTTCCTGGCCGCGCCGGACTTCGTCCTGGGCGCCGGGGCCGACTATGCCGTGCGCAACGTCCTGGGCATCGTCCAGGCCGCGCCGGAGCTGGCCGCGCAGGTGGTGAAGATGCGCCAGGCCGGGCAGATGATGATCGAAAAATTCGCGGGCAAGGTCATCCATCCCGTGGTGGTGGTGCCCGGCGGCTTTGCCAAGTCCATGACCGAGGACGAGCGCCGGGAACTCCTGGAGAAGAGCAAGGAGCAGTTGGAATTCGCCCGCTTCTGCATCGATTTCGCCAAGAAGAACATCTTCTACAAGCTGGACCCGGACACCGTGGGCTTAGGCCAGATCACATCAGGATTTTTGGGCACGGTGAAGGCCGACGACGGGTCGCTGAGCCTGTTCGACGGGGTGCTGCGCCTCATGAAGGCCGACGGCTCCTACCAGGATTTCACTTATCAGCAGTATGCCGATTTTCTGGGCGAGCACGTGGAAGACTGGTCCTACTCCAAGATGCCTTACGCCCGGGCCTGGGACGAAGGCTTCTCCATGGATCTTAAAGAGCCCAAGGGCATCTACCGGGTCAACACCCTGGCCCGCCTGAACGTCTGCGATAAGATCAACACTCCCCTGGCCCAGGCCGAACTGGAGGAATTCCGCAAGCTCTTCGGGCGTCCGGCCCAATCCACCATGCTCTACCATTGGGCCCGGTTGATCGAGTTGGTCTACGCCTGCGAGCGGGTGCTGGAGCTGCTCGAAGACCCGGAAATCACGGACACCAACGTGCGGGGGAAGGTAACCCCCGGAGCCGGCCGGGGCGTAGGCTGCGTGGAGGCCCCCCGGGGCACCTTGATTCATGATTACTCCACGGATGATAACGGCCTCATTTTCCGGGCCAATATCATCGTCGGCACCACCCACAACGTCGCGCCCATGAACATGAGCATCCGGGCGGTGGCCGACAGCGTCATTCAGCAGGGCCAGGTGAGCGAAGAGGCCCTGAACAAGGTGGAGATGGCGGTGCGCGCCTACGACCCGTGACTGAGCTGTGCCACTCACCGCCTGGATGGCGGCCGCACCGTGGAAATCGAGGTCTTCGACGCTGCCGGGGTCTTGGTGACCCAAGCCCGATAAAACAACATTTTCGGCGGCAAACCAAAAAAAACCAGCCAGGGGTGGCCGGAGGTTTTTCCGGCCGCCCCTTCTTGTCGTCGGCGCATGAGCACAAAGTTCGGGCTTGAACCGATTACCACTTGCTTTTATCTTGAAAACAGATAGAATGGTATCTATACAAAATATCTTATATAATTAAATAAATACGGGATTCGAATTTATCCTGATACTACACGGAAATTTTCTAGATAGAGCATCATCTTTTAGACTAAAACGATAATTAAGGATCTAGTAACTGATGCTGGCAAAACGCCTGGAAGAGCTGCGCCTGCGGTGGGGGCTAAAAAAGAAGGATATGGCCCGGAAATTGGGCATTTCCATCCCTTATCTTTCCGAAATCGTAACCGGAAAAAAGACCGGTATGCGAAAAATCGTTGACTTCGCGGAGCGCTTGGAAGTATCTGTAGAATGGCTCACCGGGGATCAAATTTTGGCTCCGGTGGTGGGGGAAGTGACCACAGGAGGCCCTTTCCAATTACGGGAGAATTCATATCTCGAATTTTTCGATATTACCAATCTCCCGGGCATCACCAGGCAAACGGGCCTGCGCTGCTACGCCTTGCGGGTCCGAGGCAATTCCCTGATTCCGTTCCATAAGGACGGAGATATCTTAATTGTCGAGAGACAGAGCCTCGAGAAAATCCGGCATGGCGACATGGTGATTTGCCATCGGGAGGAGGGAAGCTACGTCAGGTCCTACGACTTATCGAACTGCCTTCCCAACCTGCGGCCTTTGGATCTTTCCCGCTACCAGGAATCCGAGCCGGTGACCGAATCAACCGAGATAGATAAAATCGTCTTCATCATCTCTTCCTGAAAATAGTATCAGCGGCTCTTTTCCAGGACTTGGGCCAGTTCGGCCGCCACCAGGCTGTTGCCCACCTTATTGAGATGGCCGTCGCTGGTGGAATGATAAAGCCTCTGGCCTTGGGAAACGGCATCTTCCAGGAGGGGAAACAGATCGACGGCTTGGAGTCCGGCCGCGGCCACGGCGCCGGTTAGCCACTTGGTCAACTCCCTTTCATACAATACCGAGCAGGTGAATTCATTGGGGAGGGAGACCCGCTTTTTTTTCAGGTAATTATCATAAACGGCTTCCTTTGTGGGCATGAAGACCAGCAGCAGGTCTTTCTTGGGATACTTCCCTGCGGCCATCAGATTGATGATCCTGCGGGTAATCAACGCCCCCTGGCGGACCCGGTGGTCTGCCAGGTCCACCCTTCTTAGGTTGGTGCCGGGGGTAAAGATGGTGTCGACTTCTTTGCAGGCGAAAGCACCCGGGTGCTGGAGATGCTGTTCCCGTTCAAATAACTTCTGGATTAAGGGTTTGGTGATACCGGCATATTGGAGGGCATAAAAAGCCGAATTCAAACGCAGAAAAGAATGGATCCGAAAGAGAAAAGAACCGCTCTCTTTTAGTCTCAAGGTGATTATTTCCGGGGCATAAAACAAGTCCACTTCCACCGCCGGTTTGCACGGCAGGTTGCAGCGCTGCAGGCTGTCCAACTGCTTTTCCGGCCCCAGGCCCGGTTCCAGCCATTTCCAATAATCATGCCGCCCCACCATATAATAGGCGTCCAGGAGATCGTTGCCCAGGTAAAAGGTGATGACGATCTTGAGGGGGTGAAGCTCCATGGCCCGGCTGATCAGATAATAATACTGCACCGGTCCGTAGCCGCCCATGGCCATGTTGTACACCCGCTGGTGGATGGTCCGTTCCAATTGTTGAGGGAAGGCCGATTTCCGGGGGACGCCGTCCCCGTAGGTAAAGGAGTCGCCGATGCACACCACCGGGAAATCGCCGGTGTCCTCCGCGTTTCTGAAGCCCCGGGAATCATGTCCGGACTCGTGGGGATTGATGCGATGGCCCAGGATGTCATCAACGGTGGGATGGGCCGGATGGATATCTGCGGGGGTATAGATCAACCTGGCCAACCCCTCGCAAAGCAGCAGCGAGGCCAGAATCGAACCCGCGATCAATAATAGATTCAGCCCTTTATGCTTCCAGATATTCATGGCCATAAGCGATATTTGGCAAAAAATTAAGGGGAATTAGCCCGGCTCATCCCTTTTAATCAAGAATTTCCCATCGGTTCCACTCTTCTTTTCCCGAGGCATTCCATCAATTGGGATTGACGATAAGGCGTTCCAGGCCGTTGCTGATGATTTTGGCCACTTTTTTGCAGCCGGTGTCGTTGAGGTGGACCATATCGTAAATGAATTCTTTCTCCTGGGGTATCTCCCGGGCCAGGTCTATGACCATGACGCCGTTTTCCCGGCCCTGGCTGCGAATTGCGCCGTTCATGGCGTCGAACAGATTTTTGAATTCTTCATAGCTCAGATCGGAACTCAGACGGCGGAATTCTTTGAGCGTCACTGCGTCGGGAACTTGCTTCAGTCTATTTTGCATGGTCATTAAGACGGGAATAATCTTTTGGGTCCGGCAGATTTCAATAAATAATTGCAGATTTTTCCGGAAATCACTAATAATCTTTTCCTTGTCGGCGGTTACTTTGGTTCCCCGGATGTGGGCGAATTCATCGCCGAATTCCATTATATTTAAATATCTGGGAATATCCACCAGTTGCGACCCGGCTTGGTAGAGATTGGGGAACATTTTCTTCCCAAACATCCTCGCCAGCCGCAACACCCCATAATTCTCGGTAACGATGATTTCTTTATGAGGATTATGATTGTAATAGGTTTTTTCGTACAGCAAGATAACCAGGTCGTTAATGTTATGCATAATTACCACAATAGACGGTTTCAGGGGAATAACCTTCGACAGCAAAATAAATAGAGAATGCATGGAATTATTGCCGCCGTGTCCTCCATTGTAAGAGTTGATCTTTAATCCCGATTTTTTCTCCAGAAGGCGTCCCGCTAAATAGGGAAAGCGGTTTTCCTCTTCGACGAAGATGCATTCCACGGCAGATCCCCCCAAGAATACCAGGGACTTATCCGGTTTATGGTATATCGCCGAAGGAACCACAAAGCCGTCTTTATCGATCCTGTATCTGTACCTTTTGTCTTGCAACGTGTCGCTGATTTCCAGATCTTCTTTGGTAGGCCGAATGTAGCTTGAGAGGAGAGGGGGACGTTCCCTCAAGGTTATGTGCCGGGTGAAGTATACGGCATTGACCTGGTTATGGCGGTTGATCAACCCCATAATTTTTTCAGCGCCGAACAACAAAGCAATAAGGGCAATAACTATTATGAACGCTATGGTTTTTCTTTGATTTCTTTCAAACCAGGATTTCTCTTCGATATTATCCAATCCCATAGAACGGTCCGTATTACTCGATGGAGTGGGGATAGGTCTGGTTTACTGCCTTAAGGCCTCGCAGATAATGATTCCCTAGAGCCGATTATACACCAGAAATTACGGCAAAATCATTTTTTCCTTAAGGTGCCTGCGGGAATTGCCGCCGGGTTGCAGAAAAAGAGGGCCCATCCCCCTGTCCTTGGAACAGGAGGATGGGGATAGAGGGGAGTAGTGGGAGAAAGGGAAATAGATTCGCTATCGGCGGTTAAAGAACCTTATTTTCCAGTCCAAACCGTCGTTGACGGCGCCGAAATAGAAGTTATCGCCCGAGAAGGTGATGTCCGCATAGGCATCGGTAAAGATGTAGATCATGATCTGGCCAACCTGCCCGGAAGACGGCTGATAGAGAAACGCGGGGCTCCCGCAGGTGTGCCACCAGAAGCCCCCGAGCCATTGCCAGCCGATCCAGTTGCCGGCGGCATCGAATTCATCGATGCAGAGTTCGAGGCCGCCGTTGGCGCCCTCGGTGGCCACTTGAGCGAAGAATGAGAACAGATAGACGCTTTCTTTATCCGGCAGCTTAATCATCTCCGGATAAGCCATATTCTGTTGGGAGCTGCCGGTGATCTTCAGGCGCTTCCCATCGGAGAAGGCCCGCCTGACGGTTGCCGGTTCCACCGTCACTTGTGCGGCGTTGTTGCGGTTCCAGTAGCGGGCCCAGCCGCCTTCGGTCATCTCCAGCCTGGGGTTTTTAATCAGATTGGGACCCAGAGAGGCCTGCCGCCAGGCCAGGGCCTGGTTGATGGTCGGGGTGGGAATCCGGTTGGCGGCGACGTAGGCCGCGATCTTTTCCAGGTCTCCGGCATTGTACTGGTAATCACCCGGGGTGCCGGCCACGATCTCGTGGATCATCAGCACCAGCCACATCTTCTTTTGCACCGCTTCCTCGATCCAGGCAATGGCCTCTTCCGGGGTGGTGGTCGAAGTCAACTCCTTGCACAGGATGGTATAGCGGTTTAAGTCGATGCCGTTTAACGCCTGTCCGCCGATGCGGCTGTTTTCATAATACCGGGTGGTGTAATCAAGCACCCGGGCATCGTATTGGGCATAAGGGAACACCAGGGTCTTGGCGTCGATGCCGTTTTTGGCCAATATTTTTTTGGACTGCCCCAGTTCATATTCCAGTTCTCCGTCGGTCAGGGAGGTCAAGTGGGGATGATACATGGTATGGCTGGCGATCTCCCAGCCGGCCCGCTGGAATTCCTTGATCTGCGGCCAGGTCATGATCCAGTATTCCTGGTTTTCGACGGCTCCCACAATGGGGGCCAGGGTGCCCCCCACCCGGTATTTCTTGAAAATTGAAAGGCCGTTTTCGTAAACATTCTTGTTGGCGTCGTCGATGCTGAAGGTCACCATCCCTCCCCAGGCAGGCAGCTGAAATTGGGGCAAGAAGGCCGGTTTGGTCAACTGGGCCGGCGCGGCAGCCGGGGAGAAAAATGCCGCAGCCAGCAGGATTAACAGAAATCTCATCGGCATTGCTTTTTTCCTCCAATACCAAAGGAAATTAAACTTGGTTTTAAGCTTATTAAAGTTCGCAATAAAAAAAGCCGGGTCGCTTGTTAGGCAACCCGGCTGTCTCTCCCTTATTAAGAAAACAGAGACCCGTGGCTTTCCGTCTCCGCCTCGCGGCGGATTTGGCTTTATCTGGGCACAAAAGATAAAAAAATAAATGGAATTTGGCAATAAATAGACACTAAAAGTTGCTAAAGGGTGCTAAAAGCGATTTTGCAGAAGGAAAGGAAAACGGTATCAAAAGGCCTCTTGGAATTTATCCAGCTCGGAGGAGGGGATCAGGATTTTGCAGCCTGCCTTGACTTGTTTAAACTTGATGCGGTTCTCCGCGGTCCACCGCCAGACCGTAAACCAGTGGACCCCGATGGCGTCGGCAAATTCCTTGATGGTCAAGAAATTCTTTTGGGATATCCCCTCGTTCCGCTTCCGGATGGCCGTCCTAAACTCTTCGATATCAAAGTTGCCTTCATTCTTAAGTTTCTGGATTGATTTATAAAACTGCAGGCCCACCTGATAGCGTTTGGAAACGGGCACCTGTCCCGACCAGACCACCTTGCCGGTAAGCTGAATTTTTTCCTCCTCTTTCCCGCCGGGTAAAGAAAAGCTGAAACTGATGTCGCTCTCGGCGTTCAGGGGTATTAATGACTCGATTTTGGCCCCCCAGGCGCTGATGTCCAGCATGATCGCGTCGCTCACCGGCTGATGATTGACTTCCGTCACTTTTAAGAAGACGTCAAACCGGTCGGCCTGCCGACGCTCCTTGATCTCTTCCGCCTGTTCCAGGCCCTTGTAAGAAGGCCAGGTTCTGATTGCGGCTTCAAACTCCTCAGGAGTGAACCCAAATCCCTCCTGCCGCAGAAATGCCACCCTCTCTTTATCCGTCGCGCAAGCTTGGGCTTTTTTTAAAAACTGCGGGTCTTCCCGAATCAGGCGCAGGAACTCAAAGGCATCTCGCATAGGTGATAACCGGGCCTGACCGCCAGGTGCGGCTCGTCGAGCCGCGTTGTCTCAAGGACTGCTGTCAAATCCGGGCGGCGGCAGGTTTAATTTTTTCCTCAGCTATTGTAGTGCCTTATCCATCATATGGCAATTGCCAAATTATACTTTCGGCCTTCAAAAAGCTTTTTTCAACAGATTGACATCCGCCGCCGGCTATGGCATCTTGCAATTAAGTAAACCTCTTAGCGGGAGGCCCAGCCTTGAGGCCATGTTCCCCGACCACATTTAAGCCCGAGCGGCCCGGCAGCCCTGACCGGAGTCCCCCCGGGCTTTTTTTTGCGGCCGGTCACGTTAACCTTTTACCGCTTCAAACCCCAAAGCCACTCGGATAACTTATTGTAGTTATTAATTATAGTTACTGAAAACGGAAAACGGTCTTTTCAAGGGGGGGGTATGCGGACTTTAGCCATCGCCAACCAAAAAGGGGGGAGCGGCAAGACCACCACCAGCGTCAACCTGGCCGCGGCCCTGGGAGAATGTAAACGCCGAGTTCTGCTCCTGGACCTGGACCCCCAGCATTCCGCCACCGCCTGGTACGGCGTCAACAACGCCGGCAAGGGCGTGTTGGGCCTGTTTGTGGAGGGTGGCGAGATTTTGGATTTTGTTCAAGGGACCGATGCTCCCGGGGTGGACCTGGTCCCGTCTTCCGCCTGGCTGGTGGGGGTGGAGAAGATCCTGGCCGGGGAAGTGGGTGCGGAGACCATTCTCCGCCGCCACCTGGAGGGCCTGCCCCGGGACCGCTGGGACTATGTGCTGATGGACTGCCCTCCCACCCTAGGGGTGCTCACCGTCAACGCCCTGGCCGCGGCCAAAGAATTGTTGGTGCCGGTGGAGGCCCACGTCATGGCCCTGAGCGGCCTGGCCCAGCTCCTGCACACCGTGGAGGTGGTGCAGCAACGTCTCAATCCGGAACTGACCGTCTCCGGCATCCTGGCCTGCCGGGTGGACGGCCGCACCCGCCATGCCCGGGAGGTGGTGGAGCGGCTCCGGGAGCGGTCCGGAAGTTTGGTCTATCAAACCGTAATTCGGGAGAACATCCGCCTGGCCGAATGCCCGTCCTTCGGCCGGCCCATCACCCAATACGAGCCCCGGAGCGCCGGGGCCGCGGATTACCGGGCCCTGGCCGCGGAGGTGATCCGGCAGGAAGGGAGAAAGTGATATGGCAAAGCGCCCCACCATCGGTGTCAACCCCCTGGACGCGGTAGTGACCGACACCCCATTGGACGCGGTGGTCCCCCCGGGCGGCCCCCAGGTCAAACACCCGGAGGAGCCTGCCCCCGAAATCCAGAAACGGCTGGCCGTGCTGGAAGCGGAGGTTAAGGTCCTTAAAGGGGAAATCTCCCTGCTCCAGGGTAAGATCATGGAGATGCAAGTGCGCCTGCCCCCGCCGGAACCCAGGTGGGTGGTCCGGCTCCGGGAAAAACTGGCCGGGAGATGATCTTCGCCGCATATTTCTGTCTGGGACCATTTCAGCAACCGCCTTAGCGCTGGCCGGTTGGGTGGTGGCGCCGGCCAGACATCGTCTTCTTCCCTTTGGGTCTGTTGCCCCGACTTGCAAGGCGCATAACCATTAATCTTTCTTAAAAATTAAGAATACCTGAAGGAGATTGACCATGAGCGGATTAAAAGGATTTCCGGCTATCATTCTTTGTCTGACCCTGGCCTTAATGGCCCTGGCCGGGGCGGCCTGGACCGCCTGCACCAGTGTAAATTATTACTGTGACAACAATACTGCCGTCGTCGGCGGTTCGGGTAGTTCAAATCAACCCGCGATTCTCGCCTACAACAATGGCGGCTGGATGGCGATCGCAGCTAATGCAAACACCAATAGCATTTCGGCAATCGATGCTACCAACAATGGTACCGGGAGTGGGATTGCGGCGAGAAGTCAAGGGTCCGCGGTCTTTGGGCAAGGTCTCGGTCCCGAGGGAATTGGAGTTGTCGGAACCAGCGCCAACAGTAACGCCGGCATTTTTCAGATTAGCAATGCGACCAATACTAACTGGGCGCTGGTAGGCAGGAATCTGAAGGGGATCGGTGTTTTCGGCGAGGGTAAGGCCGCGGGGGTTTATGGCAAGGCTACCATCTATGGCGTCCAGGGATTGAGTGTCAGCGGTAATGGCGGCTATTTCACCAACACGAGCGCCACCACCACCAAATCGGCCCTGAAAGCCCAGACCAAAGGCAAGGGATGGGCCGGCGAATTTCGGGCTACCGGCCTGACTAGCCAGGGGGTTTATATCAAGACCGCGGGCGGACAGGGGCTAGTGGTTGAGGGCGGGACCAAAGATGCCGTGGTGCCTACCTCCCAGGGAAAGCGGGCCCTCTATGCCGAAGAGGCCAGCGAAGTCTACTTCAGTGAATATGGCTTTGGCAAGCTCAAGGATGGCAAAGCTGTGATTAAAATTGACCCCCTCTTTGCGGAAACCGTCAACTTGAACCAGGATTATTTCGTCTTTGTCCAGCCCTATGCCAAGGCAGAACTGTTCGTGAGCCAGACCGGCCCCACCTCCTTCGAGGTGAGTCTAAATGTGGGCGCCACCGATGCCCGATTTGCCTACCGCCTGGTGGCCAAACGCAAGGGGTTCGAAACGGCCCGCCTCGAAGTCGTTTCCTGCCCCTCTGACCACGACCCCGGTCCATACGCCGAAAAGCCGAAGGCAGAAGCTTCGGGTTTGAGCCTGGCGCAAGCCTGTCAAGAATAAATCGACCAAATCAGGGTTAACGCAAACTTGAAAGTTAATATGAGCAGAAAGGCTTGGTTGGCGAATGGCGCCGGCCAAGCCTTTTCATTCCTGGCGCTTGCCTCAGGATTATTTCTGTAGATATCCTTAAGCCATTTCAGTTTCTTCCCTTTCTGTTCGATAAGATTTTTAGTGTGTAAACACCGAAATACCCTAGGCAGAGAGAACTTTGCAAACCAATCCGTCTTTCCCATCTTTTTGCGCGCTGCAGCGGGCCATTAACGAGAGCCCGGGCTTTCCGGCTTTTACCGCCAATGTCCAGGAATTGCTGGCCATCCAGGATAACCCTTACAAGACCGTAAACGCGGTTTCCGCCATCATCCTTCGGGACCTTTCCCTGACCACCCAGATCCTGAAGATCGTCAACTCCATCTTTTTCCAGACCTATCAACGCCAGGTGCATACGGTGTCCTCAGCGGTGATGGTCCTGGGCTTCGACCGCCTCCGGGACCTGGCGGTGGGGCTGCGCCTCTTCGAGCATTTTCAAAAATCCGCCCACTTATCCCATATTAAACAATTGATCGTGCTTTCGTTTCTCACCGCCATCCAGGCCCAGGAATTGGTCCAGGACGATCCTCAATTAAAGGCGGAAGAAGTCTTTATCACCGCCTTGCTGTTTAATATCGGCGAATTGATCGTGGCCTATTATCTGCCCCGGGAATACCAGCAGATCCAGGATCTCCGGGAAAAAGGAGAGCCCAGATCCACCGCGGCGCAGCGGATCCTCAAGGCCACTATGGAGGAGGTGGGCCTGTCGATCCTCAAAGAATGGAACCTGCCGGACAGCATGGTGAAAAGGCTCTCTTTCCTGCACAATGCCGGGGCTTCCGGGGCCGGGGCGGAAGGCCGCCTCCGGAAAACCATCAAAGGAGCGTTCGATCTTTCCCGGAATCTGCTGGACCCCCAGGTGGACCCGGAAGAGCGCCGGCAAAAAGAAGAAAAGGTCTGCAAGACCCTGGGGCTGAATCCCCAAAATCTGGGGCAGTCGCTGACGGCCGGTAAGAAACGCCTCCACGAGATGGCGCAAGTCTTGGGCATCGATCTTCGGGAGATGGAAATCTCCGACGATATCCGGCCCAAGGACGCGCGGGAACTCAAGGCCGCCGCGGCTCCCGATACTCCGGAACAAAAGGCGACGCCGGCGGACAAGCCTTCCAGGACTGCCTCCAGGGAAGCGGATCCCCTCTCCGAGGATCTGAAGAAGCTCCGGTTTCTTTACCAGGTAGTGGAAGAAGTAAATCAGGCCCTGGTGGCCCAGGCGCCTATCAATCAGCTACTCCTCATGATCCTGGAGGGCATCTTCCGGGGCATCTCCTTCGATCGGGTTATTTTTTCCCTGGTAAACCCGCAACGCACGTACATTACCGGCCGTTTCGGCCTGGGGGAGGGGGTGGAGGATCTGCTGCGAGTGTTGAATCTCCCCCTAAAAGACCGCGGCAATGCCTTTGCCATGGCTCTGGAGGAGCGTCAGGAGTATTTGGTAAATCCCCAAATTCGCCTGCGAGACCGGAATTTAATGGATGATAATTTTTGGCGGGTAAGCCGCAGCCCCAGCTTTCTGGTGGCCCCCATCCACGTGGAGCAGATTCCGGTCGGGGCTTTTTACGTGGACCGGGTCGCCTCGGGTGTCCCCATCAGTGAGGAAGACCAGCGGCGGCTGCGCATCTTCCGGGATTTGACGATTATCTCCCTGCGTCTGAGCAAAAAAGCGAAACTTTTTGAATAATCAAATAGCTTCAGCAGCGCCTCCCCCGTTGACCAAAAATCCTGGGAAGGAATAATGCACCCAGAAGGCTGCCTCTATTTCTTGTGGAGCCCCGTAATACCAAGTTGCCGTCAAAGAGGTAATTTTGATTGTCATTCTGAACGTAGCGCAGCGGAGTGAAGAATCTCGTTTTTCCCGCGCCCCTGAGATTCTT
>QZIZ01000144.1 GCA_003599195.1 Deltaproteobacteria bacterium | reverse complement strand
CCATAAGTGTTTTGAAGTCATTTCAAAACCTATTTCAAGCGTCATCTTGCATCAACTACGACAGGATGCCCTGGAAAGAATCTCCACCTTTTCTAAAGGGGGCCGGGGGGATTTTATAAGCGCCTGAAAATCCCCCTTTAAAAAGGGGGACTTTAAAGCCTCGCTTCCGTCTATTTCCTGTTGGATAACTTATCTGAAGCCTCAGATTAGGTTTTGATACCAATTCGCAATCAAAAGGCAGCAACTCGTAGGGGCGAACCTTGTGTTCGCCCCTACAAAAAATTGTCGTTTGATTGCGAATTGGTAGCATTTACCTTTTTCCCGGGGCGGGCACGGAGGCCCGCCCCACTGATGATAGGACAGACGGCACGGGAAATCAGCGTTCCCAAGCGGAGCTTGGGAACGAGGGCGGGGAAGGATCTTGGGAATGAGGGCAGAGGGCGTTATTCCAGGGGCGGGAGGTTGTGGATAATTTTCAGGGTTTCCAGGCTGACGGTGATGACCTGGCCCAGGAGGCGGAGGATATATTGGGGGTCGCCGCCGCGGTTGGGGTCGCTGGTTAGGCCGCTGCGCTTGTCGGTGTGGACTTTATACTGGTCGATGACCCATTCCAGGGCGGAGCGGTTGCCCAGTTTGTAGCCGTAAACTTCCGGGGGGAGGCCGGTGAGGGTGAGGAAATCGTTGTATTTCAGGGCGCCTTTGTCCGGGGAGAGCTTCATTTTCTCCACCCGCCAGTCCAGGGGGAGGCCGGGGGTCTCCAGGCGGGTCAAGGGATATTCGGGCTGGGTTTCGTAATGGACGTGGATTTCAGCCAGGCGCGCCCCCGCCTGGGCGAAGGCATGGAAGCCGGGGGCAAAGGGGATGCGGGGCAGTTCCCTTTTGAGATTGGCGGCGTATTTCTCCCGGTAGGCGGGATGGTGCAAGAGGGCGTAGATGTAATGA
This sequence comes from Deltaproteobacteria bacterium, assembly GCA_003599195.1. Taxonomy (GTDB): domain Bacteria; phylum Desulfobacterota; class Desulfobaccia; order Desulfobaccales; family 0-14-0-80-60-11; genus SURF-52. The sequence goes on along the minus strand of QZIZ01000144.1, from coordinate 18,018 downwards.
AAGATGTCCCACTTGCTGAGGGTGTCATCCTGGTAATGGGTGCGGTATTGCTCCAAGGCCCAGTCAGTGAGGTTTTCCCGGCGTTGAGAGCCGTCTTCGGAGTAGGTGTAGAAGGGGAAGCATTGGGCGGCTGTTCCAAAACCACCGCAAAGATGATGGTCTGGAATATTGTTTGTCATTAGACAATTGAAAGGTCTTTCAGCACAATTAACGCAAATCAACCAATTCTCATTTTCAGCTTCCCTTTTCGGAAATATTAAAGGCATCTGGTAACGACGTTCCGAAATATGAGATTCAAAGTATAGGTTAAGCTTGGTGAAAGGGCGATAGAGGGCCTGGCGTATGGCATTTTCTGTGAAGGGAATACTGGTCTGACGCTCCAAGCATTTCTTTAGGCCTTCGGACCAACTGATGCGGGTATCATCATTCAGGACAAAATCATCGACATCCGGTTTTTCTTTAAGGTCCTGCCATCTGATAATGTGTTCATGATAAGTTTCGATGATCTTGCGGATATTTGAATTAAGGTTGTTTGGGTTGAAATTGTAGGCCCAAGCATCCCGATTAGTTTTCAATCCATTACTGCATAACTGGAAGATAATTTTTTTATTTTTGGGATTGCTGTCGACAAGAGGCAGAAACGATTTGAATTCTCCTTGTAATTCAGAGGTCAGCCAGGTGTGCTTCTTGTCAGGCAAAATTTCCTGCCATTCTATGTTTGTGCAATCTATTTTTTTCTCTAAAAAGTCATATTTCTGCTCTTTGCGCCAATCTATAGGCACCGCGGCATACCAGATTTTGGCCTTCTTGTAATAACTGCCTTTTTTTCTAATAAAGAAATTGATGCTCACCCCTACCTGGATGCCGAAAACATTGTGCGTAGTTCCAGAAAGCGTCGGGTTTTTCCTGACGTTACCCCCCAAATCCAAAACATAGATGGCGTCAAAGTCTCTGCTCAAGTTTTTGCGCATGCCGTCAAAGGCAACTTGATCGGTAAAGCTGTTATTAGTTACAAAAGCAACTATGCCTTCCTCATTATTGATAATCCTGTCAGTAGCCCAACGGATGGCTTTGACGAAGGGGTCATAAAGGACAATCTTATTGGTGGCCTTGGAATCCTTGGAATAGGTTTTTTTAATGCGGGCATCCATTATAAAGTATTTGCGTTTCTTATTATTGTCATTCTCATTCAACTGCTTGGCGTTATAAGGCGGATTACCAAGAATAACGAAGATTGGGGTCTTTCGCTGGCGCTCTACGCGCTGCAAGTTTTCTTTGGGGAACAGACCCGGTTGCTTTACCTCCGCCAGTTCAAAGGTGTCCACCAGGCAGATGCCTTCGAAAGGTTTGTAGGTGCCGGTGAGTTCGTAGAAGCAGTGCTCCAGGTTCATGCTGGCGATGTAGTAGGGGAGCAGCATGACTTCGTTGGCGTGGAGTTCTTTGGCGTAATTGGGCTCGAGTTTCGTTTTGGGAATCTCCCGCATCAGGCGGACCAGGAAGTTGCCGGTGCCCACGAAGGGGTCAAGGATATGGACTCCTTCGTCGGCCAGGGAGCGCCCGAATTCCCGGCGCAGCAACTCCTCCACGGAGCGGACCATGAAATCGACGATGGGCTGAGGGGTGTAAACGATGCCGTGGGTGTCGGCCACCTTGACGGAGAAGCCCTGGAAGAAACGCTCGTAAACGGTGTTTAAAAAGGCCTGTTTCTGGGAAAAATCGTCAATGACCGCGGCCGCGGCTTCGATGGCCACGTAGAAGCGGTCCAGGGATTTGAGGAACTCTTCCCGGCTGAAGTGCTTGGAAGTGAGGGCGGAGATGACCTTTTCGATCTCCCGGGCGATGATGTTCTTGCGGACGAAATCGGGATCGTTGAAGACCTTGCGGAAGAGGCGCTCGGTCAGCAAGTGCTGGACGATCATCTCCTCCACCGCGGCTACTGCCAGGTTGGGGTTGAGGGCCTGGCGGCAGAGCGCGGCGAAGTCTTCAAAGGCGCGGGTGAAAGCGGGATTAGTCTCCTTTTCCTGGTTGATGAGGTTCACCAGACGGCCCGCGAGTTGGGGCAGCTTGTCCTGGAATTCCCGGACGGCCTGCTGCCAGTTTTCGAACTGGGGCGGCTGATAAGAGAAAAAGACTTGCAGGGCTTCCACCAGCCGTTCGGGTTGGGAAATATCTTCGTTGAAATACTCCTGGCCGTGCTGGTAAATGACGGCGCGGTGGGGGGCCTGGAAGAGGATGTTGTCTTTGGGGTAACCCGCGGCGAACTTCTTTTTGATCTCTTTATCCAGGTCGTCGGCGGTGTCCTTGGCCTCCCAGTAGCCGTGGGGAAGTTTGAAGGTATCCAAAAGCGCGCCGTCCACACGGAGGGAGCGGCCGTTTTTACTGAGATAATACTGCTCCACCAGGGTGAGACGGGCCTGTTTGGCGCAGTGGCGCAGGAGCGCGGCAAACGCGGGGGAGACCGCTCCTTCCGCGTAAAAGTCGAGGCGGGAGAGACTGCGAAGTTCCTCGAAGTAAGCCCTAACGGCCTGATGGCTGGGCTTGAGGTTGAGGGTGAACATAATGAATATTACCAATTATTAAAGGGATAGGGCAAGGAAAAGAGAGGTGTCCAAGCAGAGCTTGGACGGGAAATCCTCGTTCCCAAGCGGAGCTTGGGAACGAGGATAAAAATAGAGCTTGGGAACGAGGGGGGAAGCAACCCGCAGCTACCCTCTTCCTTTTATGGACATTTTGTCTTAGTTTAGACTATGATGAATTGTTGAAGGGCGGGGCGGGCTGCGGCCTGGGACTGCACAGGGTGAAAGCCTGTGCCGCCTGGTTATGAGGAATTAAGGAGAGGCAATGATGGAAGCCAAGACCAAGGCCCCGGGGCGGGGGTTGGACCCGGAGGCGGTGATCGCCGGGTTGCTTAGGGGGGAGAGTCCCATTTGCGGGGAGAGGCGGGCGTATCAGCCGGCCCTTTGTCCGCCGCTTAAAGGTTTAAGCGCCATCCGGCCCCTGGACGGAGCGGAGTTGGAGGTCCTCAAGGTGACCCGGGAGCAACTGCCTTTCGTGAGCCAGAATAAGCTCCTGGAAATCGTGCCCTCCCAGGGCCAGAGCCCCTGGGATACACCCCGGAACCTCGGCGTGGTCCTCTCCGGCGGCCCGGCGCCCGGCGGCCACAACGTCATTGCCGGGTTGTTCGAGGCCGCCAAGAAGGCGCATCCGGAGAACCGGCTCCTGGGATTTTTGGCCGGCCCCAAGGGGATCATCACCAATAAGCACACAGAAGTTACCGGCGAAATGGTGGCCCGCTACAAAAATTCCGGCGGCTTCCACATGTTGGGGACCGGGCGGGATAAAATCGACAATGCCCAGAAGATGGAGCACTGCCGCCAGACCTGCGCGGCCTTAAAACTCTCCGGCCTGGTGGTGGTGGGCGGCGACGACTCCAACACCAACTCTGCGTTTCTGGCGGAGAATATGCGGGATTTGGGGGTCCAGGTCATCGGCATCCCCAAGACCATCGACGGCGATCTGCAGGTGCCGGGGCTGTGCCAGATTCCCTTCGGGTACCATTCCGCGTGCCTGGCTTTTGCCACGGAGATCGGCAACCTCAATTCGGACTGCAAGTCCGACCTCAAATACTGGCATTTCAACCGCCTCATGGGCCGCAGCGCCTCCCACATCGCCCTGGAGGTGGCCTTCCAGACCCATCCCAACGTCATCCTCATCGGCGAGGAGATCGAGGAAAAGGACCTGACCATCCACAACGTGGTGCGCCTCATCGCCGACGTGGTGGTGGCCCGGGCCAACCTGGGGAAAAACTACGGCACCATCCTGATTCCCGAAGGAATCCTGGAGTTTATCCAGGAAATCAACACCTTGATCATCAAGATCAGCCATATCATCGCGGTTTACAACCGAGAGGCCCACGAAGGGGAATTCTTCCACCACCTCTCCTTTGAAGACCAGGTGCAGCTCATCGACAATAACGACATCTGGCGGGACTATGACAGCCGGGTCTTTCTGGGCCTGCCCCCGGAGCTCCAACGGGGCCTGCTGCTGCCCCGGGACAGCCACGGCAATTTCCAATACTCCCTGGTGAACACGGAAAGAATCCTGTTGGGGATGGTGGCCACCTACTTAAGGAAACAGCGCTCCAAGGGGATTTATAAGGGGACCTTCCGCACCCAGAACCACTTTTACGGCTATGACGGCCGGGGCACCTTCCCCACCAAGTTCGATTGCGATTATACCTATAATTTGGGGCATACGGCCTTCAGCCTCCTGGCCAACGGGGCCACCGGCTACATGGCGGCCATCAAGGACCTGCACCTGCCCGTGGATGAGTGGCGGCCCGTCGGTATTCCCCTGGCGCCGCTCATGCACCTGGAGGAGCGCACCGGCCGCCTGGAGCTGGTCATCCAGAAGCAGAAGGTGGACCTGGAGAGCCCGGCTTTCAAGATTCTGGGAAAAGAAAGGGAAAAATGGGCCATGGAGGACGACTACCGTTTCCCGGGGCCCATCCAGTTCCAGGGGGCGAGCGCGGAGGACAAGCCGATTACGCTGATGCTAAACGCGTTGGGGTAAAACCGGTGATCAGTAATCAGTGATCAGTAAAAGAACCACACTGATTACTACTACCTGGTCTGTAAGACCCGGTACCCGCTTAACATTGACGGGCATCGGGGTCTTAAAATACTTGCAATCCCCGGGGCCGATGGTCATAATTCTTTTGGGGATTGCTACAATCTTTTCCCACCCGACTGGGGGATCGTCCAATGGCAGGACAGCGGCCTTTGGAGTCGCCGATCTAGGTTCGAATCCTAGTCCCCCAGCCATACATTATTTGGTCAGCCAGCCTCCGGAGCAGTGCCTTCCGGAGGCTTTTTTTGCGCCCGGCCTGCAAGAGGACTGCGGGGGGAAGCTGGAGGTGGAGTCTGGGGCCGGGAAAAGGACCAGCGTATTGTTTAAGGCGCCCTTTGAGATTGAGGATATGTGAAGCGATTAATTTTTCATTGCATCTACCCCGGTGATGGCTATAATGAATTATTATATAGCTCATATGAAATATAAAATAGCTCATATGAGCTATTAACTAGCCATAAAGGTAGCCATATGTTGGAGCCCTTGCTCGGTTCTCTCAATTGTGAGCGTGTCCTCATGTTCATTTATGCCCGGGAGGAGGGCTACCCCCGGGAGATTGCAAGATTTTATGATACCGATCTATCTCCGATCAGGAAGCAACTAGACAAGCTGGAGAATGGCGGTATCCTGGCAAGCCGGGTGGCGGGACGAACCCGCATTTATACTTTCAATCCCAGGTATCCTTTCTTAAAAGAGCTGAAAGGACTTTTGAAAAAAGCCTTGTCTTTCTACCCCCCAGAGGACCAGGAGAAGCTCTTGATGATCCGGCGGCGGCCCCGGCGGCGAGGAAAGCCCTTTGAAGCCGGTTAAAGATATGACGGTGGGGGAACTGGCCGCTTTTATCTCCTCTCATCTGGAAAAGCATGGGATGGAGGTGGTTCTTTCCGGGGGAAGCTGTGTAACCATTTTCAGCCGCCAGCAATATGTTTCAGCATATTTGGACTTTATTGAGCGCCGCTCGATCAAAAGGAAGGAGCTTAGGAAAACCCTGGAACAGATTGGTTTCTACGAAGAAAACCGGTATTTTAAGCACCCGGAAACGAAGATGATCGTGGAGTTCCCCTCAGGTCCGCTGGCTGCCGGTGCAGAGCCGATAAAAGACATAATCGTCATGGAGTTTGCCACCGGGAGCTTGAAGCTCATTTCTCCCACCGAATGCGTCAAAGATCGTTTGGCTGCCTACTTCCATTGGCAGGACCGGCAGAGTTTGGCTCAAGCTGTCTTGGTTGCGCAATCCAAGGAGATTGATTTGAGTGAGATTGAGAGGTGGTCGAAGAGTGAAGGGAAGCTTCAGGAATTCCGGAAAATTAGGAAGCAGTTGGTTGGGGAGAAGGCCAAAAGTAAATAATCTTATGTCGTCCTCTCCGACACCGGGAAGGCGCTGTTGAACTACGATCACGTCAAAGAGGCGTATCCGGGTATCTAATTTGCCTGAACGCCAAGACTTCCCCAAAGGAGGTGCATCATGCCCGTCAAGGATTTAATGAGCAAAAACCTGATCACCGTCAATGTGGATGACACCATCATGAAGGCCTCCAAGATCATGAAGGAACATAGCATTCAACATCTGCCCGTTCTTAAAAAAGGCGCTCTGGCGGGCATCGTTTCCGACCGGGACCTGAAGGAGGCCTCCCCTTCCAAGGCCACGGCTCTGGATATCCACGAGCTTTACTATCTGCTGGACAAGATCACCGTGGGCACCGTGATGCCCCACCTGCTCTTCACCATCGCCCCCATGGATACCGTGGAAAAGGCTGCGGCCCTCATGCTCAAGCACAACATCTCGGCTTTGCCGGTGGTCAGCCCGGAAGGCGCCCTGGAGGGCATCATCACCAAGGGGGACATCTTCCGGGCCTTCGTCTCCATCTCCGGCATCTACCAGGGAGAGTGGGCCATGGGCTTTGAGCTGGCGGATGAGCCGGGATCCATCAAAGAAGTCACCGACATCATCAGAACCCACGGCGGGCGCATCGCCAGCATCCTGACCGGATACGAATGGGCGCCCCAGGGTTTCCGCCACGTCTACATCCGGGCCCGGGACCTGAAAGACACCCAGGCCCTGCAGCAGGAGTTGGGCGGCAAGGTGAAGATACTCTACTTTATCCACGAGAAAGTGGATTAATACGGTTTTTGGCTTTTCGCTTTTAGTTTTTGGTTTTTGGTTTTTGGTTTTCGGTTTTCGCTAGGGACAAACGCGTCCTGGGAATCTGCGAGAAGATAACATGACTGCCGAATTCGATAGCATGTCTTACCGCCGGCGTTATCGCGGGCTTATCGGCGTTAAGAGCAAGATGCCCCTCCGGGACATGCCGGTGCTGAGCCGCATCTATCCCCCGGAGCGGGCGCGGTCTGCCGGGGGATCGAGAAAACCCCGTTTCCTCCTACAGCCATACCTGCCGGGCAATACCATCGCTCTGATCTCGGACGGCAGCGCGGGCAACGAATTCGGCAACGTGGGAGCCCTGACGGTGCTTCCCAAGCTGGAAGCCAAGTCAGTGCCGTTCAAACCCTTTGCCAACGTGGACGCGATGCCGCTGCTTTAAGCGGACCGGCCCGGCACCAAAAAAACTCTGCCTCTGACCTCCCCGGATTACCTTTCTTTAATCAGGCTTATGATATTTTCATATGTTGGTTTGTTTCATTCCAAAGCGAACATGGTGTTAGACCTCGAAATTTCCATTAATCAACAATTGCTTATCTCGGAAAAATCAGCTTTCTTTCTGGCCGATATCCCGAAAAACCAGCACCGGCCTGGTGGTCAGGCGGGCGAGATCCAGCGCCTCGTCGCTGATCACCGGCAGATAGCGGGGGTGGCGGTGGCCGTAAGCGCCCAAGACCACTAGGTCGTAGCGCCCCACCGCGACTTCCTTTAAAATTTCCTCCTCAAAGTCGCCTATTGCCAGCTTGGTGACCGGCTCATACCCTAACTCGTGGAGGGTGTCTCGACCGGTCATGACGCAAGCTTCCGCGAATTCCGGACTTTCGCCGCGTTCGGTTTCCTGGACGTGCAGGATGGTGATTTCCGGCTTCCTTTTGGCAAAGAGAGGAGCGATATATTCCAGGGCTCCCTGGTCGCAGGAGGTCCCCCGGTAGGCCACGAGGATGCGCTTGATCTCCCGGTAATTACGGACGATAAGAATTGGCTGCTTGGCGTGATGGAGCACTTTATTGTGGACCGCGCCCATCAGCAGCCCCCGCAGGGTGGAGCGGCTGGGGCCGCCCAGAACGATGAGATCGTATCCCCCTGTGTCGGCCAGGCGCAGGATCTCTTCGGCAGGGTCGCCTATGGCCACCAGGGGGTCGCAGGGGACCTTGCCCCCCAGACAGACTTCGCAGGCCTCGAAGATTTCCTCCACCACCAGGTTGGCGTCCTTCTCCAACTCGCGTTCCATGTCATTCTTGGTGGTAAAGGGAGCATAAGCGCCTTCCCGGGCCATTTCCACCACATCCGGCTGGACATAGAGAGCATCGACATCGGCATCAAAATGTTCCAACAGATGGCAGGCATGGCGCAGGGCCAGCTGCGATTCTTCGCTCTTATTGACCCCCACGAGAATTTTCATATGATGTCCTCCTCAAGTATCTCCGGCACAAATTGGAAAGCCTATGCCACCGACTCAACGCATGACCAGGACGGAAGTCCGGCCCTGGGCCACCAAGCGGCCTATCCAATCCCGGGGGAAAAAACGGGAGAGGATGGATTTCTTGCCCATCCATAGGGCCAGGAGGTCCTGTCGGCCTTCTGCGGCGATGAGAGAATCCAAATCCGCGATTTCCGTAATCCGGGTATTGATCTTGATAGTGCGGTCCTGGTAGTAATCCCCAATTTCGATGAGGCGGGTGTAGACTTCCTTTTTTAGCCCTCCTTCCGGGTTGACGCCGATGACTTCCAGCTCGGCCTGGTGCATGGTCACCATCTGATTGAGGATTTCCAGGGACTCCTGGCTGATGTAAGTCTGGTCCAGACAGGCCAGGATACGGCTGATGGGTTGTTCTTCCTTTACCAGAAGCACGGAACAATCCGCATCCGCGGCCACCCTCTGGGGCACTCCCGCAGTCCCGGCCCACAGACATTCGCCGCCTCCGGTGCAGCCCAGGATGATGAGGTCGCTCCCGTCCTCCCGGGCCTCGTTCAGGATGGCCGCTGCGGGGTTGCCGGTGCGCAGACGGACCCGGAAATCTTTTTTGCCGCTTTTGCACACCAACCGTTCCTCCCAGAGATGCTCTTTGACCGGGTTCCACTCATACTGCCAGTTGGCCATGGTGTAAGGCGAATCTTCTCCCTCCCAACTGTTCAAGAAGGTCTCCCGGTAACGGTTGAGGGCCAGGTTAAGGGCCGGGGCCACCGGCCCTGGAGAGGCGCCGGCTGCCTGCACTCCCAAAAGGGTCACGTCCGCCCAAGTGTTCATGGCCAGCCGCGTTAACTCCTTCAAGGCAAAGGCGCTATAAGGGTGCTCATCGCCTGCGAATAATATTCTCATGGTGTTCCCCTTTTCTTCAGGAGAGGTTTAGTAAAGCGTGATGAGTAGCGGGGCCTTGATCTGGGACAGCCAATCCAGCTCTGGGCTGTCTTTCCTCAGATCGCGGTTCAGGGCCAAGGCTACCAGGCCGTATGTCCTCAGGAAACCGGGGGCCGGAAGCTCCGGGAAGTATGGAAAGTCTGCCTCAAACGATACCTGGCAGCCTGCTTGAGCCAACACCTCTTTTGCCTTCGCGGCCTCTTGAGCCAAGTCAGGCGATGCGCTGCGGGGACAAGCCAGGGCCACAGGCAGAGAGGAGCCTTCCCAGAGGTGGGAGATCTTCTGCACTAAGGGTTGAACTCCTTTGTCCTCAGTGCAGAGAACCAGTAATCTCTCAATTTTCCGGAGGACCCGGGCAATGCCGATAACCCCCGGAAAGTGCTGCCAGAGCCTGGATTGGAGCTTACGGTGGAGATTGGCCGGAGTCCACTCGAAGCGCTCCCCGTCCACGAAAACCTCGAACTGTTCGGTTTCCATGATCTTGAGCAGCTCCCAGTCCCGATCACCCCAGACTACTTGCGGCTCCTTGAGCGTGGGGCTGAACTCCCACTCGGAACTGATCATTTCCATGATCTCCGCCTTGCCTTGCTGCACGAGTTCCCGCTCCCAGTGATGGCGGGCCCAACCGGAGCCGATGGAAAGCTCACGGGGCGGAGTTTCCTTGACATAAACCGGATAAATTTCCATGTGCCTCAGATAGTTCAACTGGGAGGCAAAACGGATTGCCCGGCTGGCAGCCAGATCCACCTCAATGGAAACCAGCGTTTTGATCATTTATCAGTCTCCTTATCTCTAGGTCCAGACCCGGAGCCCATAAGACATACCGCAGTTAGCCCCTGGTTCCGACAATCTTGGCTTCGGCCCGCATTACCACCCGCTGGATTTCGCTAAGGTTGAAGGGCTTGGCGATGAAATCGAATACCCCTTTTTTGAAGGACTCCTTAGCGGTCTCCATGGTGGCGAATCCCGTGATGACGATGATTTCGGAAGAGGGATGGAGTTTTTTCGCCTCCTGGAGAAAGCGCATGCCATCCATGCCTTCCATCTTCAGGTCGGTGATGATGATGTCGTATTTGGTATTCTGCACCGCCTGCAAGGCCTCGAAGCTGCGGGTGAAGGTATCCACTTCGAAGCCTTGCTTCTCCAAAGAAGGCTTCAAGCGTTTGCAGACGATGGGCTCATCGTCCAGGATGAGAATTTTCAACTTATTCTGTGCCATTTTTTCCTCCTTGGAGGGACGGTGATCCTTCCGTAGGTTCCAGACGCTGCACAAAGACCTCAAGAAAATGTCCCACGTCTTCGTCGCTCTTCAGTTGCATATCCAGTTGCCGGGTAAAGCCGATCAACTGGCCCAGGGCAATGAGGCGCAGGCGCATCTCCTCCTGGGGCAAGTGGAGGACCCGGGCCAATACCAGGTCTCCTTTGATGTCCACTTTGAAGTGGTACTTGGAGAGAATGTCAGCTAAAAGCCGCGCTCTCCGAGAGCGCCTAGTAAGGTCAGTCACCCCGCCCACAAAGCGGAAGTAAATATGATTATGGTGGGGATCGATGTCCATGCGCACATCGATCAAGTTGTAATGGTAGCCCAGCTTGAGGTGCAGGTTGAGATAGGTCTCCGTGACCACCGCCAGGTTTATCCCCATATATGAGGGAGTGCCAAGTCCTCCACTCAGGGTGCGGGTGAGGCTGGCCATCATGCCTTTGAAATCAACGGCCACCGGCTCCGTGCTCCAAACTCCCGGCAGGGTGACTCCGGCCCAAATGGCTTGCAGCGGTAAAGACCGAATCTGGTCAACCGTCACTTGCGCACACCGGGCTGCGGGGTCGACACCTCCTCCCAGATCCCAGATTTTCAGGCCGATGGGAACTTTGGAGACGAGGGTGCAGACCCGGGCCTCTTTAAAGCGTTTCAGAAAGCGGGGCAGGTCCATCAGCTCCTGGACCGCTTTTTCATGAACAAAGCGAATGACATCATGCACGGAAAGGCAGCCTGCGGGGGTAAAATTCGAGTCCTGGGGGTCCGTTAGATTGAGAGGCGCGATGCGCTTCAGGAGCCGCCTGAGCAGCCGGAATTCCGGCGCGTCTTCAAAGGTGGTGGATTGGATGAATTCATAGCGGAGAAGTTCGGCCACCCGGCCCCGGTAGATCAAGCGGTTGTGGGTGTCCACGGTAACGTCTTCGCCTGCGGGCAAGAGAGCTTCGGCATTATCCACCCCCACCAGGGTGGGAACCCTGAACTCCCGGGCGATGGTGGCCAGGTGCCCGGCGGGAGATCCTTTTTCGGCGATGATGGCCACCGCCCGGGGCACCGCAGGGGCCAGCCAGGGAGCGGTATAGCGGGTGACCAGCACCGCGCCCTCGGGAAAACGCCCCAGGTCTTCATTCGAAGAGACCAGAAAAACCGGCCCGGCCCCCACTCCGGCATGGGCCACTTCTCCTTGGTCTTTAATGAGCACCGGATAGGCGGAGCAGGATTCACAGATATCGGGGACCTCCATGGGCTGCGGAGAGGTCAGCCGCCGGGATTGCAGGATCCAGATTTGCCCGTGTTCATCCAAGGCCCACTCGGTTTCTTGGGGACGTTTGAAGTAACGTTCCAGGACACGGGAGCAATGAGCCAGATTTTGAATTTCCTCCTCGGCCAGCGTGGGCCGTGCCCGGTCTTCCGGGCGTACCAGTTCCTCTTTCTCCCCCCCGGCGGCAGCCACGCGGCGGTAATGCTCTTTGATGGCAATACGTTGGGTTTTTATGGGAAAAGGCCGGTGTCTCCCCACTACAAAGCGGTCCAAATCGGCCCGGCCATCCATCACCATGCGCCCCAGTCCCGGATAAGCGTAAATAACCAAGCCACCGCTTTCCGGGGCTTCCAGGTCCAGGCTGTGTGCCACCCCGCTGGCCAGGCTGGCAACGACTTCCTGGCAGAGAACCGCCATGGCCGCCTCTTCGCCCAACAGCCCCATCTCCCGGCGATAACTCAAAGCCCGGGGCGAATAGAGACTGGCCCAGACCTTTTTCACCGCTTCCAGTACGCCGGCCGCCGGCACCTGCAGGATACTCTCATGGAGGCCGGCAAAGGAGAGTTCCTCGTCCTCGCCGAAGGCGCTGCTCCGTACGGCCCAAAAAGGCCGGGCCTGCGCTTCGCGCCGTATTTCCCGGGCCACCTCCTGGGGGACTACTCCGGCCAGCAGAGCGTATTGAATCTGCCGGGAAACCTGCATGGTATCCAATTTTGCCGAGGCCCAATTGTCCAGCAAGGAATGAATCCTGCCTTCCACCTGATTATGATCCAGAAAGCGGCGATAGGCCCGGGTGGTGACCACAAAGCCGTCAGGGACCGGGAGATGCAGGCGCTGGCTGATTTCCATCAGGGCTTCGGCTTTTCCCCCCACAAGTTCCGGCAGGTCCAGGGGGGCTTCTTTGAACCTCACCACATACGGCCATTCTTCCGGGAGGGTCAGACGGCCCCGCAGTTCCGCCTCCATGGGCAGGAGAATGCGGTCCAGCGCCGCGTACAACTCGACATATCGATTCCCGGAGATCAAATTCAGCCCTTTCACCAAACGCAAAAGCAAGGAGTGTAGTTCATTCACCGTATCCAGCAAATATTTACGGTCGAAGACATAGTCCCCCCCGGACTTTTGCCCCAGGTCGGCGATGATCTCCATGATCTGCTGATGATCCTGGAGCAGATTTTGAAAATGCTCAAAGACCTCCGGAAAGGCCACCAGTTGCCGGGGCGGCTTAAACAACCTCTGCCAGAGATTCTGAAGGCCGGGGAACAACGCGCAACCTCAAACTTTAGATAAATTTTGTGCTATTTCTATCAGTTAAGGCCTATACCGCTGCCTTGTCAATGCTCCGCCTTGCCTTTAAAGAGAAAACCCATGATGAAGCCGGTGGCAATGGCAATGAGCACCGCAACCACACCATAAAAGGCTCCCTGATTGTAAGCCATAGACGCCAAAAGGGCAGGAAATCCCACCATCTTAACTTCCAGTTTCTCTTTCTTTTGCTCAAGCACCCGGCCGTCTTTGAGGACTGAAAGCTTCACCTGGTAATTGCCGGGAGGGATTTTGGCGGGTAAAGGGCAGGCTCCTGTCAAGGATATTTGGCCTTCCGGAGAATTGCCTACCTTTAGCGCCCCAGGTAAGGAGCGGTAAAGTTCTTCGCTCTTTTTCAGCTCCAGAAATTCTTTAGAGAAAAGGTCCATTTCCTGATCCTTAGGCACCCCCTGGAATTTGAGCCGGGACCGGAGCGCCGGGAAACCCCAAGGCGTCTCCTGCCCCTGCAGCTGGGGGATATCAGAGGTGCTGCTGAGCACCAGATAAAGATTGGGAGCGTTTTCCACCTGAATCTCTCCCACCGTCATCCATAGCCCCCCCCGACGGCCTTTGCGCAACAATACTTCCGGAGCCGGGGCCCCTTGGATTTCCACCACGGCTTCACATCCCGGAGGCATCTCCCCTTGAATATTGACCTCGATCCCTTGAAAAAAAGCGCCGATGTCCACCCGGTCAGGGAAGAGGCGAATTTTTGCGGATTGGGCCATCGCGACTGCGGGAACCAAAGTGACCGCCGCCAGAAGGCCGATCCAAGTCAATTTTTTCATTACCAAACCTCTTCCTTTCACCTCAATGCCCCCCCTTGTACCCCAAGAGCAGATGGGGGGTCAGAATCAAGCCTACCAGGATCTGCACCATTACTACCAGCACAATAGAGGCGAGCAAAATCTTGAGCTGGTCGGCCTTGAGCCGCCGGCTCAGCTTGGCGCCCACCTGGGCCCCCAGGGTCGAACCCACCAGCAGGATCAGGGCCAGCACCAGGTCCACGGTGTGATTGGTGATGGATTGCATGATGGTGACATTAATGCAGGTAAACAGAATCTGGAAGAGGCTGGTGCCCACTACCACGTGCATGGGCATGCGCAGCATATAAACCATGACCGGCACCATGATGAAGCCGCCCCCCACCCCCATGATGGCGGCCAGGATGCCCACCAGAATCCCCAGAAACAGCGGTACAATCGCCGAAAAAGTCACTCCCGACTTATCGAATTGCATCTGCCAGGGGAGGGCCTGGATGGCCCGGGCATAGGCCGAGGGCCGGCCCGGTTCCGTCTTCCTTGCCTCCACCGCCACCGCCTTTTTCCGGAGACTCTGCAGGCTCTCCAGAAACATGTAGAACCCCACCACCCCCAGCATGACCACGTAGGTGATCTTGATGACGAAGTCCGCGTTCCCCAGGGCCATGAGCAGCTTTATGAGCTGCACCCCCAGGGTCCCGCCTACCACCCCGCCCAACAAGAGCAGGAAGCCCATCTTGAAGTCCACGTTGCCCATGCGGTAGTGGGCGAAAGTGCCGGAAGTGGAGGCCGCCACAATCTGGTTGGAATCCGAGGCTGCGGCCACGGTGGAGGGAATGCCCGCCATGATTAGCAGGGGGGTCATGAGAAAGCCGCCTCCCACCCCGAAGAGCCCGGATAAGAAACCCACCGCGCCCCCCAGGCCGAAAAGCAGCAAGATGTTGATGCTATTGCCGGCAATAGGTAGATAGAGATTCCACATTCTGCAAGCTTCCTCCCTCAACTGCGAGATCTAAGGCGACGCTCTTTGGGAGCTGTAATGCTCCAGGGTTTGCCTATGCAGGGAGGAGGCCAAGACAAATATTGTTGCAATCACAGTCGGTTAACTACGCGCCAGGATGCTCCAAAAGGGGTTTTGTTTCAGATTGAAATAATTTTAATGCGGTTGAGGGAAATTAGTATTTCAGAATGAAACAGATATTTCGGGCAGGGGGGTTAACTCGCGTCCGCGAGTGACTTGGCCAGTCCATATTTTTTCATCTTCCGCCAGAGGGTGGTGCGGGGCAGATTCAGAATGTGGGCCGTCTGGCCAATATTATAGCGGCTATACGCCAGGACTTTGCGGATGTACTCTCTTTCCTGATCTTCCAGGGGAGGCCATTCCTGGAAGGGTGTAACCGCGTATTCCCTTAAGTCCGGGGGCAAATCAGCCAGGGTCAGCACCTCCCCTCCGGCCAGGGCCACGGCTCGTTCGATGATGTTTTTCAATTCCCGGACATTCCCCGGATAGGAATAGGCCAGGAGCGCTTCCCGGACTTGGTTATCCATCCCTTTAACCCGCTTGGAGAATTTACGGCTGTACCTGGAGAGAAAAAACTGGATCAGCAAGGGAATATCCTCCGGCCGTTCCTTAAGCGCGGGGAGGGTGATCTGCACCACATTCAGCCGGAAGAAGAGGTCCTCCCGGAAACGCCCTTCCTGAATTTCCCTTTTCAGGTCCTTATTTGAGGCGGCGATAAATCTCAAGTCCAGTTGAATGGGCCGGCTGCCCCCTACCCGGAAGATTTGCCGCTCCTGGATGACTCGCAACAGCTTGGCTTGCATGGCGGGCGGCATATCCCCGATCTCGTCCATGAAGACCGTGCCCCGGTGCGCGGTCTCCAGGAGGCCGAACTTGGTGGCCACCGCGCCGGTGAAAGCACCCCGTTCGTAGCCGAATAGCTCGCTGGCGATCAATTCTTCCGTAAACCCGGCGCAGTTAAAGGCAAGGAAGGGCTGGTCCCGTCTTTTGCTTTCCCGGTGAATGGCCCGGGCCACCAGCTCTTTGCCGGTGCCGCTCTCACCTTGAATGAGCACCTGGCAGTCCAGGGGGGCCACCTTACGGATCATGGCGAAGACTTCTTGCATGGCGGGGCTGACTCCCACCATCTCCCCCCAGCCCTCCCGGGGCCTTAACTCTTCCTTGAGCTGCCGGTTTTCCTCCCTGAGGCTCCGGTGTTCCAGGGCCTTGCGGGCCAGATGGCGCACTTCCTCCAGCTTCAAAGGTTTGGCCAGGTAGTGGAAGGCCCCCTGCTTCACGGCTTCAATGGCCGCGTTGAGGGTGGCCCGGCCGGTCATCAGTATGACCTCCGTTTCCGCGCCCTGACTCTTGATACGCCGCAGGGTCTCCATGCCGTCTATGCCCGGCAGGATGACGTCCAGAAATACCAAATCACAGGGAGAAACTGATTGGACTTTGAGGAAGGCCTCACCGGAGCTATAGGTTTCCACGAGGTAGTTCTCTTTGACCAAGGCCTGCTTCAGCCTTTTCTGGACAATGACTTCGTCGTCCACCACCGCCAGCCGCATGGCTTTAGCCCTCCTCTTCCAGGGGCAAAACAACGGTAAAGGTAGACCCTTTCCCCTTTTGGCTCTTTACTTCAATATGGCCGCCATGTTTCTGGGCGATGCTGTAGCTGACGCTCAAACCCAGGCCCGTGCCCCGGCCCACCTCTTTGGTGGTGTAAAAGGGTTCGAAGATGTGTGGCAGGTCTTCAGGATCGATGCCCGTACCGGTGTCTCTCACCTCCACTTTCAGCCAGTGGCCGCTGTTCTCGGCCCTGGCCCGGACCGCCAGAGTCCCCCCGTCTCTCATGGCCTGGATGGCATTGATGAACAGGTTCAAAAAGACCTGCTGCAAGGTCTTGGGATTGCCGTGCAGGATGGGCAGGCCAGCGGGCAGGTCCCGCTCCACCTCCACCCCGGCGAGGGTTACCTGATTTTGCACCAACTTCAGGGTATCCCGGAGGATTTGCGCGATATTCACCGGTTCTCGCACCGGCTGTTCGGAACGGGAAAAATCCAGGAGATTTCTGACAATCTCCGAGGCCCGCTGGGATTGCACCAGGATATCGTGAATTAGGCCTTCGGCCTCTTCCTGCCCCAAGGTGGAGAAGTCTTCTTTGAGGGCTTCGGCGGTGAGCACAATATTGTTGATGGGGTTGTTGAGCTCATGGGCGATGCCCGCGGTCAAGGTGCCGATGGCCGCGATCTTGCCGGATTGCAGCAACTGCTCCTGATGTTCCTCCAACTCATGGATCATGCGATTAAAAGCGCGAAATAGAGAGAAAAATTCCTGAGATTTACATTCGGAGTCGGGGATGGGAGTAAAGTCGCCGTGCGCGATTTTATCCATGTAGTTCTGCATTTGCATTAAAGGGCTCACCAGGAGCCGGGAGATATACCAGGCCACCACCATGCCCAGGATCACGAAAAGGACGATGGAAGAGATAAAGAGATAGACGGCCCGCAAGAAAAGCCGGTCAATAGAGGCCCTCTCCTCCTTGGCCCAGCGTTCCGCCATGGTAAGTAATTGTTGCCCCAGATTACGGAGATTTTCCTCCAGGGAAACAAGAGAGGAAGAAGCCGGCTCGGGACTGCTTTTCTGGAGGAGAGCCTCGATCAAGGTTGTCTTGGTTTCCAGGTACCGGCCCAGGATCCGGTGAAACTCCTCTTTTTGGGGGCCGGTCCGTAGCTGCAGGATCCTCTCATCTTTGCTGCAGCAGATTTCATTCACCCGCTGAAGATATAATCTCGCTTGCTTGAGACTTTCGGGCTGTCGATAAAGAAAGAAGTTTTTCTCAAAACGGCGAATCTCCAGGATATTGTTCACCAAGTCGTCGGCCCGCTCCACCAGCCGCAGCCGTTTCCCCATCTCCCAATGGGCCTGGAAGCTCAACCCGGCAAAGATCAGGATCGCCAGGACGCAGAACAGGAAGGCCTGAATGATCCGCCGCCGGATTCTAAAGGTGGTGACTTTCAAAGGAGTCGAGCCTCTCTTTTTAAGGATGGCTCAAAAGGTTAAAAATGTCCAATAATTAATTATATAGAAAGACACCTCAAAGGTAATGGCGCAAAAACTCTCTACCGGGGAGAACAAATGAGGTCCTTTTGATTCTGTGAAATCTCCTCAATTACCTGGAGAGCGCATTTATACCAAGTTGCAGTCTATAGGCAATTAATTATCCAATCGAAGCCTGTGGTGGAGGCGACCAATTCTCTGTCGTTTTCCAAGGCGACTAACGCTTC
>QZIZ01000011.1 GCA_003599195.1 Deltaproteobacteria bacterium | reverse complement strand
CTCCGTTTTCCGTTTTCCGTTAAGACCCGCTCCCTTGAGATTAACTGGTCCCTCCAGCCTAGTCAATTATAAGAAAATATATCGCAATATAACGATTATTTTCTTGACATATTATCGCAATATAACGATATTGATTTTGAGGACCTTCGAATGCCGGAAACCGAGGTCATTCTTTTCTCCGAAGATGACGGCTCCGTCCCCTTGCTGGCGTGGCTGGATAAATTGCCCGCCAAGGCCCAGGACAAGTGCATCGTCAAAATCGAGCGCCTGGCCGCCGTGGGACACGAATTAAGACGGCCGGAGGCTGATTTTCTCCGGGATGGGGTTTATGAATTACGGGTTTCTCTTCAAGGGATTCACTATAGGGTGTTGTATTTTTTCCAAGGAACTATAGCTGTTATCTCCCATGGCTTGATCAAGGCCAGCAAGGTGCCGCCAGAAGAGATTGATCTGGCCATTGACCGCAAATTCAGGTTTGCAAAAAACCCGGCGCGGCATACACATCAAGGATAATCGTCATGAAAAATCACGAAAAGACCGCCAATGCTGTCAATATCCTGCACCGCCGCTATATCGGGGATGACAGGGAACGGCGGCGGTCCCTGGAGGCCGAGCGGCTGCACGCCCAGGTGGCCCGGACTATCTACGACCTGCGCAAGCAGGCCGGCCTCACCCAAAAGGAGCTGGCCAGGCTCATCGGCACCACCCAATCGGTGATCAGCCGCCTGGAGGACGCCGGCTACGAGGGGCATTCCCTCTCCATGCTCAGCCGCATCGCCGCGGCCCTGGGGCAGCGCCTGTTTTTTTCGGTGGCCCCTGCTGATCAAGGCGGTAGAGAGGGGGAGACCGGGCAGGAAGAGATGTCGGCCACGCCGGATGAGAAAAAATTGACTTATGGCCCTCCGGAGTCTGGAAAAAGTATGTCCGTCAGGGATAAAAAGGTGTATAGCAAAAGCGCCAAAACTCGGAAGGAGAAAAAATAATGATCCCCCGTTACAGCCGCGAAGTCATGGCCCGCATCTGGACCGAAGAGCATAAATTCGCCACCTGGCTCAAAGTGGAGCTGGCCGCGATGGAGGCCATGGCCGCGTATGGCATCATCCCCCAGGAGGCGGCCCAGCGGGCCCGGGCCCAGGCCGTCTGCGACGTGGAAGTGATACTCGAGATCGAAAAGAAGACCCACCACGACGTGGCCGCGTTCGTGGACCAGGTCTCCCAGTGCCTGGGGGAGGACGGCCGCTGGTTCCATTTCGGCCTCACCTCCTCGGACGTCCTGGACACCGCGTTCGGCCTGCGGCTGAAGGAGTCCGCGGACCTGCTCCTGGAGGACGTGGACGCGCTCCTCATCGTGCTCAAGGACCAGGCCTACGCCTATAAAGACCTGCCCATGGTGGGCCGCACCCACGGGGTGCACGCGGAGCCCATCACCTTGGGGCTAAAATTCGCGCTCTGGTACGCGGAGTTCGAACGCCACCGCTCCCGGCTGGAACAGGCCCGGAAGGCCGTGGCCGTGGGCAAACTCTCCGGCGCGGTGGGCACCTTCGCGCACCTGCCCCCGGAGGTGGAGGCCTCGGCCTGCGCCCTCCTGGGGCTGGAGCCCGCGGCCATCGCCACCCAGATCATCCAGCGGGACCGGCACGCGGAATTTTTCACCACCCTGGCCCTGGTGGGCGCGTCCATCGAAAAGGCGGCCCTGGAAATCCGCCACTTGCAGCGCACCGAGGTCCGGGAGGCGGAGGAGGCCTTCGCCGCGGGGCAAAAAGGGTCGTCCGCCATGCCCCACAAACGCAACCCGATACTGTCCGAGAACCTCTGCGGCCTGGCCCGGGTGCTCAGGGCCAACGCCCTGGCCGCCATGGAAAACGTGGCCCTCTGGCACGAACGGGACATCAGCCACTCCTCGGTGGAGCGCCTCATCGCGCCGGATAGCTGCGTTCTTCTTGACTTCATCCTGGCCCGGCTGACGCGAATGCTCAAAAACCTCCAGGTCTATCCGGAAAATATGGCCCAAAACCTGGATCTCACCCATGGCCTGGTCTTTTCCCAGGGCCTGCTTCTGGCGCTGGTCAAAAAGGGCCTCACCCGGGACGCGGCTTACCGTCTGGTGCAGCGCCCGGCCATGCGGGTCTGGGAAGAGGGCGGGAATTTCGCCCAAAAAGTGCGGGAGGAAGCGGGGATCGGCAAGTACCTGTCTCAGGACGAAATTGCCGAATTATTCGACCTCAACCGTTATTTCCGGCATGTTCCCGCGATCTTCGAGCGGGTGTTCGGGAAAGAACAGTGATCAGTGATCAGTGATCAGTAAACTGATTACTGATTACATTACTGGCCCCTGACCCCTTCTCTGCGTCTTTGCGTGAGATTTCTCTTTATGCCAATGAGATCTTAATCTGATCCTCCCGGGGATTGACCCGCTCCAGGCGCACCAGCACCAAATCCCCGGGGTTGAGCTTCAGCGTCGCGGCCGCGGGCAGGAAGACCTCCAGGTGGATGTCCGGCAACAGCAAACGGTAGCGATGGGGCAGGGCTTCCAGGACCAGGGCCTCTTTTTTCCGCCCCACCCGGGCGGCCAGGTATTTCAGCAGCCAGTAGCGCAGACGCCGGGTCTTAAGGAGGCCGGCCCGGCGCATGGCCGGCTCGATCAGGGAGAGAATCTCCCCCAGTTCTTCCGGATTATACGGCGGCGGCGCCTCGCACAAAAAGGAGAGAAGCTGCCGGTGGGTCACCAAGTCCAGGTAGCGGCGGATGGGGGAGGTGGCCAGGGTGTAGCATTCCACTCCCAGGCCCCAATGGGGCTGGGGTAACAGATCCATCACCACCCGGCTGAGGCGGCGGCGGTCCCGGTAAAGTTCCAGGAGGCCTTTGCTCTCCTGGCGGTTGATGGCTTCCCGGGGTTCGGGCTGGCTGCGGTAAATGGCAGGCACCCCATGTTCCGCCAAAAACCTGGCAGCCAGCCAGTTGGCCAGGACCATGGCCTCCGCCACCAGCGTGCGGGCAGGCGTCTCCTGATCCTCCACGACCACCTGGATCTCCCCCTGATGGGAAAAAACCACCCAGACTTCCGGCAGCTTGAGCTCATAGCCTCCCCGGGCCAGACGCCGCTCCTTGAGGAGATCGGTTAACCGGGCCAGGGCCGCGAAGCGCGGGTCCTGGGCCAGGAGTCCGTCTACTTCCTGGTAGGTCAGGCGTTGGTGGACGCGGATGCGGCTGGGCCGGATTTCCCAATCCAGAACCTCCGCATCCGGACCGAGAGTAACCGAAAAGCTCAAAGCCGGGCGTTCCTGGCCTGCCAGTAAGCTGAGGATGTCTTCGGAGATCTCCTCCGGCAGCATGGGCAGGCGGTGTTCCGGCAGGTAAATGGAAGTGGCCCGCTCCTGGGCTTCCCGGTCCAGGAGGGTATGGGGCTGCACCATGGAGGAGACGTCGGCGATATGCACTCCCAGACGCCAGCCGGTTTCCGTCTCTTCCAGGCTGAGGGCGTCGTCGAAATCCCGGGTGCGCTCCCCGTCGATGGTAAAGCAAGGCAAAGAGGTGAGATCCAGGCGATGGGCCGCATAAGGGTCCTGAGGCGGCCGGTCCCTAAGAAGCACGGCCCCAACGTGGGCCTCCGGAGAAAATTCCCGGGGCACCTCGAGGCGGTAGAGGTCCAGGTTTTCGTCTTCCTGGAAGACTCCCAGGCGCATCAACAACTGAAAAGGTGCGTCCGCAGCAGTGAGGCGGGCCTTCTCCAGATAGGCCTTCCCTTGCGCGTAATCCGGGCCTTCAAGGCCGAAAACGGCCATCCGGCGCAACAGCTCCACCAACTGCCCCTTGCTTTTGGGTTCCGGAGCCTGTTCCCCATCCCAGACCGCCTTCAGCCAGGCGGCCGCGGCCTCCATCTCCTCCAGGCGCTCCTGTTCCCGCCGTGCGCCCTCCTTGAGCTGGGCCACCACCTCCGGGGGATTGGGGACCCAGTGTTCATCTTTGAATTTAAAGAGAAAGCGGTCCTCCAACAAGGCCCTCTCCAGGGCCGCCACCTGATCGGGATTGGCTTCCTGAAACCAGAGTTCGGCCATTTCCTGGGCAGTCAAGGCCTGTTCTTCCTGGGCCAGGAGCTCCCACAAATCTTCCAGTTGGATGGAGGCCTTCAGGGCTTCCCGTTTCGAGGCGGTCTCTTCGAGGCGATCGAGCAATTGTTGGCGGGGCAGTTGGGGGGAAAGGCGGCTGGGGCAGGCGTGGAGCACCCGTTTCCTGGCCAGGGTCATTTCCCGGTTGGTTTGGGACAGGACGTGAAGGCGCTCCCCCTTTAATTCCAGAACGATCCCGCAGAGGATGCGCCTCTGGTCAAAGAATTCTACTAAATAGCCGGGTTCCATGATAAGGTGCGGCAAAGGTACCAGAATTGCCGGAAAAGTCAAGGAAGCCGGGATGGACAGTTTTCTGTTTCCAGTTTTCTGTTTTCTGTTATGCTCATTCCCATGAGGAAAGAACATTAGAAAAACCGAGAGTTTTCTTACGAAATTACGTGCTGGACACTACTTTTCTTACAGAAAACAGAAAACTTTTTTCAAAATGCGATTGGCCGTTATCTCCGATATCCACAGCAATTTAGAGGCCCTGGAGGCCGTGCTGGTCCAAATCCGCCGGGAAGGGGCCGACGCCGTCCTTAACCTGGGGGACCTGGTGGGCTATAACGCCAGCCCCAATGAGTGCCTGGAACTCCTGGCGGGCCAGAAGTGGCTCAACCTGGCGGGGAACCACGACCTGGCCCTGCTGGAGCCGGAGCGGGCCGAGGGCTTCAATATCATCGCCCACCAAGCCCTGGCGTGGTCACGGGAGCAACTCCGCTCGGAATTTCTGCAATTCTTACACGACCTCCCCTTGACCCAGGAGTTGGGCGGACATTATTTGGCCTGCCACGGCACCCCCACCAACCCCGACACCTATATCGCCTATCATTTCCAGGGAAAACGGGTCTTCAAGCTAATGACGCGGCAGGCTCAATTGAAAGTCTGCTTTTTCGGGCATACCCACCGCCGGGCCTTGTGGTACCGGGACATCCGGGGCACGGTTTCTTCCCGGGAAATCACCCGGCCCAAAGTTGTGCTGTCTCGGGAAGGACATTACCTGATAAATCCCGGCAGCGTGGGCCAGCCCCGGGACGGCAGTCCCGAGGCCGCGTACGCGATTTTCGACACGGAGGAGTTTTCCGTCCATTTCAAATCCGTGCCTTATGACATCCCGGGGGCCCAACGCCGGATACTCGCGGCCGGCCTGGCGCCGTACCTGGCGGAAAGATTGGCCCTGGGCAAGTAAAGCGGTTTTAAGTTTTTAGTTTTAAGTTAAAAGACCTAAGGACCTGCTTAGGTTACGAATAACATTATCGTATAAGGAAACTTGGCATACTCTCAAAGGTTATCTCGGGGGAAAGGACAGCGTTGGCCAGGGCGGGGCAGGCCGCCCCTTATCAGAAAGGGAGGGATGATGAAGCCTTACCAGAAAGAGGGAGTGCTGAAGGACGGCAGCCGGGTGATTCTGCGGGCCATGGTGCAGGAAGACCGGGAGAAGCTGCTGGAATTCTTCCTGAGTCTGGATGAAAAAGACCTGCTCTTTCTGCGCAGCGACGTGCGGGACCCGGCAGTCATCGATCGTTGGGTTGCTAACATCGACTACCGCCGGGCCTTTCCCCTGCTGGCGGAAGCAGACGGCCGGATCGTCGGCGACGCCACCCTGCACATGCGCCTGATGGGCTGGAAACGCCACGTGGGGAACGTGCGGGTGGTGGTGGCCAAAGAATACCAGGGCAAAGGCCTGGGCACTTTGCTCATCAATGAACTCGTGGAGCTGGCCGGGGAATTCGGCCTGGAAAAACTGGTGGCGGAGATTCACCTCCAGGCGCACAGCGCCCTGGCCGCGTTCAAGCGCGCCGGTTTTTCCACCAAGGCTGTTTTCGAAGATCTGGTTAAGGACCTTACCGGCCGCAGCAGCGATCTGGTAGTTATGGTGTGCGACGTCCAGGGCCGGGATCGCCGTGCTCCGGAATCCTGAGAAAAGTCTTCCCTCTTCCCTTCCCCCGATCCATAACCCCGGGCTTTGGCGGCGTCAATTGAAGCCAAAGCCCGGCCCGCGCCCGGAATCAAGTAGCCTCCGAAAGTTCCGATATACAAATACGGTCTTGCGTTTTTCTCTCTGTGTTTTCTCTGCGTCCTTTGCGTCTCTGCGGTTAAAAGAAGGATTTACCGCAGAGACGCAGAGAGCGCAGAGAAAAGACTTTTGCAAAAGGAGCGAAGAACGGAAAACGACATCGAGGGCGGCCTTCCGTCCCCGGGAGGTTTGTTCGTGACTTACGCCGGTTTGGACATCTGGCTGCGAAATAATGCCCCTTTGCTGCTGCCCCTGTTGCTTTCCCTCTGGATGGCCTGGGAAGACATCAAAACGCGGCGCATTCCCAACTATCTTACCTTCAGCGCGGCCGCGGCCGGCCTTGGTTTTCAACTGGGTTTCCATGGCTGGGGGGGCTTGTGGTCCGGATTCCTGGGTCTGCTCGTGGGTTTCGGCCTCCTCATCCTCCCTTATGTCCTCAAGGGGATGGGCGCGGGGGACGTTAAAGCCCTGGCGGCTTTGGGGGCCTGGCTGGGACCCCGGGACACCTTCTATCTCTTTCTGTACATGGGAATTTGCGGCGGTCTTTTGATCCTGGCGGTCTTGGCCTGGCGCCGGGAACTCCGGTCCCAAATGCAGCAAGGCTGGCGCTCCCTGAAAAATTTTGGCCGCAGACGTTCTCCCGGCCCGGTGGCTCCGGAGGCTAACCGGCGTCAAACTAGGATCCCCTATGCCGGGGCTCTGGCTCTGGGCATGGCGCTCCTTTATTGGCATAGTCTATAATGGCATCCCCGGTGTCGGAAATCTGACCATGGTTAATAATTTTGACATTATTTTTCCCTCTTTAGAGAGGCGCAGATAAAAGAAATTGACACTCGTGCCGCCCCGGATGCCGGTCGCGGAACCTTGAATTTCCATTTCCTCCTGAGCCCTGCAACGCTTTCCCCGCCTCCTGCGATCTTTTGGCTCGAATCTTGAATGAAATTTCGTCGACCCAGAAAAATTTACCGGTATTTTCTTAAAGTAGTTTTTTAAAAAAGCCGAATTAGCTAGAAATAAATTTAAGGAACACTCAAAATGGTTAAAGTCAACAACCTGGAGTGGCAAGACACTGTCAGGTTATTGGGGGGATTTCTCCTGGGCATTGCTTTCTGCCTTTGGACCGGAGGGGGTCCGGTCCAAGCCTCCGACCTGCTGGAGCGGGTGAAGGATCAGGAGATTAAACAAGTATTACGCCTGCGTTTGGGAAGTTCCAAAGTCATCAAGACTCCTTTTCCCGTTACCCGGGTCTCGGTGGGCAACCCGGAAATTGCCGATATCGTGGTGATTTCAGACCGGGAAATCTATGTCAACGCCTTGGGCCCCGGGGTGACCAATCTCACCCTCTGGGGTAAAAAACGCTTCACCTCCACCATGGTGACGGTGGAAATAGACGTCACCATCTTGAAAGAAAAACTGGCCAAGATCCTGCCCAAGGAAAAAATCGGGGTGGAAGCCGCAGGCGGGTCCATTATCCTCTCCGGGGAAGTCTCCAGCCCGGTGGCCCAACAAACCGCACTGGAGCTGGCTGCCGGTTTTCTCCGGGCCCACGGCGCTTTCACGGAGAAGGAGGAAGCAAAGGGAGCCCTGCCCGCGGCGATTCCGTCCGGCGGCATGAGCGCCAAAGGCACGGCGGAGGGAGCCCCCAAAGAAATCAAAATCATCAATCTCATGCACGTCGGGGGCATCCAGCAGGTGATGGTGGAGGTCCGCGTCGCCGAGATTCAGCGGGATCTGGGGCGGAATATCGGCATCAACTTCTTCGGCACCGACCGCCAGGGAAATTTCGCCCTTACCATGCTGGACCGGCTCACCACCCTCAACTCCTTTAACCGGGGCTTTAACACCACCACCGTGGAACAGGCGGTTTCCAGCGCCATCAATGCCATGGCGGGCTTCAAAACCGGCTCCTGGTTATGGACGGTATTTTTTAATGTGGCCAAGAACCAGGGTTTGGCCAGGATCCTGGCGGAACCCAATCTGGTGGCCACCAGCGGCCAGGAGGCCAAGTTTCTGGCGGGCGGCGAATTTCCCGTGCCGGTGCCCCAACCCGGCGCCGGCGGGTCGGTAATTACCATTGAATATAAACCATTCGGGGTGGGCCTGGTATTTACGCCCACAGTCCTTGATGAAGGCAAAATCGCCCTCAAGGTTTCGCCGGAGGTTTCGGAACTGGATTTTGTCACCGCGCCGGTGACCATCGCCGGCACCCAGGTGCCGGGGTTGCGGAAGAGGACGGTCACCACCCACATCGAACTCAAAGACGGCCAGAGCTTTGCCATAGCCGGCCTCCTGTCGGATAATCACCGCAACACCATCGCCAAATATCCATTGTTGGGAGACATCCCGGTCTTGGGAACCCTTTTCAGGTCCGCCAGATACCAGAAGAATGAAACGGAACTGGTGGTGCTGGTGACCCCGCGGCTGGTCAAGCCGTTGACCACTACCGCGATCAAGCTCCCCACCGACAAATATATCGAACCGAATGACTTTGAAGCCTATCTCCTGGGGGCCCTGGAAGGCAGGAAGAAAAAGAGCACGGCCAATAATAACAATAATTCGACCCCGCCCCCGATGTTACCCGAGGGCTTCGGGCAAAAGTCGCTGTATTAACTGGGGGAGCATCCATGAAATCACCGCTGACAGGACAATTTAGACAACTTTTCAGGATCGTGTTTGCCTTTCTATTGGGTGCGGCGCTGCTATGGTTGGCTGGCTGCGCCAAGGCCGACGGCGTGCCCCGGAACATGGAGGCGGACTATGGCCGCTCCGTGACCAGCAACCGTTTGCAGATGATGGCAAAGCCCCCGGGAGAAGTCGATCCCAATCCTCCCGTGGGATTGCCGCCCCAGACCGCCAAGAATGTCCAGGAGCACTACGACAAGACCTTCAAAGAAAGGGAAGAACCACCGACTATCAGGTGGATCTTCAAGTAACGTCTGAGATGAGATGGTTCCGGAAGCCGAAATGCCGAGGCCGGCAGACGCCAAGCAGATCAACATCGCGGTTTGTTTACGGAGGGTAAGGCAGTGACGAAGCAGAGAATCGGAGGAGCCGCTAAATTTCGCGTCCTCGCCGCCGGTTGGGGCATCGGATTTTTCATCGCGGTGGCGGTCTTGGGCGCCGGCTGCAATCACGCCCCTTCCGAGCACGGCCAGTTGTCCGATAATGCCGACGGCAGTCTTTTGGCGGGCATCCGGGCGCCTGCGGGTGATACCAACCGGTTGCTGCACAACGCCCATTACCTCAAATTGATGGGCCGGCCGGAACTGGCCTTCAGGGAGTTGGAAGCCGCTTACCACCAGGATCCCTCCAACGTCCGGGTGCTTAATGCCCTGGCCCTGGCCTGTGATGAGATGGGAGATTTCACCCGGGCCCAAAAAATCTATCAGCAGGCCCTGAAACTGGACGACTCCAACCAGGCCTTGAATAACAACCTTTGTTTTTCTTATTACCTGTCCGGCCAATGGGATCAGGCCGAATCCTGCTTCCGCCAGGCCTTAAGCAAGAACTCGCAAAATATCATGGCCCGCAACAATTTGGGCCTGCTTCTTTGCCGCCGCGGCCGCTCCGAGGAGGCCCTCCGCCTCTGGCGGGAGGCGGAAGGCGAAATCGCAGCCCAGAAGAAAATGCAGCAGGTGATGGTGACCTTAGGAATAGGGGATTCCCCCCGCTATGCTCAACTCCCGGAAGCTGCCCCGGCAGCCCCCGCCACGCCGGTGAAGGCCTCGCCCCAGCTGCCGGAAGCGGTCCCGGCCAAGGTAAATATGCCCAGGACTCCGGAACTCCAACCCCAGATGCCGGCCCCCTCCCCGGCCAAAGCCCGGGAGCCCGTGAAAACGGCCGCCGCAGTCACCCCGGCCGCGCCCCCACAGGGTAAGAACCCGACTCCGGTGATCGCCGCCAAACTTAAGTCTCCACAGCCTAAAAAGCCGGCGGCCGCGCCGCCGGTTCCAGAACCGATAGCGACCCCCGCGCCATTGGCGAAAGCAGATGCCGCGGACCGGAAGGTTAAGACGGCAGCGGCTGCTCCCAAGCCTCCGGCAAAATCAAGCCCCAACGAGACTCGGGACCGGTTTGTCTCCCCGGCCCCGGCTCCAGCCCGGAAGGCTCCGGTTCCACCGGCCCCTTCCAAGCAGGCCGTAAACCCGGAGCATAAACCGGTCCCGGCCGCTACTACGCCTTCTTTGGCCAAGCCCGGCAAGATCAAGGAGGCCGCAGCCCCCGCGCCGGTGCGCTTAACTTTGGAGCAGATGGAGCAAAGCAGCATCGCCATCGCCAACGCCAGCGGCGGCTCCAATCTGGGCCGCCAGATGTGGAAGATGCTTACCGATGAAGGGTTCAAGGTGGTGTCCACCTTCAATCATCGGGAATTCCGGACCGAAGACACGGTTATCTATTATCATCCCGGCGCGGAAGCGATGGCCCGGGCCTTGAACGCCAGGTTTTTCCCCAAATCCCGCCTGGAGATCGGGGATAATTTTGCCAGGGGAGCGGACATCAAGATTCTTCTGGGAGAAGACACTATAGAGCCTCCCGCCCTGGCCGATAAGCCGGCGGTGATGGCTGATAAGATTGCCGCCGGCCCGGCCCCCGCTCCCAAGGAACCGAAAGCAGTGGCAGCCGCAGCCGCTCCCGCGGCGGCTGCCCCGCAAATTAAGGCCCCTGCTCCCGCTGTGGCGGCGGACACCGCCAAAACCCCGGCTGCGGATTCCAAATATCTGACGGCCGCGGAATTGGAGACCATGGCCGTGGAAATCCGCAACGGCACCCCCACCCCCGATCTGGCCCGCAAGACCAGAACCATGCTCTCCGAGGAAGGTTTCAACGTCACCCGTATCGGCAACCACATCGATTGGGGGGCGGAGAAAACCATCATCTATTACCGCCCCGGCGCCGAAAAAATGGCCCGGAATCTAAGCACCAGATTTTTCGCCGATTCCCCCACGGAGCAAAGCGCCAATCTCCCTGCGGACGTGGCCGTGAAAGTGCTTTTGGGGAAGGACCTGGTGCAGCGCCCCGAAGTTATGGTTAAATTGAATGACTGAGGTATAACCATGAAGCCCCGCAGATTGCCGCTCCTTTTGCTTTTGTTGGCCTTGCCCCTGCTGTTGGCGCAGTGCGCGGGAAAGCAGCAATCCCCGGACAGCATGCGCAGGGAATTGATGAAGCGGGAATCCGCATTGGCGGCCGCGGACGAAGATTGGGAAAAGAAACAGGCCAGGGCCGCCAGGGCGGGGCAGGACAAGATACCCGCGGACCGCCTCGAAGTCCTTGGGGAGATGGCCCTACAAAGCAAGGACTATGAAACCGCGTTGATGAATTTTGTGGAAGTCCTGAAAAAAAGCCCCAACCGCCATGATATTCACTACAAGGTGGGGGTCATCTTTTTCCTCACCGGACAGATGGACGCGGCCACCAAACAGTTTGCCCAGGTGTTGATGCAGCGGCCGGAAATGGTGGAGGCCCACGAAGCCCTGGGGATGGTGCATCTGGAAGAAAAGAGATACGCCCTGGCCATCGAGGAATTCCGGATCGTGCTGAACCAGGACCCCAGGCGGGTCAAATCCCTGCATCTTCTGGGGATCGCCTATCTGGAGGCGGGGCAGAACCAGCAGGCGATCACCGAACTCACCAAGGCCCTGGCCTTGGAGCCGAATAACCTCAACAGCCTTACTACCTTGGGCCAGGCATACCTTAATAAACATGACTATGCCAAGGCCTTGGGACCTCTTAAGAAAGCCCAGACCCTGGCTCCCCAGGACCTCAAGGTCCACCGGCATCTGGGCATGGCCCTGGCAGGACTGAAACGCTACCCAGAGGCCCTGGATGCCTTTTTGAAAGCCGGGGACGAAGCCCAGGCCTACAATAACATCGGGGTCTATTATTTCCAGGCGGGCCAATACGAAGAGGCCGCCAAATGCTTCCAGAAGGCCATCGATCTCCGCACCGTCTTTTACCAGGAGGCCAAGGCCAACCTGCAGCGGGCCCTGGAGAAACTGAACCTGTCCCAGAGGGATTCCTAGAAAATTTCAGGGGGGCGGGGAGGTTCCCTGCCCCTACTTTTCCTCCAAGTATCCTGCCTTCGAATAGTTGTCAGTGGCCAGTGGTCTAATGAGTCCAAAGTCTTTTCCAGCCCCGTTTGACATTTGTTCCCTCCATTGATAGAAGTAGTTAATATGAGACCACAGGAGCAGTTTCTCCTTTTTGCCTTTGCTCCGATGTCTTCTTTAATCCTGATTACGTGCCCAAAGATTCTGGAAACCCGATGACAATCTTTGATTCCTTTTACCGAAAACCGAAACCTAAAAACCGTCCTTAGCCCGGAGAACCAGCCATGCTCATCGTCATGGATAAAGACGCCACTTCCGCCCAGATAGACGCGGTGGCGGCCAAGATCGAAGCCCTGGGTTACGTGGCCCAGCCCATGCCCGGAGGCGAGCGCACGGCCATCGGCATCCTCCGCAATCCCGGGCCGGTGGACCCGGCCCTGTTTTTAGATATGCCCGGAGTATCCCAGGCCATTCCCGTGTCCCGGCCTTATAAGCTGGTGGGCCGGGAAATGCAGCGGGAGGATACCGTCATCTCTTTGCCGGGCCTGGAGTTGGGCCGGGACCGGTTTGTGGTCATGGCCGGCCCCTGCGCGGTGGAAAGCGAAACCCAGGCCCTGGCCATCGCCCGGATGGTGCAGGCCGCAGGGGCTAAAATTTTCAGGGGCGGCGCTTTCAAGCCCCGCACTTCTCCTTACAGTTATCAGGGTTTGGCCGAAGAGGGCTTGAAAATCCTGGCCAAAGTGCGGGAAGAAACCGGCCTGCTGGTCGTCACCGAGGCCGTGGATCCCTGTTCGTTGGAGTTGGTGGCGAAATACAGCGACATTATCCAGATCGGCGCCCGGAACATGCAAAATTTCACCCTGCTGCGCCTGGCGGGGCAGGCAACCAAACCCGTACTTTTAAAAAGGGGGATGTCCGCCACCCTGGAAGAATGGCTCATGGCCGCGGAATATATCCTCTCCGAAGGCAATCCCCGGGTGATCCTGTGCGAGCGGGGGATCCGAGCCATCGGCGAACACGCCCGCAATCTCCTGGATCTGGCCACCATCCCCGTGGTCCACAAGGAGAGCCACCTCCCCATCATCGTCGACCCCAGCCACGCCGCGGGCCGCCGGGATTTGGTGCCGCCCCTGGCCCGGGCCGCGGTGGCCGCGGGTTGTGACGGCCTGATCATCGAGGTGCACCACGAACCGGAAAAGGCCCTGTCCGATGGCGCCCAATCCCTCTACCCCAACCAGTTCGCCGGCCTGATGGAGGAGCTCCAGAAACTGCGGCCAGGAGGCTGGCAGTGAGAGAAATCTCCCTGGCGCTCCCCGGCCGGGACCGGAGCTATCGAATCCTCATCGACCCGGGCCTGCGCCTCCGCCTGCCAGGGCTGTTGGACGCGTTGCGTATTCGCGGCCGGGTCTTTCTCGTCACCGACACCCGGGTGGGCGAGCTTTACGGGGAACAGTCGGTGTCAGCTCTTAAAGACGCGGGCTACGCCCCCGCCCTGCTCACCGTGCCCCGGGGCGAGCGGGCCAAAACCTGGGCCGTGGCCCAGCGCCTGGCCAAGGAACTACTGGCGCAGGGCGCGGACCGCAGCTCCCCCCTCATCGCCCTGGGAGGAGGCGTGGTGGGGGATTTGACCGGCTTTGTGGCCTCCATCTTCATGCGGGGGCTTCCCTTCATCCAGGTTCCCACCACCCTGCTGGCCATGGTGGACGCGGCCATCGGCGGCAAAACCGCCATCAACCTGCCGGAGGGAAAAAATCTTCTGGGCACCTTTCACCAGCCACGCCTGGTGGCCATCGACCCCCAATTCCTCCAAACCCTGCCAGCACCCCAACGCCGCAACGGCATGGCTGAAGTAATCAAGCACGGATTCATCCGGGCCCCGGACCTGCTGGCGCGTTTGGAAAAAGGAACGAACCGCATTTTCAAGGACGAATCGGAATTAACGGCAATTATCCACCGGGCCGCGGCCATCAAGGCCGAAGTGGTGGCCGCGGATGAACGGGAGGGCGGCCTGCGCCGCATCCTCAATTTCGGCCACACCCTGGGCCACGGCCTGGAACAGGCCTCGAAATTCCGTCTGCCCCACGGCGAGGCCGTGGCCTGGGGCATGCTGGCCGCGCTGGACCTGTCGGAAAGACTTTCAGGGCTGCCTCCCCAAGAAGCGGCCCGGGGCAGGCAATTGATCCGCAGCTTCGGCCTCGCGGGCCCCCTCACGGCCCTTGATCCCCGGGCAGTCCTCTCAGCCCTGGCCCTGGACAAAAAGCGCCAGGCGGACCGGGTGGTCTTCGTGCTGCTGCAGCGCCTGGGCGAGCCGGTGATCCGGGACGATGTGCCGAAGTCATTGATCGAGCAGGCCGTTTCCGAGACCTTCGGCCTGCCGCTGATTTAGCGGGTATAGAATTCGTTTTACAAAATGCCCCATATCAGATAGAAAAGAGCCATCTGGAACTGACCTGGCGCCAAGGAGGTTCCGATGAACCAAAGCATCCTTTCCCCGCCCCGGCCGCGCAGCTTTAAAATCCTGTCACTATTTCTGTTCATAGTCTTCACGGCCTGGCCCATATCCGGCCCGGCCCAGGTCTATCCTCCTAATTTCCGGTTCATCCGGGTGCCGGACCCCCTGGCCGTCGATAATCCCCGTTACCCCCTCGTCTCCAGGCCCATTCCGAATCCGGGGGAGTCCTTCTTCGACCTGCGCTTCGGCGCCTTGCAGAGCCGCGTCACCCAGAGTTCCATCGTCAGACACGAATATTCCCGCTTCGATCCCTTCAACTGCAACCAATCCCGGCTGCTGGTCACCAGGATAACCACCGGCGACTGGCGGGTTTACCGCACCACGGCCAAGCCCTATGACCAGCCCGCTAACCTGGTACGGACCATCAACAACCTGGGGGAGATGCGCTGGGACCCTGCTGATCCCGCCATCCTCTGGGGTTTCCGGGATTTGAGCATCATCAAGCTCAACGTGGAGATCGGCCAGGAGACCCTGGTCAAAGACTTCAGCGCCGACCCCGCGATTGCTCCCCTGTTGGCGGCCAACCCCTTGATTTACCGCATCACCTGCATGGACGAAGGGGAATCCTCCCGGGATAAGAGGTATTGGGCCTTATCCTTGCAAAACGGCGACGACCCGGCCCACCCGGAATGGTCCTATGTGCATAAATATCTTTTTACCTGGGACCGCCTGGAGGATAAGGTCCTGGGAACCTTCCAGTTGTCCCTGGCCCAGGGCCAGAATCTCGATTGGGTGGGCATGTCGCCTAATGGCAACTGGGTGGTGATCGGCGGGCTGTCCGAGCAAGGCGTGCCCCCGGCCTGGGGATTGATGATGGGAAGCAAAGATTTTGTAGTGCTCCATCAGCTCTCCCCGGATACGGCCCACGCCGACGTGGGACTGGATACCCAAGGCCGGGAAGTCATAGTCATGCAAAACAGCCGCACCGACCGGGTGGACTTGATTCCTTTGGATTTAGCGGCCAAACCGGTCAATAGCCTGGCGGATTATAATAACAATCTTATTAAACCCCTGGTGATCCTCTATTATAATAACGAGTCCCCTATCGGTTTGAACAGCGGCGTTCATATCTCCTGCAACTATCCCGGTTATTGCCTCATCTCCACCAATATCGGGCCGGACCAGCCGGAGCAGAACTGGCTGGACCGCTGTCTGATTCTGGTCCGGCTGGACCGGGGCAAGCCTGAGGCCGTTTACCTGGCGAAGATTTACAACACCACGGCCCAGTATTGGGAAGAAACCCACGGGACCATCAGCAACGACGGCGCCAGGATCATCTGGGTGGATAACTGGGGGAGGCCGGTACCCGACCCCCAGACGCCGCACCTGACCCTGACTCAGCTCGATATGCCTCCCAACTGGCAGAATCAATTTCTGCCCCCCGGCACTCCGGTCCTGGGGCTGCTCCTGCTGTATTAGGAAAAATTGAAGAAGGTTTGAAATGATGCCGCCTAATCACCTGCGAAAGTTGGCCTGGTCGGCGTTGATCTTCCTGGCTCTGGCAGGAACGATTTATGGACAGGCCCTGAAGAGTCAAGAAAAAGCCCTGAAGAAAGAGACCATCAAATCCATGCAAATGAATCCCATCGGTACGGTAAGGCACCAGGATAAGAAAAACTTTCTGGAAATCCTCCCCGAATACGCCCCGGCCCTGGACGGGCTGGCCGGGTTTTCCCACGTCTGGGTCTTCTATTGGTTCCATGAAAACGACGACCCGGAATCCCGGGCCACCCTCAAGGTCCATCCCCGGCGGGACCCCACTAATCCCCTGACCGGGGTCTTCGCCACCCGCGCGCCGGTGAGACCCAACCTCATCGGCTTCACCGCCTGCCGCATTATCAAAGTGGAGGGTAATACCGTGGAAGTGGCGGATCTGGACGCCAGGGACGGCTCCCCCATCGTGGACCTCAAGCCCTATATCCCGAAGGGGGACTCCATCCCGGAGGCGGTGACGCCGGAGTGGGTGAAGAAACCGAGGCCCGAGTAAAAGATTAACCACAGAGACACAGAGAACACAAAGATTCACAGAGAAAATAAATAGTTATGCCTTGGCAAAGCCAAGGCATAACTATTTGTTTTTCTTTGTGTAACTCTGTGTCCTTTGTGTCTCTGTGGTTAATCTTTTGAACTTGCCTCACTCAGCCCCACC
This sequence comes from Deltaproteobacteria bacterium, assembly GCA_003599195.1. GTDB lineage: Bacteria > Desulfobacterota > Desulfobaccia > Desulfobaccales > 0-14-0-80-60-11 > SURF-52. The sequence continues at coordinate 2,505 of QZIZ01000011.1, read as the reverse complement.
AACAGCCCCGCCGCGGCCTTCAATCCCCAAACCAGAGCGGCCTCGTCCGGGTTGAATTCCGGCGAATGCAGGGCCTGGCCCTTGACTCCCGGGGTGCGCACCCCCAGGAAGAAGTAAAAGGCCGGGACCTTGGCCGCATAATAGGAAAAATCCTCGCTGCCCATGGCCGGGTGGTGCAGCTTGAGGCGGTTTTCCCCCAAAACCTGACTCAGAATCTCCACCGCCCGGGCGCTCAAGGCGGCGTCGTTTCTGAGCAGGGGATAGGTGGGTTGGAAATCAAGTTCGATGCGGGAGCCGGTCCCCTGGGCCAGCCCGGACATCAGCCCTTTGAGCCCCTGCTGCGCTTCCTGGCGCACGGATTCCTGCAAATACCTAAAACTCCCCTCCAGTTCCACCTGGTCCGCCAGGATGTTAAAGCGATTGCCCCCGGCGATGCGGCCGAAGGTGAGGATCACCGGGTGGCGGGCGTCGATCCTTTGGGCCAGAAAGCCCTGGATTTGCATCAAGGCCTGGGCGCTGACGAGGATGGGGTCTACCCCCCGGTGGGGCGTGGCGCCGTGGGCCGCCTTGCCGGTGACGGTCAGAAAGACGCGGTCGGAGCCGGCCATGACCACTTCCCGGCTGTAGCGGACGACGCCCATGTCCAGATTGGGGGCCACGTGGAGGGCGCAGATCGCGTCCACCTCCGGGTCTTTAAGCACCCCGGCGGCCACCATGCCCTGGGCCCCGGATTTATCCGCCTTGGGCGGGCCTTCCTCCGCGGGCTGAAAGATAAAGCGGAATTTCCCCGCCAGCCGGTCCCTGAAGCCGCTTAACAGCCGGGCCGCGGCCAGGCCGATGGACATGTGAAAATCGTGGCCGCAGGCGTGCATCACCCCCGGCACCTTGGAACACCAGGGCGCGGCCACCTTCTCCTCCAGGGGCAGGGCGTCCATGTCCGCGCGCCAGGCCACGGTGTTGCCGGCTCGGGCTCCGGTGAGGGTCCCCACCACCCCATGCTCGGCGATGCCAGTGGCCACTTCCAGGCCCAGGTCCCGGAGATACCGGGCCACCACCCCGGCGGTGCGCTCCTCCTGGTGGGACAGCTCCGGATATTGATGAAACTCCCGGCGCAGCGCAGCCAGCTCCTCCGCCAGTCCCTCAGCCTGTTTCAGGATTTCTTGCAGCAATTCCATGATAAATCCATTCTACCGTGGGCTTGCCTGGGGACCAAGGAAATTGTGGAATTAGGTGCGCCACTGCCGGGTGTTGCCGGCCGAATCTTCAATGCCTTGAATTCTTGGAAAAGGTGATTAATTTTATTCCACCCCCCGAGAAAGGCTTCCTTGGTAAATAGATATGTTTCAGGTTTATCCCGGAGCCCAAAGTTCCCCAAGCGTGATTTGGCCGGGCGGCCCAGGCTGCCCCAAAATCCCGGTTTAAAATCCTTTGTAGAGGAGAAGGTGAAATGAAAAGTAAGCTCCACTTCAAACTCGGATTACTTTGCGTGGTGTTAAGTTTCATGCTGGCGGCCCCGGCTCTGGGCCAGGTGAAAGATGACTCAATGGAGCGATTCAAACAACGCCGGATGGAAATAATCAAACAATTGAAGCTTGATCCTGAAAAGGAGAAGGCGGCGTTGGCGGTGGATGATAAATATTCCGGCCCGCGCAAAGAGATCGTTGCGGCTTTGAAGAAGAATCAGGAAGAATTGCAAAAAGTCCTGGCAGCGCCCAAACCGGATGAGGCTAAGGTCAAGGAATTGGTGAGCGCCATCAACAACGGTATGGATTCGCTGTTCAACTCGTTTAGGAGCCAGCGGGATGAAGAAATGGCCCAAATGTCTCCCATTGACCAAGGCAAGTATCTGATAGAACTGTCCCAATGGCGTGAGGAGATGTTCAAGGCTAAGCCGGCTCCCAAGAAGAAAAAGAGATCCAAATAACGGCAGTTAATGCCGGTAACAGGAGTTAACGCCGCTGTTTCCTTAAATAAGCCCGGGTTATAAGAGGGCCTGGGAAATTTAAGGGAGCGGCCTGAGGAATCCGCATTACCTAAGGAGACATCCATGAAGAGATTCGTACTTTCTCTGGGACTGGTTCTCATGCTGATAGGTTTCAGTTGGCCAGGAGACTTTAAAATGGGAATCACGCCGGCCATGGCGGAAAGCACCACCACCACCTTGTGCCCTGCCTCGTAGGTTTTGATGACCCGGCGGGCAACATTCTGTATGCGGACCATATCGCCCACAGATGTTCCGCCATACTTCTGCACAATGAGACTCATGGCTGCTCCTTAAAAACCGTTTGTTCTTTCAATGGTTATATCCCGGCCAAGTTCGACGAGGCCATTTAGCAAATCATCCGCCTCTTGTCCAGCAGGTAAAAAGCAAATGCTTCGGGCTGTTTCGCCCCTTATAGCAAATTCCACCCAGAATAGTGGGAAAAAATCAGGCCCTTTGGCCTGCTGCGCCCATTCAATGGCTGTAACCCCTTCTTCTTCAAGAATCTCGTAAAACCCGATTCC